>JBBREC010000098.1:0-13875 GCA_038203295.1 Caulobacterales bacterium
GCTGCGAGGCGCGAGGTGGACCCGCAGGCCGGCGACCACATTCTCGATCGCCTTGGCCACCGGTTCGGCGCTATCGCCGAAGAAGCGGACCTCGCCGTCCTTGGCCTTGGCGCGCACCCGGATCGCCACCGCCTTGCCAGGCTCAAGCGCGTCGCGGCAGGTGCGCAGCGCCTCGGGCGGGAACAGCACCTCATATTCGCCGGTGGGGTCGGACAGCGTCACGAAGGCGAACTTCTCGCCGGTGCGACCGGGCTTCTCCTGCTTGCGGCGCACGACGCCGGCCATGCGCAGGGCTTCCGCGCCCGCCTCCGCCTTGGCGATGGCGTCGGTCAGAAGGTCCACGCGCTTGCGGCGCAGGGCCTCGACCATGTCGTCCAGCGGGTGTCCGGAGAGGTAGAAGCCTACCGCGGCCAGTTCCTGGTCCAGCCGCTCCACCGGCGTCCACATGTCGGCCCGGGGCATCCGCGGCCGGTGCCCGCCGCTGAGGTCCTCTCCGAACAGGCTGACCTTGCCCTCCGCACGGTCGGAGGCCAGCGCCTGGCCATGGCTCACCAGCACATCGGCGGCGGCGACAGTGAGCGCGCGGTTGGTCTCCAGCGAATCGAATGCCCCGGCCCGCGCCAGGGTCTCGAAGGCGCGCTTGTTCACCTGCCGCGGGTCGATCCGCTCGACGAAATCGAAGAGGTCGCGGAACGGTCCGCCCTCGGCCCGCACCTTGGCCACATGCTCCATGGCCTGGAGGCCGACGTTGCGGATGCCGCCCAGCGCATAGAGCACCTCGCCGTCCTCGACCTCGAAATCGGCGTAAGACCGATTCACATCGGGCGGCCTGATCTTCACGCCCTGGCGCTTGGCGTCCTGGTAGAAGACAGCCAGCTTGTCGGTGTTGGAGATGTCGAGGCTCATCGAGGCGGCGTAGAACTCGACCGGCGTGTTCGCCTTCAGCCAGGCCGTCTGATAGGCGATCAGCGCATAGGGCGCGGCGTGGGACTTGTTGAACCCGTAGCCGGAGAACTTCTCCATCAGGCCGAACAGGGTGTCGGCCAGGCCCTTGTCCACCCCGCGTTCGGCGGCGCCGGAGGCGAAACGGGCCCGTTGCTGGTCCATCTCCTCCTTTTTCTTCTTGCCCATGGCGCGGCGCAGCAGGTCGGCCTCGCCAAGCGAGTAGCCCGCCATGATGCGGGCGATCAGCATCACTTGCTCCTGGTAGACGATGACGCCGTAGGTCGGGGTCAGCACCTGCTCGAGCAGGGGGTGATAGAAGTTGAGCGGCTTGCGGCCCATCTTGACGTCGACGTACTCAGGAATGGAGTCCATCGGGCCCGGCCGGTAAAGCGAGATCAACGCGGTGCACTCTTCCAGCGAGGTGGGCCTGAGCTGGCGCAGGGTGTCGCGCATGCCCTGGCCTTCCATCTGGAACACCCCGACCGTCTGGCCTGAAGCCATGATCTCATAGGCCGGCGCATCGTCGAGGGGCAGGCCCTCCAGAGGAAAGGCCGCGCCGCGCTTCTCCAGTTGCTTCATGGCCCGGCGGATGACCGTCAGGGTCTTCAGGCCCAGAAAGTCGAACTTCACCAAGCCGGCGCTTTCGACCCATTTCATGTTGAACTGGGTGGCGGGCAGGTCCGAGCGCGGGTCGCGGTAGAGCGGCGAAAGCTGGGTCAGCGGCCGGTCGGAGATCACCACGCCGGCGGCGTGGGTGGAGGCGTTGCGGTAGAGGCCCTCGAGTTGGAGGGATATGTCCAGCAGGCGGGCCACCGCCTCGTCCTCGTCCCGGGCCTGGCGCAGGCGCGGCTCGATCTCGATAGCCTTGGCCAGCGTCACCGGATTGGCGGGATTCGCCGGGACCATCTTGGCGAGGCGGTCAACCTGGCCCAGCGGGAGTTGCAGCACCCGCCCGACGTCGCGCAACACCGCGCGGGCCTGAAGCGTGCCGAAGGTGATGATCTGGGCCACCCGGTCGCGACCGTAGCGCTGCTGGACGTAGGTGATCACCTCGTCGCGGCGTTCCTGGCAGAAGTCGATGTCGAAGTCGGGCATCGAGACCCGCTCGGGGTTAAGAAAACGCTCAAAGATAAGCCCGTAACGCAACGGATCGAGACCGGTAATCAGCAGAACCCAGGCGGTGAGCGAGCCGGCGCCGGAGCCCCGGCCCGGGCCAACCGGAATGTCGTGCGCCACGGCCCACTTCATGAAGTCCGAGACGATCAGGAAGTAGCCGGCGAAGCCCATCTGGATGATGACGCCGAGTTCTCTCTCCAGGCGCGCCTCGTAGTCCGCCGCATCGAAGGCCGTGGCCTGGCCGGCCGCGATGCGGGCCTTCAGCCCTTCGCGGGCCTGGAAGGTCAGCTCCTCGGCCTCGCTGCGGCCCTCGCTGGTCGGGAAGCTGGGCAGGATCGGATCGCGCTTGGCCACCATGAAGGCGCAGCGGCGGGCGATATCGAGGGTGTTGTCGCAGGCTTCCGGCAGGTCGGCGAACAGCGCGCGCATGTCCGCCGCCGGCTTGAACCAGTGCTGGTCGGTGACCTGGCGCCGCTCGTCCTGGCCAACGAAGGCGCCGTCGGCGATGCACAGCAGCGCGTCGTGCGCCTGATGCATGGCGGCGGCTTTGAAATAGACGTCGTTGGTCGCCACCAGGGGCGTGTCCTGGTCATAGGCGAAGGCAACCAGTTCGGGTTCGGCGGCCGCCTCCCCGGCAAGGCCGTGGCGCTGCAATTCGACATAAAAGCGGTCGCCGAACGCCCGGCGCATCTCGGCGAGCACGGCGCGGCCTTCCTTGGCCTTGCCCTGCACGAACAAGGGATCGGCCGGCCCGTCGGGCCCACCTGAGAGCAGGATCAGGCCCTCGGAATGAGCGCAGATCTTCGCCCACGAGACGTGCGGCTCCTCGCTGGCGTCGATTTCGAGATAGGCCGCCGAAGACAGCTCCGAGAGGTTCAGATAGCCCTGCTCGCTCTGCGCCAGCAGGACGACGGTGGGGGTCTTCGCCCAGCGGGTCAATGGCGGCTCGCCGATGCCCTTGACCGGCAGGGCGCAGCCCACGATCGGCTGCACGCCTGCACCCTTGGTGGAGACCGAGAACTCCAGGGCGCCGAACAGGTTGGCCCGGTCGGTCAGGGCCACGGCCGGCATGCCGGCGGCATGGGCCATCGTCCCGATCACGTCGGCCTTGATGGCGCCTTCCAGCAGCGAATAGGCGGAGCGGACCCGCAGGTGGACGAAGCCTTCATTCGCCTCGCTCACGCCTGCCGCCTCCCCCATTCGCATCGGATCAGCGCACGAAGCTGACCACGGTGCAGATCATCCAGACAAAACTCGCCACCGACGCAAAGGCCAGTGATTCCCGGGCCAGACGAACCATGTGTCGCATCCTTCTGTGGGCGTCCTTGTGGACAACCGGTGTGTCGTTCTGTTTTCGTTCTTATTCCCCTTTTGTTCTCACCGTCAAGCCTGTTGTGGAACGGCCGTCCCCAGGCGGCCGCCCCCCGCCCATCGGCCGCCACGATCGGGGCCCAACCTGCACCGCAGAGCCGGGAGACAGCCATGGATATCGAGATCGCCGCCGAGGCCAAGGACAAGCGCCTCAACCGCCTGGTGGCGCTGAGCGTCGTTGTACTGTCGATCTTCATGGGGCTGGGACAGGTCAAGGACGGCAACATCGTCCAGGCCATGGCCCAGGCGCAGTCCAACGCCGTCGACCGGTGGAGCGAGTACCAGGCCACCCGCACCAAGCTGCACATCGACGAGACGGCCCTGGCCCAGGCCCGCGCCAACCCCGCCCTGGCGATCGAGACCGCGCGCCTGACCGCCGAGATGGCCAAGTACGAAGCGGAGAGCCCGCGTCTGCGCAAGGAAGCCGAGGGCTTTCAGGCCGAATACGACGCGCTCAACGTCCACGACGACCAGTTCGACGCCTCCGACGCGACCATCGGCGTGGCTGTGGCGATCGCGGCGGTGGCCGCCCTCAGTGAGAGCTTTCCCGCCCTCGTGGTCGCCTGGCTGTTCGGCGGCTTCGGCATGGTGATGGGCCTGGCCGGCTTCCTCGGCTGGGCGCTCAAGTCGCCGATCGCCAGCCTGCTGAGCTAGCCCTTCGGCTGCTCTTCCAGGTGGCCGTCCTTCAGGGCAAAGACGCGGTCCATGTGGCGGGCGAGGTCGAGGTTGTGGGTGGCGATCAGCGCCGCAACGCCGGTCTTGCGGGCGAGCGCATAGAGATTCTCGAACACCGCTCCGGAGGTGGTCGGGTCGAGATTGCCGGTGGGCTCGTCGGCGAGCAGCAGCCGGGGCGAATTGGCCAGCGCCCGGGCGACCGCGACGCGCTGCTGCTCGCCGCCGGACATCTGGGCGGGCTGGTGTTCAAGACGAGCGGCAAGGCCCAGTTCACCCAGCAGCACCCCAGCCCGCTCGCGGGCCACCGTGCGGCTCTTGCCCGCGATCATCAGCGGCAGGGCGACGTTGTCCAGGGCGGTGAACTCCGGCAGCAGATGGTGGAACTGGTAGACGAAGCCGATGGTCGCCAGCCGCACCCGGGTACGGTCGCGGTCTGCGAGATCGGTGCAGTCGCGGCCGAGCACCGTGATCCGGCCCCCGTTCGGCCGCTCGAGCAGGCCGGCGGCGTGCAGCAGGGACGATTTGCCGGAACCCGAGGGGCCGATCAGGCCGACGATTTCGCCCGGCATGACGTCGATGTCGGCGCCGTGCAGCACGGTAAGCTTGCCCGCGCCGGTGACGTAGCTGCGCTCCAGGCCGCGGATCGAAAGGACGGGCTCACTCATAGCGGAGCGCCTCCACCGGATCGAGGCGCGAGGCGCGCCAGGCCGGCGGCAGGGTCCAGAGCATCGCCATGGCCAGCGAGAAGACCGCGATCACCACGACTTCGATCCAGTCGATCTTCGACGGCAACCGCGAGAGGAAATAGACGTCCGAAGAAAACACCTGCTGGCCCGTCGCCCACTCTACGAAGGACTGGATCGGACCGATGTAGAGCGAGACCGCGATGCCCAGCACCAGGCCGGCCGCCGTGCCCGACGCGCCGATCATCGACCCGGCCATGAAGAAGATGCGCAGGACCGAGCCCTGGCCCGCGCCCATGGTCCGCAGGATGGCGATGTCGCGGCCCTTGTTCTTTACCAGCATGGTCAGGCCGGAGATGATGTTGAGGGCGGCGATGGCGACAACCAGCATCAGGATCAGCCGCATGACCATGCGCTCGACCTTGATCGCGCCCCAGTAGGAGGCGTCGCGCTGGGTCCAGTCGGTCACCAGGGCCGAGGGCCCGGCGGCCCGGCTGACCTCTCGCTTCAGCTTGATTGCGGTGTCGGGGTCCTTCACCCGCACCTCGATGGCGTCGACCGTGCCGTCCCGACCGAAGAACAGCTGCGCCTGCTGCAGCGGCATGAAGATGTAGGCCTGATCGTACTGGCTCATCCCCGCGGTGAAGGTGGCGCCCACCGTATAGGTCTTCTGCAGTGGCGTGCCGCCGAACGCCGTCGCCCCGCCCGAGGGCGAAATCAGGGTGATCGGGTCGCCTGCCTTGACGCCGATGGCCTCGGCCAGCCGCTGACCTACCACCACAACGTCGCCGCCGTAGTCGCCCTCGCCAAAGCCCTTTGTTGTGCCGTGGGTGATGTTGCCGGAGACGATCTTCGTGCTGGCCAGGTCCTCGGGGTTGATGCCGCGCACCATGGCGCCGGTGATCTGGTTGGGGCCCATGGCGATGGCCTGGGCCTCGATTACCGGTGCGGCCTGGATGACGTCGGGCAAGGCGCGGATGCGTGCGACCGCGGTGTCGCGCGCCGGGCCGTCGAGGATCCCGCCGGTGACGTAGATGTGGCCGTTGAAGCCCAGGATCTTGTCCAGCAGCTCGGCGCGGAAGCCGTTCATCACCGACATCACGATGATCAGGAAGGCCACCGCCACCATCACGGCGGCGAAGGAGATCATGGTGATCAGCGCCACCCCGCCCTGGCTGCGCCGGGACCGCAGGTAGCGGACGGCGAGCATGCGTTCCCACAGCCCGAATGGCGGCGCTGTGCTTCCGACGCCCGCCGGGGCCTCGCTCATCCGGCGATCGCCTTCAGCGCCGCGTCCAGCGGCAGGGTCTGGCGCTCGCCGGTGGCGCGGCGCTTGATCTCCACGACGCCGTCCGCCACGCCCTTGGGCCCGACAATCAGCTGCCAGGGGATGCCCACCAGGTCCAGCGAGGCGAACTTGGCGCCCGGACGGTCGTCGCGGTCGTCCAGCAGCGGTTCCTTGCCCATCACGGCTAGCGCCCTGTAGGCCTGCTCCGCCACGGCATCGACCTCGGCCGTCCCGGGACGCAGGTTCACGACTGCGGCGCCGAAGGGCGCCACGCTGTCAGGCCAGACAATCCCGGCCTCGTCATGGCTGGCCTCGATGATCCCGGCCACCAGGCGCGAGACGCCGACGCCGTAGGAGCCGCCATGGATCGGCCGGTCCTGGCCGTCGGGTCCCGTGACCAGCGCCTTCATCGGCTTGGAATACTTCTCACCGAAATAGAAGATGTGGCCCACCTCGATGCCGCGCGCGGTCATCCGTTTGTCTTCCGGCGCCTCGGCCTCGAAACGGGCCTGATCGTGCATCTCGTCGGACGCGGCATAGAGCCGGGTGCGCTGCTCCACCATCTCCTGCAGGTCGCCGTCCCAGTCGATGTCGGGACCGGGCGCGCCCATTTCCACCAGGTCACGGTGGGCGAAAACCTCGCTCTCGCCGGTCTCGGCCAGGATGATGAACTCGTGGGAGAGGTCGCCGCCGATGGGGCCGGGATCGGCCTTCACCGGGATCGCCTTCAGGCCGAGCCGCGCATAGACATTGAGATAGGCCAGGAACATCCGGTTGTAGGACTTCCGCGCTGCCGCCTCGTCGATGTCGAAGCTGTAGGCGTCCTTCATCAGGAACTCGCGGCCACGCATCACCCCGAAGCGGGGGCGTGTTTCATCGCGGAATTTCCACTGGATGTTGTAAAGATTCTTCGGCAGGTCTTTGTAAGATTTCACATAGCTGCGGAAGATGTCGGTGATCACCTCTTCCGCCGTTGGCCCATAGACCAGCTCACGATCCTTTCGATCCTTGATGCGCAGCATCTCGTCGCCGTAGTCGTCATAGCGCCCGCTCTCGCGCCACAGGTCTGCGAGTTGCAGGGTGGGCATCAGCACCTCGATGGCCCCGGCCCGGTCCATCTCCTCGCGGACGACCTGCTCGATCTTCTTCAGCACCTTCAGGCCGAGCGGCAGCCAGGCGTAGATGCCGGCCGCCTCCTGCCGGATCATTCCGGCGCGGAGCATCAGCTGGTGCGAGACGATCTGGGCGTCCGAAGGCGCCTCGCGAAGGGTGGGCATGAAGTAGCGCGACAGGCGCATGGGACTTGAACTTCCGTCAGAGGGGCAAAGGGCGAGCGCCCTGATAGCCTTGGCGCCGGAACCTTGGCAACGCGCGGGGCTGAATTGAGGCGCAGGCGCCCCTTACGAAATATGCCCGGGGAAGCTCGGCAACTTGACCAAATGGAAGGTAATCACCACCCAGAAGATCGCGAACACGACGGTGGCGACCCAGGTGGTGGTGAAGAATTTCTTCTTCAGCTTGGGGTCCACCGGCGCGCCGGGGTCGCCGCCATCGCCCGGGTCGATGCCCGCTTCATGATAGCTGGTGACGCCCAGCGGCAGCACGACGAACAGCACCGTCCACCAGATGGTCAGGTAGATCGCGACGAAGGTGAACGGGGTCATCAGTGGGCGCCTTTGGCCGTTTCCATGAGTTCGACGAGGACGCCGCCCATGTCCTTGGGGTGGACGAAGATCACCGGGACGCCGTGGGCGCCGATGCGCGGCTCGCCGGTCCCCAGCACGGTCGCGCCCTTGGCCCGCATGTCGTCGCGGGCGGCCAGGATGTCCTCGACCTCGAAGCAGATGTGGTGCTGGCCGCCCTTGGGGTTCTTCTCGAGGAAAGCCGTGATCGGCGACTTGTCCCCGTAGGGCTCGATCAGCTCGATCTGGCTGTTGGGCAGGTTGACGAAACAGACCCACACCCCCTGCTCCGGCAGCGAGAATTTCTCGCCGATCGAGGTCGCGCCGAGAATGTCGCGATAGAGGCGGACGGAGTTTTCGATGGAGGGCGTCGCGACGCCCACGTGGTTCAATTTGCCGATCATGGGGCGGGTATACGCCGAGCCCTACTGCGTCGCCAGCGCTACGCCGCCGTCACGCAGATGCGCCCGGCTGCTGGCGGGTTCGAAAACCGCGCCGGTGGCCAGCAGGTCGGCGATGCGGTCCGGCGCGATCCCCAGCTCGGTCAGGAGCTCTGTCGTGTGCTCGCCGATATCAGGGCACGGGCGGGCGAAGCCGGCCGGGGTGCGGGAGAAGTCGGCGTAGCTCCGTACCCCGATCAGATCGCCGAGCCGGGGATGGGTCCAGCGCTCCAGCGTCCGGTTCTCCCACAGCCATTTGCTCTCGAGCGCCTCGACGCCGCGCAGGACCGGGGCGGCGGGAACGCCCGCGGCCAGCAGCGCCCGCACCGCCTCGTCGCGCGCCCGGCCCGCCAGGGCGGACGCGATCCGTTCGGCGAGCGCTCCGTCGCGGACGGCGGTCAGGGCCGCGTCGTCCACCGCGATCCCGAGCACGGCGCCCAGCGCCCGGGCCTCCTCGCCTCGCTCGCAGACCAGCGCCAGCCAGCCGTCGGCGCAGTCGTAGAACCGGTGCAGGGCGCGCGGGCCCAAACAGTCGCGGCCGCCGACATCGTTGGCCGCCCGGCCCTCGTAGGCGACGACCTCCGCCAGCTGGAAGGTCAGGCTCTGGGCCATCAGGCTGGTGATGATCTCCTGACCCTCGCCGGTGACCTCGCGGGCGTTGAGCGCGGCGATCACCGAGGACGAGACAACCGCCGAAGTCGCCACATCATTGACCGGGATGGTGTGCAGGATCGGCTCGTCAAGGCCGCCCTGGGCCTGCATCATGCCGCCCTCGGCCTGCAGCAGGGGGTCGAAACCGGGCAGCGTCGCACGCGGACCACGGTCGCCATAGGCGTTGATGGAGCAGGAAATGATTCGCGGGTTGATCGCCTTCAGCGTTGCATAGTCGATCCCCAGCCGCGCCCGCACACCGAAGCGGTAGTTGTCGATCACCACGTCGGCCTGGCGGACGAGGTCGTAGAACAGCTCGCGCGCGGCGGGCTGCTTGAGGTCGGCGCCCAGGCCGCGCTTGCCGCGGTTGTAGCTCATGAAGCCGCCGCTATCGCTGCGGAACGGGTCGCCCTCCACCGGCTCGACCTTGATCACGTCGGCCCCCAGGTTCGCCAGCACCCCGCCCGCGTGGGCGCCGGCGATGACAGTGCCGAGGTCGAGCACGCGCACGCCCGCCAGCGGGGCCCTCGCCTCGCCTCCGACGGCGCCCGTGACAGGGCGTGGCGGCCAATCCGGCGGCCTGGCGATCGGCTGCGCCAGGCCCCGGATCGAGGCCGGCGTCTCACAGAGCCTTGCCGGCGGGGCGGGGATGGCGATCTCGCCAAGCGTCGGGTGCTGGAAGACCTGGCGCAGGCCAGCCTCCGCCACCGCAGCGCCGGCGAACCAGTCCTCGCGGGGGCCCACCGGCGCGCAGGGCACGCCGTTGTCCTGCAGTACCTGCAGCCAGTCGGTGCGCGGGCGCGAGCGGAAGATCATCATCAGCACTTCGCGCGCCGCCAACGGGTCCATTGCCAGGGTCTCCCAGTGCTGGGCGATGCCCAGCGCCTCGAAGGCCTTGCGGTAGAAATTGGCGAACAGGGTCCCCAGGAAGAACCACTGGCCGTCGCCGCATTCGTAGAGGCGGTAGCTTGGCGTGGCCCCGAGCGGCTGGCCCCGTGGCAGCGGTGGCGCGGCGAGCAGCCGGACGGGGCCCGAAACCTCCGAGACCCCGTGCAGGCCGCTGACCACGACCGCCTGTCCCTTGCCGCTGCGCCGGCGTTCCAGCAGCGCCGCGCCGATGGCCGAGGACCCCAGGACCCCCTGCCCGTACCAGAGCAGCGGCAGGACCAGATGCACCGGCTGGTCCGCGTAGCATCCCTGGCGGAAGGCCACGCCGCTCATGGCGCTGAGCAGGCTGTGGTGGGGTGGAATGCCGCTCCAGAAACCCTGCGTCCCGTAGGGCGGCATCCAGGCGTGGATCAGTGTGGAATGTTCGGACGTGAGCGTCGCCGCGTCGAGGCCCAGCGCCTCAAGCCGTCCCGGCGCATCGCTGAAGAGGGCGACGTCGGCGCCGGCGATCAGGGCCCTGGCGGCGCCCAGGCCGTCGGCCGTCTCGAGATCGAGGGTCAGCACCTGCTTGTTGCGGTTGAAGGCGTGGTAGCCGGGGTGGTCCTTCGCGCGCTCGCCGCCCGGCGGCTCGACCTTGACCACCTCGGCCTCGAAATCGCCAAGGAACATGGCGGCCATGGGCCCGGCCAGGCCCTGGCTGAAGTCGGCGATGCGGACGCCCCTGTAAGCTGACACTGGTGCGCCGACCTCCCCCTGCCCCTGCCCCTGGCGGCGCGGTTCCCGCGTCTCGCGCCTCGCATGAAAGCCGGGCTTGGCCCGTATCGCAAGGGCGTAGGGTCACTGGACCGCCCGGGCGACGCATGGCCCAATCCCCGGGGGGGCAACAATCATGACTATGGCACGGCTTCGATTCCTCGTGTTCGTCGTCCTGGTGCTGGGACCGGCGGCCGCCTTCATGAGCACCGGCGACCCGCGGCTGGTCGATCTTGGCAAGCTGGTTATGATCCTCAGCCCCGCCGTGGCGGGTCTGGCGCTCAACCTGGGGGCCGGGGACCGCAAAGCCGCCCGACGCTGGATCTGGCTGGCCGCCGCTGCGGCGATCAGCCTGGCGGTCTCCGGCGGCGCGCTGGCCGCGGCGATCGCTGTGGGCTCGACGAAGTTCCCCTTCATCACAGGTTTGCCCGAGGGGATCGGCGGGGCGATGGCGGTTTCGGCCCTCACCAGCGTGCTTGAAGAGCTGGGCTGGGCCGGCGGCGGCCTCGCCCTCGCCACGGCCGCGCTGGGCCGGCGCTGGGGCGTCGTCGTGCTTGGCTTCGTCTGGGCGCTCTGGCACCTCGTGCCCACCTACCTGCACGTGGGCCTGTTTCCCGATCTGGAGACCGCGCCTCCGGCGATGATCGCCGCCTTCGTGGTCACTTGCCTGATCTATCGCGAACTGCTCACAGTCCTGCGGGAACGCGCCGGGACCTGGCTGGCCGCCGCCGCCGCCCACGCCGCGCCCAACATTGTGTTCGCCGGCTTGATCGCGGCGGGGATGTCCCTGCAGGGCAGCGCCTGGGCCTTCTTCCCCGCGCCGGGAGGCCTGGTCTTCCCCGTCCTCGCCCTGTTCGCCGTCCTGGGGCTGCGCGCACAGGAGGCGCGAGAACCTCCCGTCGTGGGCTAGCGGCCCCTTGGCGCCTGCGCCGCGCTGCTAGCCCCCTGCTGTCGGCGCTGCCGTGATCAGGGCCGTAACACTAAGGTCCTGGATGCGGCTGGCTCACGTCTACCAGCGCCCGATAGCGGTGTACGGGCGGCGGCATCGGCGAGTCCGGACCCTTGACGCTTTTCCAGATGATCTCGTTCAGCTGGTGCATCGGGGCATGGTCGTCCTCGGCGAAGTCCATCTTGGCGCTGGCCGCCGCGCCCCAGGCCGTCGCGAGGTTCTTAGCGTTCAGGTCCACCTGCGGCGGCAGCACCGTGTAGGGCGTCAGGTCGGCCGTGGTGCCGAACGCCGCGTAGAGTGGGGTGGCGGCCGCGTCGTACTGGCTGAGCGGCGGCAGCCCCAGGAGGAGCTCGATGGTCCGCACCAGCGACGAGGTCGAATAGAGGGTCGAATCAACCGTTCCGCGCCTAATGTACGGGCTCGCGACAAGGGCCACGGTGCGCCGCGCGTCGACATGATCCGGCCCGTCCTGGGCGTCGTCCTCGACGATGATGATCGCGGTCGTGGCCCAGTACTTCGAGTGGCTGACCCGGTCGACGATCTGGCCGAGCGCCAGGTCGTTGGAGCCGACCATGGCGACGGGCGTGAAGGCGCCGGGTTCCGTGCCGCGGGTGTGATCCTCCGGCAGGGCCATGACGATGAAGTTGGGCAGCCGCTTTTCGGCGTCGGGACTGTCGAAGCCCTGCTCGTAGGCTTCGAATTCGGCCAGGAAGATCTTGGCGTATTCGGTGTCACGGTCGGCCTTCACCCGATAGTTCGGCGAGACATGGCCAGCAAGACCGTCGGCGCGCGACGAGGCCCCCATACCTTCGCCGGTGCTGACCCGCTGGGCGTATTCACCGTAGCTTCGATAGGTCAGGCCCTTGCGCCGGGCGAGGTCCCAGAGATAGCCGCTGGCGTTGGAATAGGCCGGCGTGCGCTTGGATTCCGAATGGTCGCCATAGGTTGGCGGCCACCATTTCTCGTTGAAGTCGGTGGCGTAGGCGCCGTTGGACCAGGCGTGGCCGTCCTCGCTGACCTCGCCGTCGGCGTAGAAGTTGTCGAGGGTGACGAACTGTTCGGCGAGCGCGTGATGGTTCGGCGTCACCTTGCGTCCGAAGATCGCCAGGCGCGGGTCGCCGTCGCCCTTGGGCAGGTCGCCCAGCACCTGATCGTAGGTGCGGTTTTCCTTGATGATGTAGATGACGTGCTCGATCGGCGAGCCGGCCCCCACCGTGCTGGGCACGATCGAGGGCGCCTTGGGCGCGCGGGCCTGTTGCAGCAGGCTGTCGTTGTAGGGCGAGTTGGCGGCCACGGCCCGCGTCCAGGCCGGCAGCCGCCTGGCCAGGTCCGCAAGCCCGATCCGCGATACGCTTCCGGTCTGCAGGCTCTTGACGCTCTCCTCGGCGCGCGCAGTGGCCGACAGCGGGCTGTGGGGGCCCTTGAGGTCCGGATAGGCCGCCTCCCCCTTTGCTGTCCCGACATAGAGCTGGCCGCCGGCGATGGTGAGCGCCGAGGGGTACCATCCCGTGGGCATGAACCCGACCACGGCGCTGTGGGCGCGGTCGTGGATATCGATCACCGCCACGGCGTTGTTGTCGGCGTTGGCCGCGAACAGCAGGCCCCGCGCGGCGTCGAGGGTCAGCGCGTTGGGCGTCGAGCCCTCGGGCGCGAGCGGCGACATGGTGGTCGACAACCGCTCGATCACCGTCAGCTTGCGGGTGTCGATGACGTGCACGGTGTTGTCGTTGGAGCAGGCCACGAAAAGCCGCCCGTCGGCGCTCAGCACCATGTCGTTCGGATTGGCGCCCACGGCGATGGTGGAGATCACCTTGTTGGACGCCGTGTCGATGACGCTGACCGAGCGGCTGGACCAGTTGGACACGAACAGCCGCGCGCCATCCTTCGACAGCACCAGCTGGTAGGGGCTGATCTCCACGGGGATTCGGGTGATGATCTTCCCGGTCCGGGTGTCGAAGGCCACCACGTTGGTCGGTCGCTCGTCGACCCCCTGGTTGGCGGCGTAGAGCACGGGGCGCGTCGGATGGCGCGCGACGCCCGACCACCAGATGTCGGTGAGCGGGATGGTCTCGTCGAACTGGCTCGTCGGTTGCTCGCTCAGACGCCCGTACTTGTAGGCAAAGGCGTAGATGGGCGCCGCGGTCGGGGTCGTCTTGGTCCCGGCGGCGTTGCCTCCGGCGACATAGAGCGTGGCGTGGTCGGGCGACCAGGCCATCCCCAGCCAGGTCGACTTCAGCGTGATCTTCTGGACCACCTTGCCGGTCGCCGGATCGATGACGGTGAGGCCGTGCGGCAGATAGCCGGAATTGACCGCAATAACCGCCTTGCCGTCGGGCGCGGCCGACAACCGCATGACCAGATCGCCGGTCTCGGCCAGCTTCTCGCCGGTCGGGGTGATCCGCCAGCCGTTCGGCAGATCGAAGCCACCGGAGAT
>JBBREC010000099.1:0-13685 GCA_038203295.1 Caulobacterales bacterium
ATTTCGACGGCAATCCGGACCGGCTGACCGACATGGATGCGCTGATCGCCTACCTGCAGATGCTGGGCACCCTTGTCGACTTCAAGACCTACCACGCCGAAGACCCGGCGAACCTGCGATGAGCCTTCTGTCGCTTGAATACGAAACGGTCTCCCGTTTCGCGCAGCAGGTCGGGACCGTGTTCTTCGTCACCGCCTTCCTGGCGGCTGTCGTCTACGCGCTCTGGCCCCGAAACAAGGAGGTGTTCGAACGCCTCGCCCACCTTCCCCTCGAGGATGACGAGAACGACCATGTCTGATCGTGAGGTCGACGAACACAGCGGCGTCGAGACCACTGGCCACGAGTGGGACGGCATCCGCGAACTGGATAACCCCCTGCCCCGCTGGTGGCTGTGGATCATGTACGCGAGCATTGCGGTGGCGATCGTCTACTGGATCCTGATGCCGGCCTGGCCGGGCGTCCACGGCTACACCAGGGGTTTCCTGCATGCCTCCGACCGCGCCGCGGTGGTGGGCAAGCTGGCGGAGCTGAAGACGCTGCGCGGCGTCCAGGCGGCCCGGCTCACCAACGCCTCGCTGGAACAGATCGAGGCCGATCCCGAATTGCAGGCCTATGCGCTCACCGCCGGCCAGGCGGTATTCGGCGACAACTGCGCCTCCTGCCACGGCGTCGGGGGCGCCGGCAGCAAGGGCTATCCCAACCTGCGCGACGACGTCTGGCTCTGGGGCGGCGCCCTGGAGGACATCCAGCACACCATCACGGTCGGCATCCGCACGGGCCAGCCGGGCGCCCGCGTCTCGCAGATGCCAGCCTTCGGCCGCGACCAGTTGCTCACCGGCGCACAGATCAATGACCTGACCGAATATGTTGTCGCCCTGTCGCGGCGTCCGGCCGACAAGGCCGCCGTGGCGCGCGCCGCGCCGGTCTTCGTAGAGCAGTGCGTCATCTGCCATGGCGCCGCCGGCACGGGCGATCAGACCAAGGGCGCGCCCAACCTCACCGACGGCGAATGGCTCAACGGCTCTCGCCGTGAGGACATCCAGAGCCAGATCGTCAGCGGCCGCGGCGGCGTGATGCCCACCTGGGGCGGCCGCTTTGATCCGCAGACGATCAAGGCGCTCGCCGTCTACATCCACGCCAACGCCGGGGGTCGATAGCCTTAGTGACCGTGGTCATCGACCGCACCGGCGACAAGGGTAGCAAGCGCGAGGAGTCTCCGGTCTCCGCGGCCGCCCGGGTGCGGGCGATCTCCTCCACCAAGGGCGGGCTCTATCAGGCACGCGTCCCGATCTATCCCAAGCTGGTCCACGGCTTCTGGCGGCGCGTGAAGTGGGCGCTGCTGATTGTCACCCTCGCGATCTACTACATCACGCCCTGGATCCGCTGGGAGCGCCCGGGCGCCCTGCCCGACCAGGCGGTGCTGGTCGATTTCGCCCACGGCCGGTTCTATTTCTTCTTCATCCAGCTCTGGCCGCAGGAAGTCTATTTCATCACCGGCCTGATGGTGATGGGCGCGCTGTCCCTGTTCCTGGTGACCGCGCTCTTCGGGCGCCTGTGGTGCGGATACGCCTGCCCGCAGACCGTCTGGACCGACCTCTTCATCTACGTCGAACGCGCTTTTGAGGGCGACCGCAACGCCCGCATGCGCCTGGACGCCGCGCCATGGTCCTTCGACAAGCTGTGGCGCAAGGTCGGCAAGCACCTGGCCTGGCTGGCGATCGCCTTCGGCACCGGCGGGGCATGGATCTTCTACTTCCACGACGCGCCGACGATGATCCGCGGCTTCTGGACCGGCGAAGGCCCGGCCACGGCCTACTTCTTCTGCGCCCTGCTGACCGGCACGACCTACTATTTCGCGGGCTTCATGCGCGAGCAGGTCTGCACCTACCTTTGCCCCTGGCCGCGCATCCAGGGGGCCATGCTCGACGAGCATTCGCGGCAGGTCACCTACCTCAAGGACCGCGGCGAGGCCCGAGGGCCGCACAAGAAGGGCGAGACCTGGGAGGGACGGGGCGACTGCATCGACTGCAACGCCTGCGTCGTGGTCTGCCCCATGGGCATCGACATTCGCGACGGTTCGCAGCTCGAGTGCATCAACTGCGGCCTCTGCGTCGACGCCTGTGACGAGATCATGGACAAGGTCGGCCGGCCGCGGGGGCTGATCGCCTATGACACCGACGCCGCCGTCGAGGCGCGCACCTGCGGCAAGCCCGCCGTCTACAAGCCCGTGCGGCCGCGGACGATCTACTATGCCAGCGCTCTCTTCGCGGTCAGCGCCATGATGGCCTGGGGCCTGACTCACCGCAGCGTCATCGACCTGCATGTGCTGCGCGACCGCAACCCGATGTCCGTGCGCCTGCAGGACGGCTCGGTGCGCGACGGTTACACGCTCAAGATCGCCAACCGCACCTTCCGCGACAGGACGATGGAGGTGAGCTTCTCGGGCGTCCCGGGCGCACTCCTGAAGACCCCCGGGTCGCCCGCCGCACCCGGCCCGCTCAAGGTTGTCGTCGAGGCCAACGCGACCCGTAGCGCCCGCATCTTCGTCATCGCCCCGCCCGGCGCGGCGGAGAACACCAAGACCCCAGCCGCCTTCGTGGTCCGCGACGGCAAGGAACAGGTCCTGGCCAAGACCGTCTTCACGACCGGAGTCGTCCGATGAACAGCCCCGCGATCGCACCGGCGTTCCAGATCCGCGGCTGGCACGTGCTCGCCGCCTTCGTGGCCTTCTTCGGCGTGGTGATCGCAGTCGACACCGGCTTCGTGATCATGTCGGTCCGCAGCTTCCCCGGCCAGGTCTCGGTGACGCCCTACGAGGACGGCCTGGTGTACGACCGCAAGCTCGCCCAGCTGTCGGCGCAGGCGCGGCTGGGCTGGCGGGCGGGCGCGGCGGCGGAGCCGGATGCCGTCGTCGTCGAGATGCGCGACGCCGCGGGCGCGCCGCTGAGCCATCTGTCGATCAGCGGCAAGCTGGAGCGCCCGGCGACCGAATCCGGCCGCCTGGCGCTGCAGTTCCGTGAGACCTCGCCCGGCCATTACGTCGCCCGGCCCGGCCGCCTGGCTGGCGCCTGGGACCTCACCGCCGTCGCTCTGGGCGGCCAGGGCGACCGGTTCGAAGCGGAGCGGCGGCTGACATGGCGGTGACCTACGGGCTCGACCCGGCCCCGGACCTGACCGCCTTCCTGAAGCGGCGCCCGGGCGCGGAGCCTACCCTCGAACTGCTGGTGAAGGGCGCCCGCTGCGCGGCCTGCCTCGGCAAAATCGAGCGTGAGACCGCCGCCTTGCCTGGCGTCGCCTCGGCGCGGCTGAACCTGACCTCTGGCAAGCTGGTCGTTGGATTCCGGAGCCTCGCCGCCGCCGACCCCGGCTTGGTCGTCGCCAACCTTGAGCGCCTGGGCTATCCGGCGACCCCCTACGATCCGGGGCAGGCGGCCGAGGCGATGGACCGCGAGGGCCGCCGCCTGATCCTCTGCCTGGCCGTGGCCGCGTTCGGCGCCATGAACACCATGATGTTCTCGGTGCCCCTGTGGGCCGGCCTGTTCGGCCAGGAGCTGGGCCCGGCGACCCGTGTCGTCATGCAGTGGTGGTGCGCGCTGGTGGCCACGCCCTGCGTGCTCTTCGCCGGCCAGCCCTTCTTCGAGTCGGCCTGGCGCTCGCTGAAGGCGCGCCGCGCCAACATGGACGTGCCGATCTCCATCGGCGTGCTGCTGACCCTGGCGATCAGCTTTTCCGAGACCTTGCTGCATGGCCGCGACACCTACTTCGACGCGGCCGTCTCGCTGCTCTTCCTGCTGCTGATCGGCCGGTGGCTGGATCACCAGCTCCGGCTCCGCGCCCGCAGCGCGGCCTCCGACCTGCTTGCCCTGCAGGCCGCGACCGCGGCCGTGGTGGGGAGCGACGGCGCCGAGCATCGCAAGCCCATCGCCGAGGTCGCGGTCGGCGACGTGATTATCGTGCGGCCAGGCGAGCGCATCCCGGTCGACGCCCTGGTGCAGTCCGGCTCCAGCGAAATCGACAACGCCCTGTTGACAGGCGAGAGCGCGCCCGTCGCCCTTCGCCCGGGCCAGGTCTGCCGCGCTGGCGCGCTCAACCTCTCCGGCCTCCTGCGTCTGCAGGCCCTGGCGCGGTCCGAGGACTCCGCCGTGGCCGCCATCGCCCGGTTGGTCGAGGCCGGCGCCCAGTCGAAGTCGAAGTACGTCCGTCTCGCCGACCGCGCCGCGGCGATCTATGTGCCCGTGGTCCACACCGCAGCCCTGCTGACCTTCGCCGGCGGCTGGCTGGTCGGCCTGGGTCCTCGCGAGGCGCTGCTGCGCGCTGTCGCGGTGCTGATCATCACCTGCCCCTGCGCGCTCGGACTGGCGGTTCCCGCCGTCCAGATCAGCGCCTCGGCCCGGCTGTTCCGGCGCGGCGTGCTGGTGAAGTCGGGCGCCGCGCTCGAGCGCCTGGCCGAGGTCGATCACGTGGTCTTCGACAAGACCGGCGTGCTCACTGAGGGTCGCCCGCGCCTGATCGACACCCGTGCCCAGGCCATCGCGCTGGCCGCGCCGCTGGCGCGCGCGTCGTCGCACCCGCTGGCCCGGGCGCTCGCCGCCGCCGCCGGACCCGGCCCCCGCGCCGAGCAGATCGTCGAGCATGCGGGGCTTGGCGTCGAGGGCCTGATTGATGGCCGACGCGCGCGCCTCGGCCGGGCGGAGTTCGTCGGCGCGGAAAACCGGGGCGGCCGGGAGACCGAGTTCTGGTTCGGCGTCGACGGCGAGCCCCCGGTCCGCTTCCGCTTCTCCGACCAGCTGCGCCCCGACGCCGCGGCGACCGTCGCCGCCCTGAGGGCCCGCGGCCTGACGGTCGAGATCCTGTCCGGGGACGTGCCTCTCTCTGTGGCCATGGCCGCCGAGGACGTCGAGGTCGCCAGCTGGCGCGCCGCGCTGACGCCGGCCGACAAGGCTGACGCGGTGGCCGCGCTGCAGGCAGCCGGTCGCCGGGTGCTGATGGTCGGCGACGGCCTGAACGACGCCGCCGCGCTCGCCCGGGCGCACGCCGCAATGGCCCCCGGAACGGCGCTGGACGCCAGCCAGAACGCTGCCGACCTGGTGTTCTCCGGCGAGGGGCTTTGGGCCGTGGTCGACGCCATCGACACGGCCCGCCAGGCACGGCGCCTGGCCCTGCAGAACTTCGGCTTCGCCGCGCTTTACAACCTGATCGCCGCCCCGGCCGCCATGCTGGGCCTGGTGAACCCGTTCTTGGCGGCGCTGGCCATGTCGGGCTCATCGCTGATCGTGACCCTAAATGCCCTTCGCCTGCGGGGACGCGCATGAACATCTTCATGATGCTGGCGCCGATGTCGGTGTTCCTGGGCCTGCTCGGGGTGGGCGCGTTCTGGTGGACGCTCCGCCACGGCCAGTACGAGGACCCCGCGGGCGACGCCGCGCGCATTCTGATCGACGATCCCGAGGACCGCCCGCTCCAGGATTGATCTGGGTCACGGCGGGTCGGCCCGCCCTTCGGCAAAGCTGGCGGCATGACCCAAGCTCTCGCCGCCCCCGGCCGCCTCACCCAATCCGAGCTGATCGCCCGGTACGACGGCCGCGCGCCCCGCTACACCAGCTATCCGACGGCCGTCCAGTTCACCGCTCAAGTGACGGCCGCAACCTACCGCGGCTGGCTGCAGGCGCTGCCAACGGCGGACCCGGTCTCGCTCTATCTGCACATTCCCTTCTGCGCCCGGCTCTGCTGGTATTGCGGCTGCAACACCCGCGCGGTGAACACCCACCAGCCGATCGGCGACTACGTCCAGCTGATGCTGGCCGAGCTGGACATGCTGGCGCAGGCCCTGCCGGGGCGGATGCGGGCCGGCGCCGTTCACCTGGGCGGCGGCACGCCCAACATGCTGAACGCCGACGAACTGGCCGCCATCTTCGGCGCCCTGCGGCGCGCCTTCAGGTTCATGCCCGACGTCGAGATCGCCGCCGAGCTAGACCCGGCGGTGCTCACGCGTGACTGGGTGCGCGCGGCCGCCGCCCATGGCCTCAACCGGGCCAGCCTTGGCGTTCAGAACCTCGACCGCAAGGTGCAGCACGCGGTCAACCGGGTGGAGCACATAGAGGAGATCGCCGCTTGCGTCGGCTGGCTGCGCGGCGCGGGCGTCACCTCGATAAACCTCGACCTGATGTACGGCCTGCCGCACCAGACGGTGGAGAACACGCTCACGACGATCGACGCGATTCTCGGCGTGCGACCGGAGCGCCTGGCGCTGTTCGGCTACGCCCACGTCCCGTGGATGAAGGCCCACCAACAGCTGATCCACGAGGCCGCCCTGCCCGGACCCGCCGAGCGCCTCGACCAGAGCGAGGCCGCCGCCGAGCGACTGCTCGCCGAGGGCTACGTCCAGATCGGCCTGGACCACTTCGCCATCCCCAGCGATGACCTGGCGATCGCCGCCGTCGAGGGCCGTCTTCACCGTAACTTCCAGGGCTATACGGCCGACGCCGCGCCGACCTTGCTGGGTCTCGGCGCCTCGGCCATCGGATCCCTGCCGCAGGGCTATGTGCAGAACGTCAGCCAGGAGCTCGGCTGGCGCGCGGCGGTCAGCGCCCATGACCTGCCGGTCGCCCGCGGCGTTGCCGTCACCGCCGAGGACCGGTTCCGTGGCGAGATCATCGAACGGCTGATGTGCGACCTCGAGGTCAACCTCGCCGCCATCTGCGCGCGCCACGGCCAGACCGTCGCCGACCTCGCGGAGGAACTCGCCGTGCTGGAGCGCTTCGAGCGCGATGGCCTGGTGCGCCACGACGGCGCCAGCCTGATGGTCACGGAGGCCGGTCGCGTACTGGTGCGCTCGGTCTGCGCGGTATTCGACACCCACCTCGCCCCGGACGCGCAGCGGCATTCGCGGACGGTCTAAGGCTAAGGCCTCAGGCCGCGATGCCGCCGACGCGCTGGACGTTGCAGCGGACCCACAGGGTCTCCAGCGCCGCGACCAGCACGTCCATCATCTCGTCCGAGTGCGCGGGCGAGGGGGTGAAGCGCAGGCGCTCGGTCCCGCGCGGCACGGTCGGGTAATTGATCGGCTGGACATAGACCCCGTGGTCTTCCAGCAGGATGTCGCTGATCAGCTTACAATGGGTCGCATCGCCCACCAGCACCGGCACGATATGGCTGGCCGAGTCCATCACGGGCAGGCCGGCCTTGAGCATCCGGGCTTTCAGCGCCGCGGCGCGCGCCTGATGCGCCTCGCGGACCTCGTTATGGTCCTTAAGGTAGCGGATCGAGGCCGCCGCGCCGGCGGCCAGGGCCGGCGGCAGCGAGGTCGTGAAGATAAAGCCGTCGGCGAAGGTGCGGATGGCGTCGACGATGACAGCATCGGCGGCGATATAGCCGCCCATCACACCGAACGCCTTGCCCAGCGTGCCTTCGATGATGTCGATCTGGTCCATGACGCCGTCACGCTCGGCAACGCCAGCGCCGCGGGGCCCATACATGCCGACCGCGTGAACCTCGTCCAGGTAGGTCATGGCGCCGTATCTTTTCGCGAGCGCCACGGCGCCGCGCAGGTCGGCTATATCGCCGTCCATGGAATAGACACTCTCGAAGGCGATCAGCTTGGGCGCGGCCGGATCGGCCGCGGCCAGCAGCTCCTCCAGGTGCGCCAGGTCGTTGTGGCGGAAGATGTGGCGCTCACCCCGGCCGTTGCGGATGCCGCTGATCATCGAATTGTGGTTCAGCGCGTCGGAGAACACGATCAGCCCGGGCAGAATCTTGTAGAGCGTCGACAGCGAGGCCTCGTTGGAGACATAGCCAGACGTGAACAGCAGCGCGGCTTCCTTGCCGTGCAGGTCGGCGAGCTCGTCCTCGAGCTCCACATGATAGCGGGTGGTTCCGGAGATGTTGCGGGTGCCGCCGGAGCCGGCGCCGGCTTCGTCGATGGCCGTCTTCATGGCTTCGAGGACTACAGGGTTCTGGCCCTGGCCGAGATAGTCGTTGGAGCACCACACCGTCACGTCCGCCGTCGTCCCGTCGTCGCGGGTCCAGGTGGCGCGGGGAAACTGGCCACGATGGCGTTTCAGGTCGGCGAAGACCCGGTAGCGGCCTTCCTGACGGACCTTGTCGATGGCGCTGGCGAAGACGGCCTTGTAGTCCATGGTGAACTCTCCCGATCGGCCCAGTTCGCGCGACGGGCGGCGGCGCGCCTTGACCCAGATCACAAAGGCTGGCCCGCGCGTCTCCGCGCGGTCCCTTGCTGATCGCAGATGGGACGGCATCCAGTGGTGCGGGCGGTCGGGGTCGAACCGACACTCCTTTCGGAACCGGATTTTGAGTCCGGCGCGTCTACCAATTCCACCACGCCCGCATGATCGTCCGTATAGCGAGGTCGGTCGCGCCCGCCAACCGGGCTCGGCGTTTGCGCGGCGTCAATGTCAGCCGCGACAAACCGTCGTCTCTGCTTGTTAATCGACGGGGGCGATCGTAAGTGATAATCAATCGCAACTAACTCATGCCAGAACGTTGCCGAATGCACGACATGCTTCCCACGGCTGTCTCGACTGACCCTATCGCCAGGGGACGGCTCGTCCGGCTGGGCGATGCAAAGCCCGGCGCGCGCGGCGTGATCGTCGATGTGCTGGCCGGCGCCGCGAGCGGCGAACACGGCGTCGACGTTGACGAGTTGCACCGTCGCCTTCTGGAGTTCGGCTTCGTCGAGGGCGCGCGGGTCGAGGTGCTGCACGAGGGCGCGATCTGGCGCGATCCCATCGCCGTGCGGCTGGACGACATGCGCATCGCGCTTCGCCGTCGCGACGCCTCGGACGTCTGGGTCATGCTGGACCCCGAATGACCGACGTCACGGTTTCGACCGCCCGCGTGGCGCTGGTCGGCAATCCCAACTCGGGCAAGACTGCTCTCTTCAATGCGCTGACCGGCAGCCGCCAGAAGGTCGCCAACTACGCGGGCGTCACCGTCGAGCGCAAGGAGGGCCAGCTCGTCACGCCCGCCGGCCGGACGCTGTCGATCCTCGACCTGCCCGGCACCTATTCCCTGCGCGCGCGCAGCCCCGACGAGATGGTCACCCGCGATGCGGTGCTGGGCAGGCTGGCCGGCGAGGCCCCGCCCGACATCGTGCTCGCCGTGGCCGACGCCACCAACCTGCGCCTGGTGCTCCGGCTGATCCTGGAGCTGAAGGCGGTGGGCCGGCCGATGGTGCTGGCGCTCAACATGTACGACATCGCCCAGCGGCAGGGCCTGCGGATTGACCTTGAAGGCCTGGCCCGCGACATCGGCTGTCCGATTGTCACCACGGTCGCCACTCGCAAGCGCGGCATCGACGACCTGGTGGCCCAGGTCGAGGCGCTGATCGAGGCGGGCGCCATCTCCACGGCCAACAGCTGGCATGAGCCCATTGCCGGCGAGATCCGCGACGCCCACCGCGAGGCCCAGCGCATCCTCAAGGCCAACGTCGCCGCCGCCGAACGCCCCGACACCTTCACCGGCAAGGTGGACAGCGTGCTGCTGCACCCGGTGGCGGGCCTCGCCATCCTGCTCGCCCTGCTGTTCGTGATGTTCCAGGCGGTGTTCACCTGGGCCAAGCCTATCCAGGACCTGATCAGCCTTGCCTTCGAGGGGGTGGGCGGCCTGCTCGCCGCTCAGTTACCGGCGGGCCTCCTGACCAGCTTCCTCACCGACGGCGTGATCTCCGGGGTCGGCAGCGTGCTGGTCTTCCTGCCGCAGATCATGGTGCTGTTCCTTTTCATCATCCTGCTTGAGTACTTCGGATACTTGGCCCGGGCCGCGTTCCTGATGGACCGGATCATGGGCGGGGCGGGCCTGCACGGCCGGGCCTTCATCCCGCTGCTTTCGAGCTTCGCCTGCGCGATCCCCGGGATCATGGCGACGCGGGTGATCGACAACAAGCGCGACCGGCTGACCACCATCATGGTGGCGCCGCTGATGACCTGTTCGGCGCGGATCCCGGTCTACACCCTGATCATCTCGGCCTTCATTCCGAACCGGCCCGTGCTGGGCGTGCTGAGCCTGCCGGGGCTCGTCATGTTCGGGCTCTATGCGGCGGGCATCGTCAGCGCGCTGGGCGTCTCCTTCATCACGCGGCGGCTGTTCTGGCGCGGGGCGGTCGAGCCGTTCCTGATGGAGCTGCCGACCTACAAGCTGCCCGACCCGCTGAACGTGGCGCGCAGCGTGCTGTTGCGCGGCAAGATCTTCATCCGGCGGGCGGGTACGATCATCCTGCCGCTGATGATCCTGGTCTGGTTCTTCTCGTCCTTCCCCGGCGCGTCGGCGGGGGCGACGGACCCGGCGATCAACTACAGCCTGGCCGGACGGCTCGGCGGCCTGCTGCAGCCGCTGCTCGCCCCGATCGGCTTCAACTGGCAGATGACAGTGGCGCTGATCCCCGGCTTCGCCGCCCGCGAGGTTGCGGTGGCCGCGCTGGGCACGGTCTACGCGGTAGGCAGTGCTGACGCCTCGCCCGGCGCGCTCGCCACCACTCTGTCGCACCACTGGTCAATCGCCACCGGCCTGTCGTTCCTGGCCTGGTACGTCTTCGCGCCCCAGTGCGCCTCCACCATCGGGGTGGTGAAGCGCGAGACCAACTCCTGGACCTGGCCCATCGCCATGCTGGTCTACATGACCGCGCTCGCCTACCTGGCCGCCTTCGCCACCTACCACATCGCGGTCGCCGCGGGCCTGGGCTGAAGCTCAACCCGGGGCTGCAAAATTAACGATGAATTCAACGTGCTTTTTAACCGGGCGCTAAACGAGACGGCGCCAAGGTGTTCCCATGCAAAAAGTGCTGGAAAACGCCCTCGAACCCCAAACCGGCAAAAAGCCGGCGCGCGGCAATCAAACCCTCGCAAAGCGCGTTCGTGAGGCCCTCCTATCGCTCGGCGGCGAAGCGCACCGCGCGATGGTGATCGAAGCTGTGGCCCGTAGACTGGGTCACGATGTGCGGCAGATCCCCGACGACCTCCATGAGGCGGTGATCATGTCCTTCGAGCAGAACTGGCGCGACGAGCGCAGGCGGGCCGCCTACGGCTTCCACCTGCCGTTCGGCGAAGGGTCGCACCGCTGGGGCGTCCGCCCCGAGCCGTCGTTGCTCCACTAGGTCCGACAGGCCCGCGCGTCGGCTAGACGTCGCCAGCCAGCTGGCCGGCCGCGCCCTGCAGCCGCGTGAGCAGGCGCTTGAGGAGCTTGACCTCCTCGGGCGCGAGACCGGCGATCAGGGCGGCTTCGTAGGCCAGCGCCAAAGGCGCGATTTCCTGATGCAGCGCGCGGCCTTCCGGCGTCAGCGCCAGCACGTGACTGCGGCCGTCGGCGTGGTGGTCGGAGCGCGCCAGCAGCCGGCGCTTCAGCAGGGCCTGCGCCGCGCGGCTCACCGTCACCTTGTCCATCACCGTGCGCGCGACGACCTGGCCCTGGGTCAGGCCGCCGTCTTCCGCGAGCACACAGATCACCCGCCATTGCGGCACGGTCAGGCCAAAGCGGTCCTGATAGGCGCGCGCGATCAGGCCCGAGACCGCGTTCGACGCCACGGACAGCCGGTAGGGCAGATAGGCGTCGAGCCTCAACCCGCCCTGACCGGCGTCGTGGTTCATGCCGCGGCGACCTCCTGCTCGATGGCGCCGAAGATGGTGTGGCGCTTCGCGTCGCGCATTTCGATCCGAATGGTGTCTCCAGCCTTGAGGAACGGCGTGATCGGTTTGCCTGAAGCCAGAGTCTCGACGGTGCGAAGTTCCGCCAGACAGGAATAGCCGACGCCGCCGTCGGTCACGGCGCGGCCGGGGCCGCCATCCTCCCCGCGGTTGGAGACGGTGCCCGAGCCCACGATCGTACCGGCCGAGAGCGATCGGGTCTTTGCGGCGTGGGCGATCAGGGTTCCGAAGTCGAAGGTCATGTCGACGCCGGCGTCGGCCTCACCCAGCATCTTGCCGTTCAGTTCCACCGACAGGGCGCCCGAGAGCTTGCCGTCGTTCCAGCCGGGCAGGGCGTCCGGCGTCACCGCCACCGGCGAGAAGGCCGAGGCCGGCTTGGACTGGAAGAAACCGAAGTTCTTGGCCAGCTCGCCGGGGATCAGGTTGCGCAGGCTGACGTCGTTGCACAGCATCACCAGCCGAACGGCCTTCAGCGCCTGCTCGCGGCTCGCGCCGCGCGGCACGTCGCCGGTGATAACGGCGATCTCACCCTCCATGTCGCAGCCCCAGGCCTCGTCGGCCAGCGGGATGGGATCGCGGGGGCCGAGGAACCCATCCGAGCCGCCCTGGTACATCAGGGGATCGGTCCAGAAGCTTTCGGGCATGTCCGCGGCGCGCGCCTGCCGGACCAGCGCCACGTGGTTCACATAGGCCGAGCCGTCGGCCCACTGGTAGGCGCGGGGCAAGGGACTGGCGGCCTGGTGCTCATGGAAACGCTCGCGCGGCGCCGAGCCGTGCTCAAGCATCTCAGCCAGGCCGCGGAGCGCGGGCTCCATGCCCTCCCAGTGATCCAGCGCCGCCTGCAGGGTCGGGGCGATGTGATGCGCCTCGGTGAACCAGGCGAGATCGTTCGACACCACCACCAGCCGCCCGTCGCGGCCGCCCTTCAAGGACGCTAGCTTCATTGGAACTCCCTTTTTTGATCCCTTCCAGGGAAGGGCTTCACTTTTGTTGGAGCGTGACGGGCGCCGAAACCGGTGTCCACCTTCGCCTGTCACGCTCTAGCTAGACGGTTTCGCGCCGGATCGAGCGGTTCAGCCTAACGCCCTCTTCGTAGGAGCGGGGCTCATAAACGGTGACCTCGACACGAATATCGCCACCCTGCTCGGCTTCCCACAGGTAGCTGCGCTCGAAACAGACGTCGCGGCCGCCGGGCGAGAAGCCCTCGTAGGTGTCGCCCCAGGGCGTCAGGGTGGCGAGTTCCCGCCAGCCGAGCGTCATCGCGCGGTCCAGCTCCTCGTTGGCGGCGTCCTGGAGGTCGGTCTCGAAACTCATGCAGACTTCCAGCTGTCGACATAGGCCGGGTTCTCGACCGATGCGGCGGCCTCGCCCACCTCCAGCGGGTCGCGGGTGTCGATCATCACCGCGTATTCGTCGGTGGCCGGCCTGGGCTGGGTCAGCATGTTCTTCAGCGCCTTCGGGTGCGGGCCGTGGGTGAATCCGCTCGGGTGAAAAGTTAGCATGCCCGCTTCGATGTGGTCGCGGCTGAAGAAATCGCCGGCGTGGTAGAACAGCACTTCCTCGAAGTCGTCGTTGTTGTGGAAGAACGGCACCTTCAGCGCGCCCGGATCGGTCTCGAAGGGCCTGGGGGCGAAGGTGCAGACCACGAACCGGTCGCTCAGGAAGGTCGTATGGACGCTGGGCGGCAGGTGGTAGCGGTGGCTGGTGATCGGCCGCAGGTCCTTCACGTTCAACCGCACGGGCGCCAGGTCACCGTGCCAGCCGACGGCGTCCAGAGGGTTGTAGGGAAACGTCACGCGGGAAACCTGTCCGCGCTTCTTGATTTCCACCTGAAATTCGCCGGCGAGGGCCTGATGGTCGAGGAAGGCCGCGTCCATGGCGGGCGTTTCCAGCATGGCCGGATCGAAGAAGGCGTGCGGGCCGAGCAGGCCGCGGTCCGGCAGGGTGAAGTGGGTGTTGGTCGCCTCGATCATCAGCACGGCGGTGGGCGCGCTGGGCGCAAGCCGCCACATTGTCCCGCGCGGAAGGTAG
>JBBREC010000100.1:0-13685 GCA_038203295.1 Caulobacterales bacterium
CCTGACCGCCGTGGGGGCCGACCGGTTCGCCGCGCCAGTCGGTGACGAAGCCGCCGGCGCCCTCGACTACGGGGATGGCCGCGTCGATGTCCCAGGCTTTCAGGCGCGTCTCGACCACCAGGTCCATCGTCCCGGCGGCCACCATGGCGTAGGCGTAGGCGTCGCAACCCAGCCGCGCGAGACGGGACGCAGCGCGCACGGCGCGCCAGGCGCCGCGCTCGGCCTCCGGAAAGATCGCCGGATCGGTGGTGGAGATGATCGCCCGCGCCAGGCCAGCGCAGGGCCGCACCTTGAGCGGCCGGCTCTCGCCGCGGGTCATCAGGCGCGATCCGCCCGAGTGGCCCATGTAAAGCTCGCCAAGGAACGGCTGGCCGATTGAGCCCAGCACGGGCTTGCCCTGAAATCTGAGACCAATGAGCGTCGTCCAGAGCGGCAGGCCGGCGATGAACGCCCGGGTGCCGTCGACGGGATCCAGCACCCAGACCCAGTCGGCGTCCGGACGGTCCTCGCCGTATTCCTCGCCGATCACGCCGTGGTCGGGATAGCGCTCAGAGATCAGCGCGCGGATGGCGCGCTCGGCGCCCTTGTCGGCCTCGGTGACCGGATCGAAGGCGCCCGGCCCAAGCTTGTTCTCAAGGCCGTGGTCGCCCCGGAACAGCGGCAGGATGACCCGCGACGAGGCGCGGTTCAGCTCGATCAGGAACGCGTCTAGTTCTTCGGAAATCTGGGTGGGAGGAGTGGCCATGGCCATCCGTCTACCCCGCCCGGCCCGCCATGCAAACGGCGGCCGGCGTGTCGGGACCTCTTAGGCTCAGGCTTCGGCTTCGTGCAGCGACTTGGCCAGGTCCAGCAGGCGCTGGCGGGGCCGTTCGCTGAGGCGATAGAAGGCCTGGATCAGGTCGGTCGTTTCCTTGCGGCCGAACGCCTCACGGCCCTGGCCGATGTCGCGGGGGTCACTCTCGTTGCGCGCTTCTGCTTGAGCTTCGACGAGGCCTTCGTAGAAGTAGCTCACCGGAACCTGGAGCACTTCGGCCAGTTGCCATAGGCGGGCGGCCGACATGCGGTTGGCCGCGCATTCGTATTTCTGAATCTGCTGGAACCGAACGCCGCAGGCGCCCGCCAGTTGCTGCTGGGTCAGACCCAGGAGACGGCGTCGCCGGCGAAGCCTACGACCCAGATGAACATCGATCTCATCGTTCATGACGCGACGCCCGTTCCTTCTAAACCTCGTGTCCCAAGCCGGGACTGTGCGAGGTCTTCGCCGCAAAGCTCGCGCCAAACGCGCGTGTTGATAAAGCTACGAACTGAGCCGTACGAAAGTTGCATGGTGAATCGACGAACATCGATCGGGGAACATTTCCTCTGGCGGATAGAGGCCTTCGCGTATGACGTGGCGGCGCGTGTCGCGAGGATTTTTCCAATAGATTCAGTCTCAGACTTCGGGTCCTGGCTGTTTCGGCGACTGGGTCCGCTGACCAGTGCGCACCATGTTGCAAGGGTTAATTTGCGCATCGCCTTTCCCCACGCCACGGAGTCCGAGCTCCGCGGCCTGCTTGACGCGCAATGGGGGCATCTTGGGCGCTGGTTCACCGAATTCCCCATTCTGGACCGCATCATTGCTGAACCCGGCCGGGTGGAGGTGGTCGGCGCCGATCGGCTGGCCGCGATCCGGGAAGGTGAAGGTCCGGTCGTGTTCATTTCGGGGCACTTCTCGAGTTTCGAGATCATGCCGGCGGTGATCATCCGCTCAGGCGTCACCTGCCAGATCACCTACAGGGCCACCAACAACCCGTATGTCGACGCCCGCATCCGCAGGAGCCGGGAGCGCTACGGCGTCACCCTCTTCGCGCCGAAGGGGTCGGACGGCGCGCGCGAACTGCTCCGCGCACTGTCGCGGGGCGAGAGCGTTGCCCTGATGAACGACCAGAAATTCAACGCCGGCATCGCCGCGCCGTTGTTCGGCATGCTGGCCATGACCGCGCCTGGACCCTCCAGCTTTGCCCTGCGCTACGGAATTCCGCTCGTGCCCATGAGCGTGCAGCGCAAGGACAGGGCCCGTTTCCGCGTGGTCGTGCACGACGAGATCCGGCTGGACGACACGGGCGACCGCGCCGCCGACATCGCCGCCGGCGTGACGAGGATCAACGCCTTTATCGAGGACCGCGTACGCGAGCGGCCGGCTGAGTGGTTCTGGGTCCACAAGCGCTGGCCGAGCGAGATTTACCGGAGAAAGGCCCGCCGCTAAGCGGGATTGGTCTCTTGCCAGCGCTGCAGCGCCTCGGCGGGGCCGGCGTAGGCCTCCTGCAGGCTGGCGCTCCAGTAGCGCAGCTGCTCCAGCGGGACCTTCTTGCCGGTCACGGCGCAGACCACGTAGCGGCCGGGCTTCAACACCGCGAAATCACCGTCCCCATAGTGCAGCTTGGCGAGGTCGGCTCCGGCGAAATCGGGATCGTGGGCGTTCATGGCGCCCTGTTTAGCGCGGCAGCGGCCTTCAGAACAGGTCGCCCTGCGGGGGCGCCTGCGCTTTCGGCTTCGGACGGACGGGCTTCGCCGCCTGGGGCGCCTCGCCGGGCGGTCCATCGATCACTGCCTGGCGGGTGACCCGGTCTCCGAACTTGATCGCCACCGTCTCGCCGCCGGCGAGCATTGCGCCGGCGTGGACGATGGAGCCGTCGGCCCGCGTGACCCTCGCGAAGCCGCGCTGCAACGGGCGCTCAGGGTCGACGGCGACGTAGAGCTTCGAGAGCGCAGCAAGCCGTTCAGAGGCCCGTTCCAGGGCGCGCGTCACGCCGGGCCCCAAGCGGGAGGTTGCGCCGTCCAGTCGCTGTTTCTGCACGCCCTGGGGTCGCTGAAGAAGCAGGGGTGTAAGCCTCGACGACACCCGCACCAGGTCGCGCTCGTGCGCGGCGGCGTTCTTTGATAGCCCCGCGCCCAGCCGCCCGGAAACGATATCGAACCGCTGCTCGGCCAACCGCAACATGTCGGGAACACGCTTCAGCGCGCGCTCGGCGTGGTCGATCCGGCTGCGCCGGTCCTCCACCACGCGGCCGCCGCAGCGGTGCATCCGCGCGCCGAGGTCACTGACAAAGGCCTTCAGCTCCGCCAGCACGGGCGTCGCCATCTCGGCGGCGGCGGTTGGCGTGGGCGCGCGGCGGTCAGAGACGAAATCGATCAGGGTGGTGTCGGTCTCATGGCCCACGGCGCTGATCAGGGGGATCGTCGCTGCGAACACTGTGCGCGCCAGGGTCTCGTCGTTGAACGGCCAGAGGTCCTCCACCGAACCGCCGCCGCGCGCTACGATCAGGACGTCGGGTCTGGGGACTGGGCCGCCCTCGGTCATGGCGTTGAAACCGCGGATGGCGGCCGAGACCTGGGCGGCGGCTAGGTCGCCCTGAACCACCACCGGCCAGACGATCACCCGGCAGGGCCATCGGTCGCGGATTCGGTGAAGGATGTCGCGGATCACTGCCCCGGTCGGGCTGGTGATCACGCCGACGACGGTGGGCATCGAGGGCAGGGCGACCTTGCGGGCCGGGTCGAAAAGACCCTCCTCGTTGAGCCGCGCCTTCAGGCGCTCAAGCTGGGCCAGCAGGGCGCCGACGCCAGCGGCCTCCATGGTCTCGATGACGATCTGATAGCGGGAGCCCTGCGGATAGGTCGTGATTTTGCCGGTGACGATCACCTCCAGACCCTGTTCGGGCCGGATGGACAGGCCGCGCACGCTGCCCTTCCAGACCACGCCGTCGATGGCCGCACGTTCGTCCTTCAGCGTCAGATAGACGTGGCCGTTGCCATGGTTCGTGACCTTGGAGAGCTCGCCCCGCAGCCGCACGAAGCCATAGGCGTCCTCCAGCGTCCGCTTCAGCGCGAACGAAAGCTCCGAGACGGAATAGGGCCGAGCGTTGCCGTCTTCTGTCGGCGGGGACTCAAGGGGCGCGTCGCTCATGGGGGGAAGGTAGCGAGGGTGGCGTTCAAACCCAACCAGCGCATTCTCATCGCCGTCTCAGGAAAAGAAAAGGACGCGCCCGGCCCTGCGGGCGGAAAACCGCCGCGGGCCGAACGCGTCCCCATCCCCAACGGATCAGTGGCCGCTTTCGCAGATGTCTAGATGTACCGGCGCAGGCTCCTGGCGAGTTCGGCCGGGCCCGAGCGCTTCTTGGTCTGGGCGGGCTGATAGGCGACCTGGCTGTGTTCGTGGCAGTAGGGGCCTTCGCCGGAGCGACGGCCGCAGAAGGTGAAGTTGTCCATCGACGGATCGCCGATCGGCCACTTGCACATGTGGGCTCCCAGCGTCAGCACGGTCGCCGTGCCAGGAGCCTCGTCGACGAAGCGCACGGGCGTCGGAGCCTGTTGCGGCGAGTGCGCCAGCGGCTCTGCCAGACGGCGCGGGGCCGACGGGCCGGTCGAGACCGGACGCGCCGGGCGCGGGGCCTTGAAGACGGTGCGCGCGGGCTTAGAAGGCGTGGCCCGGCCCGAGAGGCCGAGACGGTGGACCTTGCCGATGACGGCGTTACGGGTGACCCCGCCCAGTTGCTTGGCGATCTGGCTGGCGGAAAGTCCGTCCTGCCAGAGCTTCTTCAGGAGCTCGACCCGTTCCTCAGTCCAACCCATCTTCGCCTCCCCACCGCGATCCCGGGTCGCGCGCCCGCGCTCCCCTGGGAATCTACATCTTGTGGCGCCCAGCTCTCTCGCTGCCCACCAACCACCATCAGTAGTAAACAACTCGCTAAGAGCCACAATAGGCGCCCCTCCTTTCGTCCACAGGAACTAGATGTAGCGCCTCCACTTGGCGCGAATGTCGCGTAGCGGACGTCGCGCCGCGTCGCGCCGTGGCGAAAGAGAGCGGGCCCTGCCGCACGCTTGCAGGCAGGGCAATGGCGGCGCACATGAAGGGCTATGAAGGACATGCCCGCGATCGAAGCCGTTCTCCCGCCCCAGCCGCGCGACTATCAGGGCGTAAACTGGGAGGGCCTGAAGACGCTCTACCTGCGGGAAATAAAGCGCTTCTGGAAGGTCGGCACCCAGACGCTGGCGGCCCCGGTGGTGACGGCGTTGCTGTACATGCTGGTGTTCGTGGTGGCGGTCGGGGGCGGTCGCGCCGTGCATGGCGTGTCCTACGGCGCCTTCGTGGCCCCGGGTCTCGTCATGATGCAGATCCTCAACAATGCCTTCGCGAACTCGTCTTCATCGCTGCTGCAGGCCAAGTTCAACGGGCTGATGGGCGATTTCATCACCCCGCCGCTGACGCCGGGCGAGCAGGTGACGGGCTTTGGCCTCGGCGCGGCCACCCGCGGCGTGGTCGTGGGCTCGGTGACCCTGCTGGCGGTGCTGCCCTTCGCCAACGTGGCTATCGCCCACGTCTGGGCCATAGCGTTCTTCGGCGTCGGCGCCGCCCTGATCATGGGCTTCCTCGGCATCATGGCGGGGCTGTGGGCCGAGAAGTTCGATCACATGGCGGCGGCGACCAACTTCGTCATCATGCCGATGACCTTCCTGTCAGGCACATTCTACCTGATCGAAAAGCTGCCGGAGCCGTTTCGCTCGGCGTCGAAGTTCAACCCCTTCTTCTATCTGATCGACGGTTTCCGCTATGGCTTCATCGGCCACGCCGAGGGCTCGCTGGTCGTGGGCGCAGTCCTGACCGGCGTTCTGGTGCTGGTCCTGGGCTGGGTGTGCCTGTGGATGTTCCAGACCGGCTACAAGATCAAAACCTAGACCGACCGCTGCCGGGGTCGCCACCGCGTTTCCTTCCGAAGGTTGGAGTGCGAAGTTATTGACTTGGCGGCGTTCCGAGACGAAAACGCCAAGCCTTCCAGTCCCCGTCGCCACGCGGCGGGGACGCTTCCGTTTTGGAGGGCCTTTCCGGTGCCCGACACGACTGCCGCCACCGTTCCCAGCGACCACATCATGGCAGTCTACAGCCGCACGCCGCTGGCGTTCGAGCGAGGCGAGGGTGCGCGTCTCTACACCACCGATGGCGTGGCCTATCTGGACTGCATGGCCGGCATCGCGGTGAACGCGCTGGGGCACGCGAACCCGAAGCTGGTGCAGGCGTTGAAGGACCAGGCCGAGAAGCTCTGGCATGTCTCCAACATCTTCACGATCCCCGGCCAGGAAGAGCTCGCCAGGGCGCTCACCGACGCGACCTTCGCCGACGAGGTGTTCTTCACCAACTCGGGCGCCGAGGCGATCGAATGCGCCATCAAGACCGCGCGCAAGTATCACTGGGCCAACGGCCAGCCGGAGCGGATCGACATCATCGGCTTCGAGGGCTCGTTCCACGGCCGAACGATCGCGGCCGTCAACGCATCGGGCAATCCGGCCTACCTGGAGGGTTTCGGCCCGCCTCTACCGGGGTTCGTCCATCTGCCTTACGGCGACCATGAGGCCCTGAAGGCGGCGATCGGCCCGACCACGGCGGCGATCCTGATCGAACCGGTGCAGGGCGAAGGCGGCGCGCGCGCCCTGCCAGACGTCTGCCTGCGGGGCCTGCGTGAACTCTGCGACGAGACCGGGACCCTGCTGATCTATGACGAGATCCAGTGCGGCCTCGGGAGGACCGGCAAGCTCTTCGCCTACGAGTGGGCGGACAACGCGGCGCCCGACATCATGGCCGTCGCCAAGGCGCTTGGGGGCGGTTTCCCGGTGGGGGCGTGCCTCGCCACCGCCGAGGCCGGCAAGGGCATGGTCGTAGGGTCCCACGGCTCGACCTACGGAGGCAACCCGCTGGCTATGGCGGTCGGAGCGGCGGCGCTGGAGGAACTGGTGAAGCCGGAATTGCTGGCTCACGTCCGCGACGTGGCCGGCTACTTCAACCAGCAGCTCGGCGGGCTGAAGGAACGCTTCCCGGACGTGGTCGACGACATCCGCGGCAAGGGCATGCTGATCGGCATCAAGCTGAAGACGCCGAACCGCGAGTTCATGCAGCACGCCCGTGACCAGCACCTGCTGATCGCCGGCGGCGGCGACAACTGCGTGCGCCTGCTGCCGCCGCTGACGCTGACCATCGACGAGGCCAGCGAGGCCATGGGCCTGCTGGAACGCGCCTGCGAAGCGGCCCGGGCCAAGGCCAGGGCGGCCGCGTGAGCGGGGCCCACACCCCGCGCCATTTCCTCGATCTCCACCGGCTCGAGGCGGCGGACCTGCGCGCCATCCTGGACGACGCCCACCGGCGCAAGGCCGCCCGCCTGGGATGGCCCAAGGGTCAGGTCGATGCCGACGCCCCGGCGCGTGACCGCACGCTGGCGATGATCTTCGAGAAGAACTCCACGCGCACCCGCTTCTCGTTCGACGCCGCCATGCGCCAGCTGGGCGGCGACGTGATCATCTCCAACGCCGTGGACATGCAGCTCGGCCGCGGCGAACCGATCGAAGACACCGCGCGCGTGCTCTCGCGCATGGTCGACGCCATCATGATCCGCGCCAACGTGCATGAAGACGTCGAGCGGCTGGCGCTTTCGTCCAGCGTACCGGTGATTAACGGCCTGTCGGACAAGGGCCATCCCTGCCAGATTCTGGCCGATATCCAGACATTCGAGGAGCATCGCGGGCCAATCGCCGGCAAAACGATCGCCTGGGTCGGCGACGGCAATAACGTGTGCGCGAGCTTCATCCACGCGGCGTCGAAGCTTGGCTACCGGCTGAACATCGCGGCCCCGGCCGTCTATCATCCCGATCTCGTGGACCTGGCCCGCGCGGCCGGCGAACAAGGTCAGGTGATGACCACCCACGACCCGCGCGAAGCGGTCGAGGGCGCACACTGCGTGATCACCGACACCTGGGTCTCCATGGGCGACACCGACCACGACGAGCGCCTCGACGCGCTGGAGCCCTATCAGGTGGACGAGGCGCTGATGGAGCTCGCGGCCAGGGACGCGGTCTTCCTGCACTGCCTGCCGGCCCACCGGGGCGAGGAAGTCACCGACGAGGTGATCGACGGCCCGCAGAGCCTGATCTGGGACGAGGCCGAAAACCGCATCCACGCCCAGAAGTCGATCCTGGCCTGGTGCTTCGGCGCGATCTGACGGGCCGCTACGGGCGAGGACCCGCCTCCATTTCTTCTTCGAGTGCGACGGCGAGATCGCCGCGGCGCTCGATCCGCACGCTCGCCAGCCCCAGCCAGGCGGCCATTAGCCTGAGCTCCTGCGCCAGCCGAACCGGCGTCGCGTCGCTGGTCCAGGGCTCGGCGTGGCTGGCCTGAACGACGAGGACGCCGGCCTTGCGGTCGGCCTTCAGGTCCACGCGCGCGGTCAGGGCGTCGCCCTCGAGGAACGGCAGGACGTAGTAGCCGTGGGTGCGCTTGTGGGCTGGCGTATAGATCTCCAGCCTGACCTTCACGCCGAACATCCGTTCGGTCCGCTCGCGAAACCAGATGGCGTTGTCGAACGGTGAGAGCAGGGCCGCGGCCTCGATGCGGCGCGGACGCCGGGCGGCGGGGTCCAGATAGGCCGGTTCGCGCCAGCCCTTTACGGCGACGGGGACCAGGGCGCCGGCCTCCACCAGTTCGGCGACACGCAGCCTGGTGTCGGCCACCGGCATGCGGAAGTAGTCGCGCAGGTCGCGTTCGGTGGCCACCCCGAGCGCCCGGGCGGCGATCATCAGGAGGCCGCGCTGGGCCTCGTCGCGCGGGGGGGTCGGCATCGCCACGATGGCCGCGGGCAGCACCTTGTGTGTGATGCCGTAGACCCGTTCGAAGGTTCCGCGACGGGTCGCCGTGGTCAGCTCACCCGTCCAGAACAGACCCTCCACCGCGCGCTTGGCCTCGCTCCAGCCCCACCAGCCGCCGGCGCCCTTCAGGCCCACTTCTAGGTCGGAGGCGGCCAGTGGGCCGCGGGCCTCGATCTCGGCCAGCGCCCGGTCGACCAGGTCACGGCGTTCACGCAGGAAACGGGCGATTCCCCGCCAGACCCCCACGCCCTCCCGCGCGTCCTCCATCCGCCAGCGCAGCAGCGGCTGCGACGCGAGCGGGGTCAGTGACGCTTCGTGCGCCCAGTATTCCAGAAGCGCCGGCTGGCGGCCCCAGGCGACCTCCTCCAGCAGCTCGCGCGGATAGGCGCCCAGCCGCGAAAAGGCTGGCAGGTAGTGGGTGCGCGACACCACATTGACGCTGTCGATCTGCACGACGCCCAGCCGCTCGATCAGCTTGAGGAGCTGGCGCTTGCCGACCTCACCCTCGGGGCGGCCAGCACCGAAGCCCTGCGCGGCAAGGGCGATGCGGCGGGCCTCGCCGGCGGTCAGCCTATCCCTGGTCACCCGCCGTCCCCGCTGCGCCGCGACTCACGTGAAAAAAACGATATCGAGCGAACAAAAAAAGAACAAGCTAACCTTACTCAATGGTTAATGCTGGCGGGCAGCTCTCGGCGGGCGGCGAACGAACCGAGAAACGTCGTTAATCTCGAAGAGCGTCGTTCGGCGGCAGAGTTCCCAGCGCGGCCGAAATGTTGCCCGCCGGTCAGACCGCGAGACTCAGCGCGTCGATGGCCGCCATCTGGCTGGACTCCAGAGGACCGGCAGCCTCGGCGGCCAGGCACTGGGCCAACTCCGTGCGGTTCTTCACGCCGAGGACCAGGGTATCGAAGTCGGCCAGGCTGAGCGCGTAGCGGTGGGCGACGTAGGCGGGATCCTCGCCCCAGGTCGCGCAGAGATCGCGAAAAACAGCGGCCCGCGCGAAGTCGCTTCGGTCGGGATTGTTGGGCGAAAGTTCGCGGTCGACCCCCGAAGTCAAGGCGCCGGCCTGCACCGCCCGGATGCCCATGACCCCCACGCCTCGGGCCTTTGCCGCGGCGGCGATCGCCCGGGGCTGCGCCGGCTCCGCATAGCGACGCAAGGATCCGGCGCTGTCCATCAGGTTGGCGATGACCTGCACGGCGTCCGGTCGCGGGGTGTGGTCGAGAGCCTTAAGCACCGCGGTCGGGACGCCGATGCCGGTGATCCCCCAGCCGCCGATCCGGCCCTGGGCCTTCAGGCTTTCCATTACCGGGACCACGAAGTCCCGGTAGAGCGCCAGGTCCGTCGACATCTGGTTCCGACGCGCATTGCCGTGGGCGTATTCGTAGTTGGGCGCATGCAGGTTCGAATGCAGGAAAAATAGATCCACCCGATCCAGGCGGAGCGCCTCCAGGCTGGCCTCCAGCGACTCGGCCAGCTCCCAGCCGACGGACGCCGGCGGCGGCGAGCCCAGCGCGCATTTGGTGGTGATCCTGACGCCGTCGGGAAGTTTGCCGCCGAACGCCTCGCCGATGATCGCCTGGCAGTCGAGATACATCGGTGCGGCGTCGAGCACGGTGATCCCGCCGTCGATGGCGGCCTTCAGTGTGGCGATGGATTCCTCGCGGCTGGTCTCGCCCCAGGCGCCGCCAATTCCGCCGCCGCCCAGGGTCAGTCGGCTGACCTCGCCAAGGCTTCCAAGTGTCGCGGTCTTCATGCCTAGGGCTCCAGCCGGCCGTCGGTGATCGCCGACATCTCGAAGGGGAAGAGCACCGCGGGGTCAGGGTCCTCGATCTCGCGGGCGATGTTCCTGGGCGCCAGGGCGTTCACCAGATGGCTGATGATCGCCAGACGGGCCTCCTTCTTGTGATCGGCGCGCACGCAGATCCACGGCGCCAGCGGCGTGGAGGTCCGGCGAAGCATTTCGTTCCGCGCTTCGCTGTAGGCGTTCCATTTTTCCTGGGCCGCGGCGTCGAGCGGAGATGACTTCAGGATCTTGAGGGGATCACTGCGGCGTTCATCGAGACGCTTGCCCTGTTCTTTCTTCGAGACGTCCAGCCAGAACTTTACGAACTTCAGGCCGCTCTCCAGCAGCATGGTCTCGAAGGTCGGCACGTCGCGCAGGAAGACCTCCTGCTCTTCGGGAGTCGAGAAGCCCATCACCCGCTCGACCCCCGCGCGATTGTACCAGGATCGGTTGAAGATGATGGTCTCGCCGCTCGCCGGCAGATGCGGGACATAGCGCTGGAAATACCACTGGCTGCGCTCGCGGTCCGACGGCTTGGGCAGGGCCACCACCTGGGTGTTGCGCACCGATAGGTGTTCGGTGACCACCCGGATCGAGCCATCCTTCCCGGCGGCGTCGCGGCCCTCGAAGATGATCAGCACCTTCTCCTGCCCCTCCATTGTGCGGTGTTGCCAGCGCACCAACGCCAGCTGGCGGCGTTCAAGTTCGGTCTGGTATTCGTCTTCATGCTTGGACATTCGCCCATTAAGGCGCGGAACGGGGGGAAGCCCCAAGCCCTTTCGCGCTGCGTCGGCCACCATCGAGGGGTGGCGATTCTGACAAAATCCGGGGTCTCCAGCGTCACCGGTGGGGTATCGCCGCGAACCGATGCTCTCGGGAGGCAACAGGCGCCTGCCGCTCAAGGCCGCGCTCCAGCTCCCGAAAAGGAAACCACCATGTCCGCCAAAACTCTTGTCGCCGTCCTCTCCGCCGCCGTGGCGCTTGGCCCCGCCGTGACCGCGCAGGCAACGCCCGCCTCGAACCGCGCCGGAACCGAACGGCTGTCGGTACGGGTCTCCCTCGCCGATCTTGATCTGCACAGGGCCGCCGGTACGACCGTCGCCCTGCAGCGCATCGGCGCCGCCGCGAAGATGGTCTGCGGCAATGAATCCCAGTTGTCCGGCCTGAACCGCTACATCCCCTACGTGGCCTGCGTCCATTCGACGGTCAGCGCCGCGCGCAGCGACCTGGACGTCCAGGTCGCCCGGGACACTCATGCGCCGATCCTGCTGAGCCGCCGCTGATCCCTGAGACCTGACCGCCGCCATTCCCTCGGAAGCGATGGCGGTTGTCGGAGGCCTCGGCGGGCGCCTACAACGCCCGCATGATCCGCCTCTACATACCGCACGATCTTGCCGCCGGCGCCGAGCTTGCGCTGGACCCCGGCCAGAGCCGCTACGTGGCCGCGGTGATGCGCCAGTCGGTGGGCGACGAGATGCTGCTGTTCAACGGCCGCGACGGCGAGTGGCGCGGCGCCATAACCGTCATCGGAAAACGCGCCGTGGGCGTGAAGGCCCAGGCCCTGGAACGGCCGCAGAGTCTCGGGCCCGACCTCGACCTCATCGTGGCTCTCGTGAAGCGCGGGCCGATGGAGACCATCGTAGAGAAGGCCGCCGAACTGGGCGCGCGCCACGTCCGGCTGGTGACCACCGAGCGCACCAACGCCGAACGGGCCCGCGTCGATCGTCTGACGGCCATCGCGACCGAGGCCGCTGAACAGACCGGCCGCCTGGACGTGCCTGGAATCGCCGAGCCCATGAAACTGGAGATACTGTTCGCGGGCTGGGAGGCTGGCCGGCGGCTGCTGTTCTGCGATGAGGCGGGCGATGCCGAGCCCATTCTCGACGTCCTGGCCGGCGACTTAGCCGGGCCCTGGGCCATCCTGATCGGTCCTGAGGGTGGTTTCTCTCCGAACGAACGGAGCATGCTGCGTGGCCTCGACTACGCTACGCCGGCCTCGCTCGGGCCGCGCATCCTGCGGGCTGACACCGCCGCGATCAGCGCCCTGACGCTCTGGCAGGCTGCGCTCGGCGACTGGCGTGCCACGCCTGCCCCTTGAGCTTCGTGGAATTGCGCCCACCTACACTCTCAACGTAAAGAGCCCGCTGCGGATTATCCGGGCTGGGCCGGGGGGAGTGAACAATGGCTGAGGCCGCCTGTGAGGACCGTCCCCTGACGTTCGAGGACCTGGTCGCCTGGTTCGACAAGGGCTCCAAGCCCGCCAGCGAATGGCGCGTGGGCGCCGAGCACGAGAAGTTCGTCTTCCGCATAGCCGACCACGCGCCGGTCCCCTACGAACCCCGCGGCATCCGCGCTCTGCTGGACGGCCTGACCCGGTTCGGCTGGACCCCTGTCCTGGAAGGCGACCACGTCATCGCCCTTGAGCGCGGCATGGCCAATGTGAGCCTGGAGCCCGGCGGCCAGTTCGAACTTTCCGGGGCGCCGCTGGAAACCGTCCACGACATCTGTTCGGAGACCGGCCAGCACCTTGAAGAGGTGAAGGCGGTAGCCGGCGAGCTGGGCCTGGGCTTCCTGGGTCTCGGCCACACGCCGATCTGGACGCGTGACGAGGTCCCGGTGATGCCCAAGGGCCGCTACAAGATCATGCGCGAGTACATGCCCAAGGTGGGCGGCATGGGGCTCGATATGATGTTCCGCACCTGTACGGTGCAGGCTAACCTCGACTTCGGGTCCGAGGCCGACATGGTGGCGAAGTTCCGCACCAGCCTGGCCCTGCAGCCGATCTGTACGGCGCTGTTCGCCAATTCGCCGTTCAAGGAGGGCAAGCCGTCCGGCTTCCTCTCGGCCCGCGCCAACGTCTGGACCGACACCGACCCGGACCGCACCGGCATGTTGGACTTCGTCTTCAAGGACGGCTTCGGCTTTGAGACCTACGCCAACTATGCGCTGAACGTGCCGATGTATTTCGCCAAGCGCGGCGACCGCTACATCGACCTGTCCGGCCGCTCGTTCCGCGACTTCATGGCGGGCAAGCTCGCCGACATGCCGGGCGAGCGCCCCAGCATCAAGGACTGGGCCGACCACACCACTACCATCTTCCCCGAAGTGCGCCTGAAGCAGTACCTGGAGATGCGCGGCGCCGACTCCGGCCCTTGGAGCGCGCTCTGCGCCCTGCCGGCGCTTTGGATGGGCATTTTCTACGACAGCGCCGCGCTGGCTGCCGCCTGGGACC
>JBBREC010000101.1:0-13648 GCA_038203295.1 Caulobacterales bacterium
TGCTGCGCAAAGCCGCCGAGCGAACCGTCGGCGCGCTCTGGGATCGCATCGGACAGGTCCTCGACGCCTTCACACCAAAGGAATGCGCCAACTACTTCCGCCATGATGGATATGCGTCAACTTGACCGCCGAATGCTCTAGGCCGACTTTGCGGCGGGCGCGCGCTGGCTGCCGCCGGTTGCGGCGGCGGTAAGCGCCCCGCTGATCGCTTCGTAGAGCTTGGCGATCTCGATCGGCTTGGCGACGTGGTCGTCCATGCCGGCGGCGAGGTATTCGTCCACCTGGTAGGTGAGCGCATTGGCGGTGAGCGCCACGATGGGGGTGCGTCGGCGGCCATCGACGGCTTCCAGTCCGCGGATCTCGCGGGCCGCGTCGATGCCGTCCATCACCGGCATCTGGATGTCCATCAGGATCAGGTCGTAGCCACCGACCTTCCAGGCATCGACCGCCTGGCGGCCGTCGCCGACGATGTCGATGTCGATGCCCAGCGATTCCATGACCGCGGCGAGCACGTGCTGGTTGGTGGGGTTGTCCTCGGCGGCCAGCAGGCGAAGGTTGCCATCGCGCGCCGCGCTGACCACGTCGGCTACCGCGTTGGACGAGCCTTGCCCGCGGGCCAGCGGCAGCTCGACGGTGAACACCGAGCCCTGGCCCTCGAGGCTTTCGACATCGATGGACCCGCCCATCATCTGGGTGAGCTCGCGACAGATGGCGAGGCCCAGGCCCGTGCCGCCGAACCGGCGGGTGGCCGAGTTGTCGGCCTGGGTGAATTTCTCGAAGAGCGCCGGCAGCTTCTCGGGCGAGATGCCGACACCGGAGTCGCGGACGATGAGGCGCAGCGCGCCGGTCTCTGGATTGACGTCGACGGCGGCGCTGACCGCACCCTGCGGTGTGAATTTCACGGCGTTGGAAATCAGGTTGCCGACGATCTGGCGCAGTCGGTCCGCGTCACCGCGCCACCAGCCCAACGCGCCGTCGGAGATCGACATCTGGAAGTCGAGGCCCTTGTTGCGGGCCAGCACGCCGAAACTCTCAACGGTGGCCGAAAGCGACGGCGCGAGGTCGAAGTCCTCCTTCACCAAGGTCAACTTGCCGGCCTCGATCTTGGAGAGGTCCAGTACGTCGTTCAGGACAGCCAGCAGCAGGGAGCCCGACTGGCGGATCACACCTAGCCGCTCGCGCTGCGGCGGGTCGAGCTCGCCCATCGACATGACCTCGGCCATGGCCAACACACCGTTCAGCGGGGTGCGGATCTCGTGGCTCATGTTGGCCAGGAAGTGAGTCTTCAGCACGTTGGCCGCATTGGCCGCGTCGCGGGCGCTTTCCAGCTCGCGCATGGCGCCCTTCAGATCTTCCTCCCGCTCGCCGAGCGTGCCGAGCAGATGGTTGAAGCTGTCGGTCAGACTGCGGAACAGCTCATCCTGCGCCTTGACCTCGATGGGCTCGAAGCTGCCGCCGCCGGCGACCTCGTGCATGGCTTCCGACAGGCGCTGCACCGGGGCGATGACCCGATGCGCCATGCCGCGGGCCAGGAACAGCGCTACGCCGACGCCGCCGAACAGCAGGGCGGCGGTCAGGGCGATGAATTGCGGCAGCAGCGGCGCCAGCGCCGGGCGGACCACCGTCATGGTCAGCCGGCCGACGGTCTTGCCGCCAGCCTTGACCTCGGTCTGGATGAGTTCGGTGGTCCCGGCGGCGGGCGCGGTCGCGCTGCGGTCGAAGATGCCGAGGATGCGGCCGGAGGAGTCGGTCAGGCGCGCGGAGGCCACGCTCTTGCTGGCGGCCAGGGCCGACAGCGCGGCCTGAACGTTATCGTACTCGCGTTGGACGATCGCCGGCGAAGCTGTATCGGCGGTGATCTGCGAGAGCGCCGTATAGATCTGGTGCGACTGGGTGCGGGCGACGGCCCACTGCTGCAGCGTGAAGGTCAGGCAGGCGGCAATCAGGACGACCAAGGTCGTCACCAGCCCGACCCCGGCCACGCGGGCGTGAAACGTGGCGGTCGGAGGAGATCCCGGTGTACCGGTGGCTTGGGTCATGTCGCTCGCAGGGGCCGTACTGACCCTTGCTGTAGCGCAACATTCCTAACGGTTGGCTTACCGAGTCCCCAAAGCCGCGGGGCGGGATTGGCGCCAAATCGGGGAAAACCGTGTTCTCGGCGCCACAGTACAACCCCCCGGGGCAGAAATTATGGTTAACAACCTATGTATCAGTTGCGGGAAGCTTCACCTTTCGTTTACCTTGAATTGTGTTGTTCACGATCTTTGGGGAATTCCTTATGGAAAAGGCGTTTGTGGCGCAGCGAGTGGCCAAGAAGCTGTTCGTGACCGAGGCTGCCGTTGACGGCGCGCTCGTTGAAGCCTCTGAACTGATGAGCGAAATGCTCAAGGCGCGTAAGGACGTGAATGCCTCGCTGGTGTTCGCCGACGACACGCAAATCAAGATGATGGAAGCCATCAAGGCGCTCAGTGAAGCCCGCACCGCCATGGTTGCGGTCCATAACGAGTTGGCCGAAGCCAAGCTTCGTCTCGGCGTTCGCACCAAGATGGGTTTCGAGAACAAGACCTTCGCCGCCGACACGACGGAAACGTCGCTCCGCGAAGTCGGCTGACGACCGCTCCGAGGCGGGTAGCGCCCCGCTTCATTGCAATACTTTAACTGGTATGGCGCCTCTAATGCATATTAGGGGCGCCTTATCATGCCTACGTCACTCATAGTTTGGATCTTCTCCCTCACCGGGCTGGCCGTTTGCCTTGCGGCCCTGTGGAAGGGGGAGGCATCGGAGCGTCTTGGCGCGTGGTGCATCCTCGCGAACCTTCTGATCACAATCCTGGCGACCACCTTCCTGGGACCTGAGATCCGCGCGGTGGGCCAACTTGTCATCGACGCCGCGACCGCCGTGGGCCTGCTGATCGTCGTATTGCGATATGGCAGCCTATGGCTGGGCGGAGCGATGATCCTCTACGCCGCGCAGTTCACCCTGCATTCGTTCTATTTCGTGACCGGCCGCGCGCCTGACAACCTGCACGCGGCCGCCAACAACCTCGACTTCCTCGGGGTAATCGTGTGCCTGGCAGCCGGCACGGGCATCTCTATCCGACGGCGTGCAGCGAGCGCGCGGGCCGCGACCCTGGCGTAGGCTAGGCGGCCGCCCGAGCTCCGCCAGCACCGCCTTTCAGAAACTTTCGCTTGCCCCGGGTCCTGAACCCGGGCTTTTGACGCGCGGGCCACGCCCCCCCAACGGGGCGCAGTCCATCTGTAAGGATGGGAGACATAGACATGACGACCCTCGCGAAGCCCGCGATGCGCCCGGCGCGTCCCGAGTTTTCTTCCGGCCCCTGCGCCAAACGGCCTGGCTGGACCCCCGAAAACCTTCAGAATGCGATCCTCGGACGGTCGCACCGATCCAAGCTTGGCAAGGCCCGGATCAAGGAAGCCATCGACCGCACCCGCGAGGTGCTTGAGGTTCCCGACGACTACCTGATCGGCATCGTTCCCGGCTCGGACACCGGCGCCGTTGAGATGGCCATGTGGTCAATGCTGGGCGCCCGGCCGGTGCAGCTACTTGCCTTCGAAAGCTTCGGCAAGGACTGGGTGACCGACGTCACCCAGCAGCTGAAGATCGAGGCGGAGGTGCTCGACGCGCCTTACGGCAAGCTTCCCGACCTGACCCGTGTGCGCGGCGAGGCCGACCTGGTGTTCACGTGGAACGGTACGACCTCGGGCGTCCGCGTTCCCAACGCCGACTTCATCGCCGCTGATCGCGAAGGCATCGTGATCTGCGACGCCACCTCCGCGGCCTTCGCCCAGACGCTGGACTGGGCCAAGCTCGATGTGGTGACCTTCTCCTGGCAGAAGGCTCTGGGCGGCGAGGCCGCACACGGCGTCCTGATCCTGTCGCCCCGCGCCGTGGCGCGGCTCGAGAGCTATACCCCGGCCTGGCCAATGCCGAAGCTCTTCCGCATGACCAAGCCCAACAGGGAAGGGGGGGGCGGAAAGGTCACCCTTGATCTCTTCGAAGGCGCCACTATCAACACGCCGTCGATGTTGGCTGTTGAAGACGCGGTCGACGCGCTGAAATGGGCGGCCTCCATCGGTGGGCTTGCCGAAATGCAGCGCCGCGCCGACGCCAATCTGGGCGTGCTGGAAACCTGGGTGGAAAAGACCGCCTGGGTCGCTTTCCTGGCCGAAGACAAGGCCATCCGCTCCAACACTTCCGTGTGCCTTAAGGTGGTCGATCCGGCCGTCACCAGGCTCTCCGATGACGCTCAGGCCGACTTCGCAAAGAAGCTGGCGAGCCTGCTCGAAAAGGAGGGCGTCGCCCTCGACATCGGCGGCTACCGAGACGCCCCCGCGGGTTTGCGGATCTGGTGCGGCGCCACGGTCGATACCGACGACCTCGACGCGCTGACCCCCTGGCTCGACTGGGCCTACGCAACCGTCGCCTCCGAACTCCAAGCCGACGCTTAAACGCGCCGCCCTTCCCCATGCGGGGAAGGGTGGGCGATGGGCGTGAAACACCCTTGTTGCCGCGCTTGCACCCCCACCCCAACCCCTCCCCGCATGGGGAAGGGGAGATGGAGACCTGAAATGCCCCGCGTTCTTATCGCCGATTCACTCAGCCCTGCCGCCGTCGACATCTTCCGCCAGCGCGGGGTCGACGTGGACATCAAGACTGGCCTCGCCAAGGACGACCTGATCGCCATCATCGGCGACTACGATGGCCTCGTCGTCCGCTCCGACACCAAGCCCAACAAGGACGTCATCGCTGCGGCGAAGAACCTGAAGGTCATCGGCCGCGCCGGGATCGGCGTCGACAACATCGATATCCCCGCCGCCACCGCCGCGGGCATCGTGGTGATGAACACCCCCTTCGGCAATTCGATCACCACCGCCGAGCACGCCATCGCCATGATGTTCGCGCTCGCCCGCCAGATGCCCGCCGCCGACGCCTCCACCCAGGCCGGTAAGTGGGAAAAGAACCGCTTCATGGGCGTCGAACTCTACGGCAAGACGCTGGGCCTGATCGGCGCGGGCAACATCGGTTCCATCGTCGCCGACCGGGCGCTTGGCCTGAAGATGAAGGTGGTGGCGTACGACCCGTTCCTGTCGCCCGAGCGCGCCGTCGAGATGGGCGTTGAGAAGGTGGAGTTGGACGACCTTCTGGCCCGCGCCGACTTCATCACCCTGCACACCCCCCTCACCGACAAGACCCGCAACATCCTGTCGGCCGAGAATCTGGCCAAGACCAAACCGGGCGTTCGCATCGTTAACTGCGCCCGCGGCGGCCTGGTGGATGAGGCGGCGCTCCGCGCTGGCCTGGAAAGTGGCCACATCGGCGGCGCGGGCTTCGACGTGTTCGTCACCGAGCCAGCCAGGGAGAATGTGCTCTTCGGCGCCCCGAACTTCGTCGCCACGCCGCACCTGGGCGCCTCCACCAACGAGGCCCAGGAGAATGTCGCCCTGCAGGTCGCCGAACAGCTCAGCGACTATCTGCTTACCGGCGCGGTCACCAACGCGCTCAACAGCCCCTCGGTCACGGCGGAGGAAGCCCCGCGCCTGAAGCCCTTCATCGCGCTGGCTGAAAAGCTCGGCGCCTTCGCGGGCCAGATGGTCGACTTCGGGATCAAGTCCATCGACATCGCCTACGAGGGCGAGATGGCCAGCCTGAACGCCAAGCCGCTGACCGCCGCGGCGCTGGCCGGGGTGATGCGTCCGATGCTGGCAGAGATCAACATGGTCTCCGCCCCGGCCGTGGCCAAGGAACGTGGCATCACCGTCTCCGAAAGTCGCCAGGACGAGAGCCCGATCTACGAGAGCCTGATGCGGATCACCATCAACACCGAGAAGGGCAAGCGCTCGTTCGCCGGCTCGGTTCTGGCCGGCACGCCGCGCGTCGTGGAGGTCAAGGGAATGGACCTCGACGCCCCGTTCGGCCCGACCATGCTCTACGTGAACAATCTCGATAAACCGGGCTTCATCGGAAACCTCGGCGGCCTGCTGGCCGACGCCGGCGTCAACATCGCGACCTTCAACCTGGGCCGGGTCTCGGCCGGCGACGACGCCATCGCCCTGGTCGGTGTCGACCAGGAACCTAGCGCGGCGCTGCTGGCCAAGATCCAGGCCCTGCCGCACGTCAAGGAAGCCCGGACGCTGCGGTTCTAGCCCCCGCTCAAGGCCCCGAAAATCAATAGCTCGTCGCCGTCCCGGATCGGGGCGGCGACGTTGCGGGTCTCATCGCGGCCGATGAACATCCGCATGTGCCTGCGCACTCTATCCTGCTCGTCGACGACGCGGAACTTCAGGCCAGGAAATCGCCGGTCGAGGTCGTCCAGCACGCCCCCCACCGTCGCGCCCCCCGCGGTCACCCGCGTGACGCCGTCGGTGTAGGCGGTGAGCTGCGAGGGGATGAACACGCTGACCGTCATAGGGGCGCGGCGGTCACCGAATAGATCTCCGGCAGGTGGGCGGCGATCTGGCGCCAGCTCCCGCCTTCGTCGCCGCTCATCCACAGCTCGCCGCCGGTGGTGCCGAGATAGAGCCCCAGCGGATCGGCGCGGTCAGCGCAGAAAGCCTGGCGCTTGACGGTGAACCAGCCCTGTTCGGTGGGAAAGCCGCCGTCCTGCCGCTCCCAGCTTCGGCCGGCATCCTTCGTCCGGTAGACCGCCGGCCGTCCGCCGGGGCTTGTCCGCGGCCAGACGTCCGTGCCGTCCATGGGAAACACCCAGGCGGTGTCGGCGCAACGCGGATGCGGGGTGATGGTGAAACCGATGTCGCCCACCTCCTTCGGCATTGCGTCGCCGATCCGCTTCCACCGCTCGCCCGGCCGGTCGAGGCGGTAGATGCCGCAATGGTTCTGCTGCCAGAGCCGGTCAGGATCTGTGGGCGACAGAGCGATGAAGTGGGCGTCCTGGCCGAACTCCGGATAGGGGTCGGGGAAGAAGCTGGCCTCGACGTTCTGGTTCAGGGGCGCCCAGGTCGCGGCCCGGTCGCGGCTCTCGAAAACACCGCCGCTGGAGGTCGCGATATACATGTGGGCCGCGTCGCGCGGGTCGATGACCACCTGGTTCAGCAGTGAGCCGTCCGGGGTCCCGGCCTCGGGCGGGCACCAGTCCCAATAGCGGGGATTGTCGTTAAACCCCGCCACGCTCTCCCAGCTCGCGCCGCCGTTGCGGCTTTCGAACAGGCCGGGCGGCGAGGTCCCGGCCCACCAGACTCCGGGCTCGTCGGCATGGCCCGGCTCAAGCCAGAAGCTGTGGTCGACTGACCGGGCCCGCGGGTCGTCGGACTTGGGAAAGGCAGGCGGCCTGCCCGCCTCCGCCCAGGTCTCGCCGCCGTCGGTGGACCGGAAAATCGTTGGACCCAGGTGGCCGGTTGCGGCCGCCATCAACATCGTGCGGCCGTCGCGTGGATCCAGCACGAGATGGCTGATGATTGAGCCCAGGAAGATGGGCCCCTGGACGCGCCAGGCCTCGCGGGCCGCGTCGCTGCGGTAGATCCAGGCGCCCTTGCGGGTGCCGACCAAGAGTTGAATCGCATCGGTCATGGACATCCTCCCGATTCCAGGACGACCCAGTTCACCCCATTCCGACAGGCCTGCGCAATCTTCTTGGGGCGGGAGCCGTGGCGTAACCGCCCTGGCGTCAGTGGAAATCGCGGCTTCGGATCAGGCGGCCGGTGACGCGGTTGCGGATCTCCGGGGGTGGGTCGCCGGTCGGACCTTCCTCGTCGCGCATCTGGCCCAGCCTGTAGGAAAGATCGGTGAAGCGTTCGGCGACCACGTGGATGACGCCCTCGGCGCTCTGCACCGAACCGTGAACCACCAGGAAGGACGCGCTCATCACCAGGCGCCGATTGGCGTCGAAGACATCCTTCCAGCAGACGATGTTGGCGATGCCGGTCTCGTCCTCGAGGGTCATGAATACTACGCCCTTGGCGGTGCCTGGCCTTTGCCTCACCAGCATCAGGCCGCCCACCGAGACGCGCCGCCCGTTGCGCATCGGCTTCAGCGCCACGCTCGGGACCACCCGCATCCGCGCCAGATCCTCCCGGAAGAATTCGATGGGGTGCGCTTTCAGCGACAGGCTTGTGGTCCGGTAGTCCTCGGCCACGTCCTTCGGCGCGCTCATAAACGGCAGCAGCACCTGGGTTTCCTTCAGGCTCTGGCGGGCCAGCAGCGGCGCGGTCTTCTCGGCGTTGATGTCTGGCGTCAGCCCCTTCACCGCCCACAGCGCCTGGCGCCGATCCACACCGAGCGAGCGGAAGGCGTCGGCCTCGGCGAGCAGCTCCAGCCCCCGCCGCGTGAGGCCGGCCCGCAGGACGAAGTCTTCGAGCGTGGACAGGCCGGCGGCGCGCGCCGCCATGAACACCTCTGCCTCCGCCTTCTTGAACCCCTTGATCTGGCGCAGGCCCAGCCGCAGGGGCCGGCGGCGCATGCGCGGATCGTCTTTTTCCTCAAGCGTGCAGTCCCAGTCGCTGAAGGAGACGTCCGGCGGGCGCACCTCCACCCCATGCTCGCGCGCGTCGCGGACCAGCTGGGCCGGCTGGTAGAAGCCCATCGGCTGGCTGTTCAGCAGGCTGGCGCAGAACGCCTCGGGGCAATGCCACTTCACCCAGGCCGAGACGTAGACCAGGATCGCGAAGCTGATCGCGTGGCTCTCCGGGAAGCCGTAAGAGCCAAAGCCCTCGATCTGCTTGAAACACCGCTGGGCGAACTCCGGGTCGTAGCCGCGCTTCGACATGCCCTCGATGAACATCTCCTTGTAGGTCCAAAGCCGCCCGTCGGCGCGGAAGGTGGCCATGGAGCGGCGCAGGCCGTCGGCGTCATTCTCCGAGAACTTCGCCGCCTCGATGGCCAACCGCATGGCCTGTTCCTGGAACAGCGGCACGCCATAGGTCTTGCCGAGTACAGTCTTGAGCTCGTCGCGATGCCCGTGTTCCGGTGCGGGCGCGGGGTACTCGACCGGCTCAACGCCACTTCGCCGCCGAAGGTAGGGATGCACCATGTCGCCCTGGATCGGACCGGGCCGCACGATCGCAACCTCGACCACCAGGTCGTAGAATTTTCGCGGTTTCAGCCGGGGCAGCATCGACATCTGCGCCCGGCTCTCCACCTGGAACACGCCGACGGAGTCGGCCTTGCAGAGCATCTCGTAGACCTCCGCGTCGCCCTGCGGGATCTGGGCGATATCGGTGATTTTCGTCCCGTCCGGCCGCGGCGGCAGCAGGTCGAAGCTCTTCTTCAGCGCCGTCAGCATGCCCAGCGCCAGCACGTCGACCTTCATCAGGCCCAGCGCATCGATGTCGTCCTTGTCCCACTCGATGAAGGTGCGGTCCTTCATGGCGGCGTTGCCGATCGGGACGGTCTCGTCCAGCCGCCGCTTGGTCAGGACATAGCCGCCGACGTGCTGCGACAGGTGACGGGGGAAGCCCAGAAGCGCCTCGGCAAGCGTGATGGCCCGGCGGATTTCCGGAGCGTCAGGATCGATCCCTGTCTGACGGATGTGCGCGTCAGGAACGCTGTCGCCCCAGCTGCCCCAGACGGTGTTGGCGAGCGCCGCGGTGATGTCCTCGGTCAGGCCCAGCGCCTTGCCCACCTGGCGGATCGCCATGCGCGGCCGGTAGTGGATGACCGTGGCGACGATAGCGGCGCGGTCGCGGCCGTAGCGCCGGTAGACGTACTGCATCACCTCCTCGCGCCGCTCATGTTCGAAGTCGACGTCGATGTCCGGCGGCTCGTTGCGCTTCTCCGAGATGAAGCGGGAGAACAGCAGGTCCTGGTCTTCCTTGGTGGGATCGACCGCCGTGACGCCGAGGCAGAAGCAGACGCAGGAATTGGCCGCCGAGCCGCGCCCCTGACACAGGATGTCCTGTCGGCGGGCCCAGGCGACGATGTCGTTCACGGTGAGGAAGTAGTTGGCGTAATTCAGCTTTTCGATCAGGTCGAGCTCGCGTTTGATCGTCCGCCGCTCCTTCTGGCGCATGCCGCGGGCGAACCGGGTCTGGGCGCCGCGCCAGGCGAGCCGGCGCAGATGGTGGATCGCGGTGTCACCCTGCGGGACGGGCTCGTCCGGATATTCGTAGCGCAGCTGGCCAAGGTCGAAGTCGATGCGCTCGACAATCTCGAGGCTGCGCTCCACCGCGCCGGGGAACCTGGCGAACAGGCGGGCCATTTCCGCCGGCGATTTCAGGTGGCGCTCGGCGTTCGCCTCCAGCCGCAGGCCGGCTTCGGCGATGGTGCAGGTCTCGCGGATGCAGGTCAGCACGTCCTGCAACAGCCGCCGTTCGGGGCCGTGATAGAGGACCTCGTTGGTGGCGACCATCGGGGCGCCGGCCCGCTGGGCCAAGGCGGAAAGCTGGGACAGGCGCTTCAGATCGCGGGCGCCGTAGGGACGGCTGGCGGCCAGCCAGACCCGGCCGTGAAGTTCACCCACGATCGTTTTACAAAGGGCTAACTCAAAGTTTTCATTGAGATTTTTTGGCGGTACGACGAGGACCAGCTGACCCTGCGCGTGGGCCAGGAAGTCCTCCCAGTGCAGCGCGCAGCCGCCTTTCTTCTCGCGCCGCTGGCCGACGGTCAGCAGGCGGGTGAGGCGGCCCTAGGCCACGCGGTCGGAGGGATAGACCAGCAGGCTGGGGGTCCCATCGACGAAGTCGAGGCGGCAGCCGGTCAGGGCGCGGACCTTGGCCCCGCCCTCGTTCAGCTCCTGCATGGCCGACCAGGCGCGGACCACGCCGGCCAGGCTGTTGCGGTCACAGATGCCGATGGCCTCGATGCCCAGGGCCTGCGCCCCGACCACCAGCTCGCCCGGATGCGACGCGCCGCGCAGGAACGAGAAATTGCTGGCGGCCTGCAGCTCGGCGTAGCGGGTCATCCGAACAGCCCGTGCAGCCACCATTTTGGCGGGTCCTCGGGATCGGCGTAGAGGCCGACGCGGAACAGCCAGAAGCGGCCGCCGGCGTCGTCCTCCACCCGGTAATAGTCGCGCAGGTTATCGGTGCGGGCGTCGCCGATGGCGCCCTTCCACCATTCCTCGGCGATGCGCTCCGGTCCTTCCGCACGGCGCACGCGGTGAACCTGGCCGCGCCATCGAAACAGCGTGGGCGGATCGTCGGGGATCGGCGCCATCACCTCCACCGGCTCGGGGCGGCGAAACAGGCGCAGCGGGCGCGGCGCCTCTCGGTTCCAAGCGCGGACCTCGGGCGCCGGAGCGTCCAGCGGCCGGGCGCGGGCCGCGGCCAGTTCCGGCACATGGCTTTCCACCGGCGCGCTGCGCCAGACCCGCTCGGGCCCCAGCCGGTTGGTCAGCCGGTCGACGAGCGGGGCCAGTCCGTCCTCCAGCGCCGCATCGCGCAGGGCGTCCAGCCGGACCTGGCGGCCGGAGGTCGCCTCCACCGCCTGCGCCGTTATCGTCACCACCTCGATGCCGAAGCCGGGATCGACGGTCTCGAGCCTGGGCGCGAACAGCCTGGCGATACGGATGGGATCGCGGCCGGGCAGCGCCAGGCCGATGGAGAGCGGCATGGCCTTGCCGTCCAGCCGGTGGAAGCAGAGCTCGAAGCGCCGCGCCCCGTGGCTCTCGGCCTCCAGCCGCGCGCAGAGCCTGGCGGTCACGTCGGCGGTGACGCGGGCCATGTCCTCCGGCGCGCTGATCGGCTCGGCGAAGGCCAGCCTCGCGAACCAAGGCGTCGGCGGACGGCGGAAGGTCAGCGCCTCGGTCTCGCGGCCAAGGGCCTGGTCGAGACGGGTAAGCGCGGCCTGTCCAAACCGCCGGCCGAACGGCGCGCGCGGCAGGTCCATGATCTGGCCGATCCTTCGCAGGCCCAGCCGCTCGATCTGCGCCCAGGTCTCGGGTTCCAGGCGCAGCGCCGCAGGCGGCAGCGGCGCGAGCAGCGGACCCTGGCCGCCGGGTGGGGCGATCGTCCCGTCTTCGCCGAACCTGACCAGCGCCCAGGCCGCGCCCGGGGTGTCGGCGATCACGCACCGGAACGGCAGGCCGCTCTTCGCCAGCCGCGTGCGGAAGTCGGCCAGCATCGCGGCCTCGCCGCCCCACAGGTGGTCGACGCCGGTGACATCGAGGAGCAGGCCATCCGGCGGATCGGCGGCCACCGCCGGGGAAAACCGCACGCACCAGTCGACAAGCGCGCTCAGAGCCGTGGTGTCTGCCTCCGGCTCGGCTTCGGCGGTGACCAGTTCGGGGACTAGCGCGAGCGCGTCCGTGGCCTTCTGGCCGGCGTGGAGCCCGAGGGCCGCGGCCTCGGCGCTGGCGGCATGGAGCCGCCGAACGGCCCGCACCGTCTCCAGCAGCGCGAAGGGCGGCGGGGGCTCAGGCTGCGGTTCTGTGCAGGGGTTGCGCCGGCGCCAGTTGGCGATCGGCCAACTCGGCGACCAGGCGCAGAGGATGCGTCCCATCCCTTGCCTCCAGATTCTGGACCTCCAGTTCATAGGCGGCCGTGGCTTCGAAAAGCCAGGCTCCGGTCCGTCCGCCCCGGCAGCGCTCAAGGGTGACGTCGAGACGCGGCGCGCCCAGGCCGAATTCCCCTGCCGGCGGCTCGGAGGGGGCCGAGCGCACCCGCCAGCGCGTGGCCGAGGCCGAGCCGCCGGCCTCGCGCCGCGCCTGGCCGCCGAACGGCCGTCTCCGGATCAGGAAGCCGGTGGCCCCGCGCTTCTCGCAGGCCAGTTGCAGCCGGCGGCCCGCGGTCAGGTCCACGGCCTCGACCTCGCCGACCACCGCCGTGACGCCCAGAGTGGCCAGGGCGTCCTCCATCACCGACAGGGTCTCGGCCTCGTCGCGCGCGCAGACCTGGATCAGCCGGTCCGCGGGAAAGCCAAGGCCCGCCAGCCCCGGCGCGCTGAGGTCGTCGCGGCGCAGCACCCACACCGCCTGGCCCCGCAGCGCCAGTGGCGCGGCCATCAGCGCGGTGAAGAGGGCCGGCGCGGCGGCAGTCTCCACCTCCATCCCCGGCCCGGTGATCTCATGCCAGCGTCCCAGCGGCAGGCCGCCCCCCGGCAGGCAGGCGTCGATCCGCGCGTCCCCGAACGGCAGGCCGCCAAAGTCGGCCCGCCCGCCCGTCTCGATGGCGGCGATCTTCGCCCTGGCGGCGTCGAGCCGTCCCTCACGCGCGGAAGGGGCGCGAAAATCGGACATGGCTTCCGGACTCCTTTCGTTCCACTTTTGTTCTAATACCCAGTGCCGTTGAGTCAAGGTCTCCTCGCGACGCTTGACCACGGCCGGGAGCCGCCCAATCCTCGCGCCACAAGACCGGCCTGCGCCGGCGGGAGGGCGAGTTGATGAAGCGGATGACCACGATCCTGGCGGCGACGGCTGTGATGGCCGCGACCGCCGCCGGCGGGCAACCGGCGCCGCGGGCGAAAATCGACAGCGGCGCCCTGACCGGGGTCGCGACCGAGACCGCCAATGTCTTCCGCAACATCCCCTTCGCCGCCCCGCCAACGGGCGACCTGCGCTGGGCGCCGCCGCAGCCGGCGAAGTCCTGGACCGGCGAACGCCTGGCGGCGACACAGGGCGTCTCCTGCCCACAGCCGATGGGCGCCACGCCCAATTCCGGCGGCGCCAATGGCGAAATCTCGGAGGATTGCCTCCAGCTCAACGTCTACGCCCCGAAGGCCGCGAAGCGGGCGCCGGTC
>JBBREC010000102.1:0-13615 GCA_038203295.1 Caulobacterales bacterium
AGCCACCTGTGCGGCGAAGTGGGCGCGCGGGTCCTTCATCCAGTCCAGGATCTGGAGCCGGCGGTCGTTTCCGAGGGCCTTCAGCGCATCGACGATAGTCATATTGTGAGTTGGCTAAGTGGCGATGGAGTTCGGTTACTAGCCGCAGGGGGGCTCCTCCACAAGCCCGCGGCGTCTGCCCGCGTGGCCGCCAGGTGGTGTCGACATGAGCAAAGCTGATGTCCGGGCGCTGACCGCTGCCTCGCGCCTGTCTCGAGCGTCAGGCGTCAGTCAGCGAGGTATTCGCGGATCAGGTGACGCGCCCTGTGCAACCTGGCCTTCGAGGCTTCTCTCGTGAGGCCGAGCTTGCTGGCGATCTCGTCGATGGTCAGTTCATGGATGTCCCGCAGGAGGACGACCTGGCGATAGTGCTCGGGCAACGACTGGATCGCGTTGGCGACGTCGATCCTGAGATCGGCGGTCGAACGCAACGTCAGGCGCTCATCCTCGGCGACAGTCGCCAGATCGACCGGTGTGCCCAGCATGGCGCGCGACAGACGCTGGCATTGCCGCTTTACGACAGTGAATAGCCACGTGGAGAGGTTACTCGCCTGCCGAAGGCCCGCCAAATGGCGGTACAGCACAAAAAGGGTCTCCTGCACCGCGTCCTCGGCGTCGCTCATGGAACGGCATGAGCGGCGCGCGTAGCGACGGATATCCGGCTGGGCCGCCGCGAGCAGGTCGCAAAGCGCCCCGCGGTCTCCCGCGCTTGCCGCGGTCACGAGGTCAGTCGGATATCGCGCCATGGCCTACCTCAATTTCCGACCGACCATCGCACAGGCGGGACAGAAACCGATGAAGCCGGTGACCATCACCATGCCGCCCATCGCCGCCAGGCCGTAGCCGGCCGCGCCGCCGTGCAGGCCGAGCAGTCCGCCAGCGATCAGGCCGAGCCCCATAATCACCCGGATAGCCCGTTCCGAAACCGGCAGGTTCTTTTGATAAAACATCGCGCGCTCCACGACGGCCAAACGCCGTCATCTGTTAGAGGCGCAGGGGCTGGAAAACGGTTCACGCGTCCGATCGATTGGTTCGGCGTCGTCGCTCGCGATACCGGCGAGACGGCAGAATGCGTCGCGCCAGGTCGACGTCAGAGACGGCATTCGATCAGGGGATGCGAAACAGCCGATCCAATGAGATAGGGCCGCCACCACGGGCGATCAGATAGAGCAGAAGCGCAGCCCAGATCAGGTGGGTTGGCCAGGCATCCGGATAGACGAACACCTCGATCACGAGCGTCATCCCCAGGAAGGCCGCCGCCGACACGCGCGTGAACAGTCCCAGCACCAGCAGGATCGAGAAGAGATGCTCGGCATAGGTGGCGAGGTGAGCGCCGATGAAGGGGGAGACGAACGGCAACTCATATTCGCTCGCGAACAACGCGTAGGTGCTGTCGGTGATGTGCAGGACGCCGTCGACCTTTGTGCGCCCGGAGAGAAAGAAGACGCCCGCCACGCCGAGCCGCATGACGAGCGCGATCAGCCATTCCGGGATGGCTTTTTCAGGCCACGCCATAAAGGCGAGGGCGGAGTTTGGGCGGGGTTCAGTGGTCATGATCAGGTCCTGACCGGGCCGGCGCGAGGCCTGAAAAGACGCCGGCCGAAAGGTGGGCGGCAAGAATTTCGGTGAGCGACGCGGCCGGGTCCATCGCCAAGGCGTGGCCAGCCGCCGTCATGATGCTTGAGCCGTCCTGGCAGGCGGCCAGAAAGGCATGATCACCCGGCGAAGTGAGGGAGGTCGCGACGTCCAGGCCGTTTCGCGCAATGAGGATCGCTTCGGGCTCGGCGGCGATTTCGAACTCGCCAGGCTGTCCGGTGTCCCGATGCGCCAACCAGAGGCTCGCCAGATTGTGCTCGAACCCCGCCAGCCGAACGCTTGGATGCAAGACCAGCGCGGTCGATTGCAGGGCCGATGCATCGAGTTGAGCCAGGACAGCGGGATCGAGCGCTTCAGCCTCGGCTGCGAAATAGGCGTCCCACCAGAGCCTGTCGAGTTGGGCTATGGCTGAAAGATAGGGTGTGTCCTGCGCGGGCGGAAAGCTCGCCAGCCAGTTCGCGAAATCAGCGCCATAGCGCAGCAGCGACGGCGTCGAGGGCCGATGCGCGGCCACGTAGATCGCGGCCGCGGCCCGGAACCAGTCTTCGCCGACCAGGCCCACGACCGTGCTGAACGTCGCCGTCAGAACGTCGATCGATCCCCGGGTCACGGTGTTGCGATAGACGGACAGCCCTGGGGTGTCGGACGCGGGCGTTTCCAGCCAGGACGCGATGGCCGACGTCTCACCCTGCAGCGCCTCGCCGAGGGCGGACTGGAAGGCTGCCAGGCTATGCATCGATCAGCGTCCGTTGCCGGGCCCCGGCCAGGATCCCTTCGGCGATATCGCGTTCGCTCAGAAGGTCGTCGAAACCGGGGATATTGTCGTCTCGCTCGATCAGTGTCGGTGCTGGGCCGATCCGTGAGATCAGGCGGTGGTAGAGCGCCCACACGGCTTCGGCGACGGGCGCGCCATGGGTGTCGATCAGGAGCGCCTTGCCGACATTCTCGTCAGGCGCATGTCCGGCCAGGTGAATCTCGCCGACCAGAGTCGCCGGGATGGCGTCCAGATAGGCTTCGGCGCTGAAGCCGAGATTGTTGGCGCTGACATAGACGTTGTTTACGTCAACGAGCAGGCCGCAGCCGCTGCGCCGCGCGAGCTCTGTAAGGAACTCCACCTCGCCGAACGCATGGCCCTTGATCGGGATGTAGAGGGACGGGTTCTCGATCAGCAGCCGGCGGCCGAGGACGTCCTGGGCCCGGCTGACATTGGCGACGACGCGGTCGAGGGCTTCGCCCGATCTAGGAAACGGCAGGAGGTCGGGATGATACACCTCGCCGCGCTGCGACCAGGCCAAGTGTTCGGACATGACGAACGGCTCGAAGCGATCCGCAAGGCGTTTCAGGGCTGCGAGGTGTCCTGAGGCGGGTTCCTCGGCGGCTGCGAGGGACAGGCCCACGCCATGAAGCGACAAGGGATGGCGCTCACGGATCGCTTCGAGCCAGGCGAGCCTGGGCCCGCCATCGCACATGTAATTCTCGGGATGGACCTCAAACCACAGACCGGCCGTCGAGGCCGCGAGCGCCTCGGGATAGTGTTGCGGCTTCAGGCTGACGCCGGCGGTCGGTCCCGTGGTCATCGGTCTGGCCGGGTCAGGCCCTGGGGGTCAGAGAGCCCATGCCCTTGGGCGTCTTGACCGAGGTGCAGGCGCCGGCTTTCACCAGCGACCAGGCGTTGCCCTGATAGTTGACCTTGGACGTGCCAGCGCAGGTGGTGCCGGGGCCAGCCTTGCAGTCATTCTCGTGCGCCTTGGCCACACCGTAGCACTTCTCGTTGCCTGCCATCTGCTCCATGGTCACCGGCTTCTTCATCATCGCCATCTTATCCGCGGCGCTCGCGGGGGCGGCGATCGTTGCCGCCAGCGCCAGGGCGCCGAGCAACGTAGAGGCGGTAATCGTCTTGGTGGCGTTCATGGGAATTCTCCTGAAGCGTTTGCCCCGGAGCCATCGCGCCGAAGCCTCGACGAAACGGTTCCGTCAAGGGGGTAGAGGCGGACCCGGCATAAAACGGTTCGCGCGCTTCATCGGATTGTTCGAAAAAGAAGCGCTCCGCCCCAGCGCCGCGGCTCCGGGGTCAACAGGCGGCCAGAAGCGATGGTCGGGTGCCTGCGCAGAACCGAATCTTCAGCCTTGCCGCCAAAAAGCGGTCCCGCCCAAACTCAACTCGGAGTGGGAATCCGGCCCTGTTGGGCTATTGGAGCGCAGGCGCCGAACTGCCCCGGCGCGCCTGCGCCGCCGGGGGTCTGGCTTGCAACATCGACACGGGATCAGACCGGAAGCGCGACCTGACCGCGGCGGCGGCGAAGGAGGGCGCCCAGGCCGCCGAAGCCCAGCAGCATCAGGCTCCAGGCGGCCGGTTCGGGTACGGCGGCCCCGGCTGTGCCGCCGCTGAAGCCGTGGCTGCCGAAATCACTGCGCCCGGAGTCGCCGGCGCCGGCGCCCGTGCAATCGTTCGAGACGGTGTTGGTGTCCATGGTCACCGCCCCGACGAGCGCGAGCGACCGGCCGCACAGGATGCGCGTGCCGCTGACCAGGGTGATGCTCTGATCGGCGATGACGTTGCCGGCGAAGGTCGTGCCTGAGCCAAGCGTCGCCGACGTGCCCACATTCCAGTAGATGGCGCTCGTCGGACCGCCGTTCAGGACGAAGACGTTGGCGCCGCTCCCGGACGTCAGCGTGGAGCCGATCTGAAACACGAATTCGCCGTCGGGATGGCTGCCGAAATCGAGGGTCAGGTCACCGGTCAACTGCGCCGAGGTGCTGAACCTGTAGACGCCGGGGTTGAGGATCATTCCGCCGAGGTCGGAGCCGGAGAGGTCCATCGTCGAGGGGAGGCCGGCAAGCGTGGTGAAGGCGAGCCGGGCATTGTCGTGGGCCAGATTGGAGACAGCGTCATGGGCGTGGGACGCCCCGTGCAGGGTGATCGTCCCCATTCCGGTGATCGCGGTTCCCGGCCAGACGCCCAGATCGCCGGTGATCGTCGTCGGGCCGGTGTTGGTCACCGTGGAGCCGCCCAGAACGGCGAAACGGCTGGCGGCGCCGAGAACCGGGGTGGCGGCCGCCGCCGGCATCCCCACGGCCAAGATCGCAGCGCATGAAGTAAACAGCGATGCTAAGTTCATTATACGTGACATGGCGTTCTCCCGCCTGGGGCAATTGATGCCGCCGGCGGGTCCGACGTTCAGTTGTCGCTGAGGTCACAAGGTCGGCGGCGAGAAATGGTTCCGTTCCTGCGGAATATCGCGCACGGTACCTAACTCTCAAGTTCTCTGAGGGGAGCCCGGCCTGCTGTATGAGGGGCGGGGAATGGGCGCCGTGTTCCGGTATTCGCGTCAGAGACGCAAACTCAAATTCGACTTGGGGTCGACAGCGGTCCCATGAATGACCTCGGCCGCGAGCTCGCCAGACGCCGCCTGGGCCCCGTTTCGATGGCCCGCAGCATGTTTTCCACTATCCCGCAGAAGGCCGCTTCGCCCTCCACCACGAGGACGCGCTTGCCGGCAAGCTCCATCATGCACTCCGGACCGGATCGCCGTCCGGCATCGGCAGGCCGACTTCCATGTCGCAGACAACGCCGGCGGGCCGGAAGTCCAGCCTGACGCGGCCGCCGCCGACATTCGCCAGGGCGCGCTCGATCATGCGCGTCCCAAACCCTCGGTTGCGCGGGACTTGCACAGGTGGCCCGTCAACTTCCGCCCATCGGAGGCGCAGATGACGCGCTGGATCCTCTTCGGTTGTCCACTCGACCTTGACCTGACCCTGGTCATTCGACAGCGCTCCATACTTGGAGGCGTTCGTGGCGAGCTCATGAAGCGCCATGGCGATGGTGAGGGCGGTGTTGGGCGGCAGCCGGATTGGCGGACCGCTCATGCGCAGCCGGCTGGGCGACGCGCCGTGCGCATGAAGCGACTGCGCCACAAGGTCTCCCAGCTCGGCGTGTTCCCAGTTTTCGCGGGTCAGCAGGGTGTGAGCGTCGGCCAAAGCCAACAGCCGTCCCTCGAAAGCGCGGCGCGCGCCATCTGTCGCCGCACCGCCCTTGAAGGTCTGCTGCGCCAGCCCCTGCACGATGGCCAAGGTGTTCTTTACCCGGTGGTTCAGTTCGTCGATCAACAGGCGCTGATGGCGTTCGTGACGGGCTTCCGCCTCCTTGGCCAGGTGGGCGTCCGTGACATCGTAGCCCTCCACGAAAATGCCGGTGACCCGATCATTCTCGTCGGTGACCGGCGCGTAGATGAAGTTGACGAACCGCTCGACCTCAGGATCGTCATCCGTGCGCCGCAGACGGAGGGCAACGTCGGCGGCCACGTGCCGTTCGCCACTGCGGTAGACGCTGTCCAGCAACTCGTAGAAGCCCTGGCCCTCGACCTCCGGGATGACATCGCGCACGGGCTTGCCGACATAGTCACGGGCGCCCGCCAGGCGGACGTAGGCGTCGTTGACGAACTCGAAGACATGCTCAGGCCCGCCCAGCACGGCGATGAAGCCGGGCGCCTGTTCAAACAGACGCCGCTGACGTTCGATCTGTGCGGCGAGACGCTGTTCGCCCAGCACCTGGGTGGTGGTTTCCTGACAGGCGCAGAACATCCCGGCGACATCGCCACTCTCGTCTCGCACGGGGGAGTAGGAGAAGGTGTACCAGGTGTCCTCAGGGTACCCGTTGCGGTCCATCACCAGATGGAAGTTTTCGTTGAAGGTGGCCTCGCCGGACATCGCGGTTTCGACCAGCGGGCGGATGTCCTCCCAGATGTCCGACCACACCTCGGCGAAGGGGAGGCCGAGCGTGTGCGGGTGCTTGGCCCCGAAGATCGGCACGTAGCCATCATTGTAGAGGAAGGCGAGGCTGGGCCCCCAGGCGATGAACATCGGGTAGCGCGAGTTCAGCATGAGGCTGACCGCGGTGCGCAGCGACTGCGGCCAGGTCTCCGGGTCGCCGAGCCTTGAGGTCGACCAGTCGTGCCGACGCATCAGCACGCCCATGTCGCCCCCACCCGCCAGAAACTTCGGCGCTGATGAGTTTGAGTCGTCTGCGGACAGGTTCGTCATCAGGCTGTGGCTCTCCAGCCGCATATTGGGACAAAGGCTCCGCTTACTAGGCCGAACGTCCCGTACATCGCCAAGTTCCTCGCCGCCGGGTGTTTCCGGGGAAGCCGCCTGGTGGGGCGTGGGGCCGGCTGACCCAGGAAGACGCCGCGCCAAGCCGCCCCAATGCTGAATGTCGATTGACCGTCAGCGTGTCCCCGGACCGGCCTTCTCGAAGAACGAGGGCGGGAAGGCGCCCTGGGGTGACCCGCTCCGGCGTCGCAGCATCGCCCGAAAGCCGGCGTCGCGGGAGACCGGGATGGTCATGCCGTCGCTGGCCGCCAGCATGTCGAAGAGCCTGCCGTTGAGCTGCCGGACGATGGCCTCGTGGCCGGGGCTGAAGATCAAGTTCTGCGCTTCCAGAGGGTCGCTCTGCAGGTCGTAGAGTTCATCGATGTCCCACAGGCCGTGGTAGCGGATGTACTTGTACCTCCCCTCGCGGATCGCATGGACGGTCGGCGTCTGCGGGAAGTTCCGCTCCCAGTAGTACTCGTAGAGCAGCGCCTCGCGCCACGGGACCGGCTTGCCCTGCGCCAGGGGCAGGGCGTTGGCGCCGGCCATGCCCCCGGGCGCCCGCAGGCCGGCCGCGGCCAGCAGGGTCGGGGCGACGTCGATGTTGGCCACCACCTTGTCCACGACCGTTCCGCCCGCGAACAGCTCCGGGCAGCGCGCCAGCATCGGGATGCGGATCGACTCCTCGTAGGCCGTGCGCTTGTCGATCAGCCCGTGCTCGCCGAACGCGAAGCCGTTGTCGCCCATGTAGAGGAGCATGGTGGAATCCAGGACGCCCCGCTTTTCGAGGTGGTCCATGACCCGCCCGGCGCTCTCGTCCACCGCCAGCAGGGTCTCGGCGTAGCGGCGGTAGTATTCGGCGATGTCGAGCGACGAATGATACGGAAAATCAACACCATGCCAGCTGTTTCTCTGGTCCTGCACCCATCTGGGCCGCGTGCCCGGGTCGGCTGGCGGGGCCATGGTCGCCGGGTAGCGGAAGGGCGCGCCCGCATACCGGCCCTTGTGGCGCTCGGCGGGGACGAAGTCGGAGTGCACCGCCTTGTGCGACAGGAACAGCAGGAACGGCCTGTCGCCCTTGCGGCCCTCCAGCCAGCGCAGCGCGTAGTCGGTCAGCTCGTCGGTGATGTAGCCGGCCTGGGGAACCTTGCGCCCGTCGACGTTCAGGCCGTCGCGGCTCGGCAGGTACGTGCCCTGACCCTTGAAGCTGACCCAGTGGTCGAAGCCGGGCTGCGGATCGTCGCCCTCGGCGCCCATGTGCCACTTGCCGATGAAGGCCGTCTCGTAGCCCGCGCGCTGCAGATATTCCGGGAAGAAGGTCAGGCTCGGGTCGATGGGGTGATTGTTGTCCACCACCCGGTGCTGGTGGGCGTAGAGGCCGGTGAAGATCGAAGCCCGCGACGGAGAGCACAGGGCCGTGGTGACCATGGCGTTCCTGAAGTGGACGCCTTCGGCGGCGATCCGGTCGAGGTTGGGGGTCTCGAGGAAGGCCTGGCTCTTCATGAACCCGAGCGCGTCGTAGCGGTGATCGTCGGTCAGGATGACGACGATGTTGCGGGGCTTCGCGCCCGGCAGCTTCGCGAGCGGCGCGGGGCGGCGGCGGACGGATGGCGCGGCGGCCGCCGCCGCGTCCCAGGAATAGAACCCCATTGGCCCGCCGAGGCCGAGGGCGCAGAGCAGGATCCTGCGGGTCGCGGAGACGTCGTCGGCCATTGGATCACCCCACGCCCATGCAGAACGGCGTTCAGCTTAGGTGAAGACCCTGGGGCCGCAAGGCCGCCTACGCCTCGAACACCGTGCGTCCGTCCACCACGGTCCGCAACACCTTGCCCTGCAGCCGCCGGCCGTCGAAGGGCGAGTTCTTGGATTTGGACAGCAGCTTGTCGGTGTCGATGACCAGCGGCGCGTTGAGGTCGCAAAGCACCAGGTCGGCGGGGGCGCCCTTGGCCAGGCGTCCGGCGGGCAGGCCCAGCAGGTCGGCGGGGGCGCAGGTCACCGCGCGGATCAGGTCGATCAGCGGGATACGGGCCTCATGGTGGAACACCAGCAGGGCCGGCAGCAGGGTCTGCAGGCCAACGGCGCCCGGCGCGGCCTCGTCGTAGGGCAGGCGCTTGTCCTCGGCGGGGGCGGGAGCGTGGGCCGACACGATGACCTGGATCAGCCCTGAGGCGACAGCCTCGATCACCGCCTGACGGTCGTCCTCGCTGCGCAGGGGCGGCTCCACCTTGCAGAACGTGCGGTAGTCGCCGATGTCGATCTCGTTGAACGACAGGTGGTTGATCGAGGTTGTGGCGACCACCGGCAGCCCGCGGTCGCGGCCACGTCGGAAGCTCTCCAGCGCCGCATGGGTGGTCAGCTGGTCGACCAGCAGCCGTGCGCCGGTCAGTTCCACCAGCGCCAGGTCGCGTTCCAGCATGATCTTCTCGGCAATGGCCGGCACCGATGGCAGTCCCATGCGCGAGGCGAACTCGCCCTCGCTGGCCGCCGCGCCGGCGGAGAGCCAGGGGTCGGCCGGACGGTGAGCCACCAGCACGTTGAACGCCTTGGCGTAGCTGAGCACGCGGCGCATGACCTTGGAGTCCACGATCGGCCGGTCAGCGTCGGTGACATAGAGGCAGCCGGCCTCGGCCATCAGCCCGATCTCGGCCATCCGCTGGCCCTCGCAGCCCTTGGTGGCGGCGCCCGCGGGGTAGACGTTCACCAGCTCGATGTCGCGGGCGCGGCGCAGGATGAAATCCACCACCGAGGGCTCGTCGACCACGGGATGGGTGTCGGGCTGCAGGACGATGGAGGTGACGCCGCCCGCCGCCGCCGCGCGGGCCGCCGATTTCAGCGTTTCCTTGGTCTCCGTGCCCGGCTCCCCGGTCTTGACCCGGATATCGACCAGGCCGGGCATCAGCAGCGCGCCGCGGCCGTCGATCAGATCGATATCTGCCGACAGCGCGCCGATGTCCTGCCCCTTCACCACGTCGGCGATAACGCCTTCTGTGACGACGATTGCGCCGGGGCCGTCGTAGCCGCTGGCCGGGTCGAGCAGGCGGACGTTGGTGAAGGCCGTCGGCCGGTTTGCCGAAGCGGGCGCGCTCATCGGTCGTTTTCCAGGCGCGCGGCCAGGGAGGTGAGCACCGCCATGCGCGCGGCGACGCCCATCTCGACCTGGTCCTGAATCAGGCTGACCGAGAGGTCGTCGGCGACGTCGGAGTCGATTTCGACGCCGCGGTTCATAGGGCCGGGATGCATGACCCGCACGTGCGGCGCGGCGAAGGCCAGCTTCTCACGGTCGAGGCCGAAGAAGCGGAAGTACTCCCGCTGCGACGGCGCCATGACGCCGTCCATCCGCTCGAGCTGCAGGCGCAGCATCATCACGACATCGCAGCCGGCGATACCCTCGCGCATGTCGTGGTAGATGGCGACGTTCCAGCGGTCGGCGGCGGCGGGGATCAGGGTCGGCGGCCCCACCAGCCGCACCTCGGCGCCCAGCATCTGCAGCAGCGCGATGTTCGAGCGCGCCACGCGGCTGTGCAGGACGTCGCCGCAGATCGCCACGCTCAAGCCCGCGATCCGCCCGAAGGCGCGGCGCATCGAAAGCGCATCGAGCAGCGCCTGGGTCGGATGCTCGTGCTGGCCATCGCCGGCGTTGATCACCGAGCAGGTGACCTTCTGTGAAAGCAGCGACGCCGCGCCGGAGGAGGCGTGGCGGACCACCAGCAGATCCGGCTGCATGGCGTTCAGCGTCACTGCCGTATCGATCAAGGTCTCGCCCTTGGACATGGCCGAGCTGCGGGGGGACATGTTCACGACGTCGGCGCCCAGCCGCTTGCCGGCCAGCTCGAACGAACTCTGGGTCCGCGTCGAGTTCTCGAAGAACAGGTTCATCAGCGTGCGACCCTTAAGCAGGTCGAGCTTCTTGGCCGTCTGGCGATTCAGGCTGACGAATCCGTCGGCGAGGTCGAGCAGGTTCGCCACCTCGACCTCATTGAGGTCGGTGACCGACAGGAAATGCCGTTTGGGAAAGGAGAAGGTCCGCTGCAGGACCTCGTTCAGACCGGGCTGGGTCGTGTTCATTAAAGCGCGGTCTTAGGTGACCCCGCGCCCGTTGGGAAGCGCCCCCTTTGCCAAGGGCCGCGCAGCACCCTATGAGCCGCGCAACTTCGGGAGGGAAAATTCCATGGCGATCAATCTCTACAGCTTCGTGGGCATGTACAGCCGCGTCCTCGACACCGCCGCCCACATCCTGGCCAAGGGCGTCGAGCATGCCGCCGCGACCGGGACGTCGGAGGCCGACATGCTGAACTGGCGGCTGATCGAGGACATGGCCCCGCTGAACTTCCAGCTGATGGTGGTCTGCAACTTCACGCGGCTGTGGCCGGCGCGGGCCGCGGGCCTGCCGCTGCCCGCCGAGATCACGGCCGACCTGGATGTCGCTGGCTTCAAGGCCGCCATCGCCGACGCCAAGGCCTGGCTGGCCGGACTGACGCCGGAGCAGTTCGCTGGCCGCGACGACGTGCCCCTGACGGTGACTCTGGGCACGGGCATGGAGCCGAGCCTGCCAGCCAGCCAGTGGATCACCGGGTTCGCCACTACCAACATCTATTTCCACATCTCGACCGCCTACGGGATCCTGCGGTCCAAGGGCGTCCAGCTCGGCAAGGTCGACCTCTTCTCGGGCGGTCTCTAGCCGTTCCGCAACCGGTCCAGCGCGCCCTGCAGGATCCAGCCCGCCGCCGCCTTGTCGACGACCTCGGCGCGGCGGGCGCGATTCATGTCGGCCTCGTCGATCAACATCCGGTTGATCGCCATCGAGCTCATCCGTTCGTCCCACAAGGCGATGGGGATATCCTTCAGGCGCAGGATGTTGCGGGCGAAGGCGCGGCTGGACTGGCAGCGCGGACCCTCTGTCCCGTCCATGTTCACCGGCAGGCCGATGACGATGCCGGTCGCGCCGCGGCTCTCCATCAGCTTGAACAGCGCATTGGCGTCGTCGGTGAACTTCACCTTGCGGATCAGGTCGAGCGGGCTCGCCACCATGCGGGTGGCGTCCGACACCGCGACACCGATGGTCTTCTCGCCAAGGTCCAGCCCTACGAGCGGCGTGTAGGCGGGCAGGGCGGCGGGGAGTTCGAGCAGGTCAAGGACGGCCATCGCGCTTCCATAGCTTGCAAAGACGCCCCCCGCACGGCTAACCCACGCGTTCAGTTACAGAAGGGGATGGTCATGACCATCGATGTGGCGACCGTGCGCAAGGTCGCCAGGCTGGCGCGGATCGCCCAGCCGGAAGAGACGTTGGAAAAGCTCGCGGGCGAGTTGAACGGCATCATGACCTGGATCGAACAGCTCGCCGAGGTCGACACCGACGGCGTCGAGCCGATGACCTCGGCTGTGCATACGCCGCTGCCGATGCGCGACGATGTGGTCACAGAGGGTGGGGACCCGGAGGTGGTGCTGTCCAATTCGCCGAAGCGGGCCGGTAATTTCTTCGTCGTGCCCAAGGTGGTCGAGTGATGTCCGAGCTCACCTCCCTCACGCTGAAGACCGCGCTGGACGGCCTGGCGTCGAAATCCTTCTCGTCGGTCGAGCTGACGCAGGCGCATGTGGCGGCGGTCGAGGCGGCGCGCCCGCTGAACGCCTTTGTGCTGGAGACGCCGGAGAAGGCGATCGAAATGGCCAGGGCCTCCGACGCCCGCCGCGCCTCGGGCAATGCCGGGCCGCTGGACGGCGCGCCGCTGGGCATCAAGGACCTCTTCTGCACCAAGGGCGTCCGCTCGACGGCTGGCTCGAAGATCATCGGCGACTTCAAGCCCACCTACGAGTCCACCGTCACGGCAAACCTGTGGCGCGACGGCGCGGTGATGCTGGGCAAGCTGAACATGGACGAGTTCGCCATGGGGTCGTCCAACGAAACCTCGGCGTGGGGGCCGGTGGTCAATCCCTGGCGGACGACGGGCGGCAACGCCCAACTGACGCCCGGCGGCTCCTCGGGCGGGTCCGCCACGGCGGTGGCCGCCGAGCTCTGCCTTGGCGCCACGGCGACCGACACCGGTGGCTCCATCCGCCAGCCCGCCGCCTTCACCGGGACCGTCGGGATCAAGCCGACCTATGGGCGCTGCTCGCGCTGGGGCGTGGTGGCCTTCGCCTCGTCGCTGGACCAGGCCGGTCCGATGGCGCGCACGGTCGAGGACGCGGCGATCCTGCTCACCTCGATGGCCGGCCACGACCCCAAAGATTCCACGAGCCTTCCGGTGGAAACGCCTGATTTCGCGTCGTTTGTCGGCAAGTCCGTCAAGGGCCTGCGGATCGGCGTGCCACGCGAATACCGGGTCGACGGCATGCCCGCCGAGATCGACGCGCTCTGGGAGCAGGGCATCGCCTGGCTGAAGGACGCCGGATGCGAGATCGTCGAGGTCTCCCTGCCGCATACCAAGTACGCGCTGCCGGCCTATTACATCGTGGCGCCGGCCGAGGCGTCCTCGAACCTCGCCCGCTACGACGGCATGCGCTACGGCCTGCGGGTCGAGGGCGCGAACCTCACCGAGACCTATGAGAACAGCCGCGCCGCCGGCTTCGGAGCCGAGGTGAAGCGCCGGATCATGATCGGCACCTACGTGCTGTCAGCCGGCTATTACGACGCCTACTACCTGAAGGCGCTGAAGGTGCGCCGTCGCATCGCCGACGACTTCGACCAGGCCTGGCAGACCTGCGACGCGCTGCTGACGCCCACCGCGCCGTCGGCGGCCTTCCAGCTCGGCGACCGCTCGGACGATCCGGTGGCCATGTACCTGAACGACATCTTCACGGTGACGGTGAACCTGGCGGGCCTGCCGGGCATGAGCGTGCCGGCGGGGCTGGACAAGTCCGGCCTGCCGCTTGGCCTGCAGCTGATCGGCCGGGCGCT
>JBBREC010000103.1:0-13518 GCA_038203295.1 Caulobacterales bacterium
CGCAGTCGTCGGCGGTGGCGGCGACCGCGGGAGCGGCCAGGCCCAGGACGGCCATCGACGCCAGGAGCGCCGCGATGCTTGCGGATTTCATGGGTGCTTCAGCGCCTCTCGATGTATCAAACACGCAGCTAACCGGCCGGCGAGGCGCCCATATGACCAACGCGACCGCCGTCGCTTTCGGATACCCCGGCACGATGGTGGCGGAAACCCGCTTCTGGATCGTGCTGACGCGCCCCAAGCAGCCGACATTTGGCGCGCTGGTGCTGATTTGCAAGGAACCGGTCGAGGCGTTCTCCGATCTGAGCCCCGGAGCCTTCGCCGACCTGGGCGTCGCGGTGGCCGGGATCGAGACCATGCTTCGAAAGGTCGTCGCCTACGAGAAGATCAACTATCTGATGCTGATGATGGTCGACCGCGACGTCCACTTCCACGTCATCCCGCGCTATGAGGGCGCGCGCCTCCACGAGGGCGTCAGCTTCCCGGACGCTGGCTGGCCGGCCGCCACGAACCTGGGCGCGGCCGTGGACCTTGGCCCCGAAGGCGCCGCAAAGCTGGCCGAAGTGCTGCGTCGGGAATGGCCGACAGCTTGAGCACCGCCACGACATCTTCCGCGCCGGTGGGCGCCTCGGACCCGACGGGCGGTTTCCGACTGGCGCTGATCGACCGCTACGTGCTGCGTATGACCGCCTGGCCGATGCTGGGCTGCCTGGGCGTGACCGTGATCTCGCTGCTGCTCGAGCGCACACTGCGACTGCTCGACATCCTGTCCAGTTCGAGTTCGCGGTTCGGATCGGTCGCCGAACTGACCGCCAACCTGCTGCCCCACTATCTCGGCCTGGCCCTGCCGGTGGCCTTCTTCGTCGCCCTGTTCATCGTCATCACCCAGTTGGACGATGGCTCCGAGGTCGAGGCCTTCCTGGCCAGCGGCATCCCTCTGACCCGGATGGTCGCGCCTTATGTGGCGCTGGGCCTCGTGCTGATGTCGATCAGCCTGGTCGTTTTCGGCTACGCCCAGCCCTACAGCCGCTACGCCTACCGCGCGGTGATGTATTCAGCGGTCAACGCAGGTTGGAACGGGCGGCTCGACGGCGGCGCCTTCGTCACCGACGGGGATTCGATCCTGACGGCCGACAGCGCCAATCTCGCCGGCCGCCAGCTCAACCGCATCTTCATTCGCCGCGCCACGCCCGGCGGCGGCGAAGAGGTGATTACCGCGAAGACGGCCCAGCTCGCGCCGGACAAGACCGGCAAGAACGTCACCCTCAACCTGCAGGACGGCACGCGGATCAGCGAGTCCAGGGACGGGACGTTCGACACCCTGCGCTTCGATACCTTCGTCATGCAGTCGAACCTTGAAGGCGCGGCCTCGCTGCTTCGCGCCCGGGGCGGGGACGAGCGCGAGCTGACCCTGGGCGAACTGGCGAGGCACGCGGGCCTGCCAAACCCGGTGATCCCGCGCGAGACCCTGCGGGCCGAACTCTATGCGCGGATCGCGCACTCGCTGATCCTGCCCCTCCTGCCGCTGATCGCCCTGCCGCTGGGCCTGGCCGCCAAGCGAAAGCGGCGCACCGCCGGCCTGCTGTTCGCCGGCGCCCTCTTCCTCGCCTTCCAGCACGGCGTGCAGTTCGGACAGGGCCTAGCGGCAGCCGGCAGGGTCTCGGCCGAGGTGGGCGTCGGGGTTCCGTTCTTCCTGTTCGCAGGGTTCGCGGTCTGGATGTTCGCCGGCTCGCGCAAGCGTCCCGGCGAGACGCCGATCGGCCGCTTCGTCGGTCACGTGGGCGACGTCATCGAGCGCATCCGCAAACGCCTTAAGCCCCGCAGCCGGATGCCGGCATGAGCCTGACAGGTTACATCCTTCGCGCTGTCAGCGTGCGCATCCTGGCGGCCACGCTGGTGCTGCTGGCGGTCCTGCAGATCCTCGACCTGATGGAGGTGACGCCCGACATCGTCGAGCGCGGCCTGGGCCTCGGCGGCGCGCTGCACTACGCAGCGCTGCGCCTGCCCCGCCTCATCGACCAGGCCGCGCCGCTGGGCGTGCTCGCGGGCTCGATCTTCGCCTTCATGAAGCTGGCCGGCGACAGCGAGGTCGTCGCCATGCGGGCCTCCGGCGTCTCGGCCTACCGGCTGCTGGGCATGGCCCTGCCCGCCGCCCTGGCAGTCGTCGCCATCGACTTCGCCGCCGTCGAGTTGGTCGCACCGAGGACCGATCCGGCCCTGCAGACCTGGTGGCAATCGACGGCGCCGCCTGCGAAGAAGGCCGCGCCCAAGCCCAAGGCCTTCCGGGTTGGCGCCGACCTGGCGCTGGCCACCGCCTCCGACCTCACCGGCCGCACGCTTACCGATGTGAAGATCTACCGCCGCGACGCCCAGGGCCGCGAAGTCGAGCGGATCGAGGCGGCCAGCGCCACCTACGGCGCACAGGGCTGGCGGCTCAACGCGCCGAAGTTCGTGCGCTTCGACGCGGCCGGACCCCATCCCGGCCAGGCGGCCCAGATGACCTGGGCCTCCAATTTCAAGCCGACCGACGTGCAGGCGCTGTTCTTCGGCGACGAAACCCTTTCGGCCGCCTCGGCCAGCCGGGCCCTGCGCGGCGGCGGCGGCGAACGGCCGCCGAGCTACTACGCCACGCGCGTCCAGCGGGCGATCGCGGGGCCCATCGGCTCGCTGGTCATGCTGCTCTTGACCGTGCCGATCGCGTTGGCCAGCTTCCGGTCCAGCAAGGGCGCGGTGTTCATTGCCGGCAGCCTGGGCGCGGGCCTGCTGTTCGTCGTGTTCGACGGCCTGCTATCGGCCATGGGCGAGGGCGGCGCGCTGGCGCCGATGCTCGCCGCCTGGACCGCGCCGGTGGTGTTCGCCGCGCTTGGGGCGACCTCGCTCCTGCGGCTGGAGGGCTAGTGGCCGACATCCAGATCCTGCCGGTCGCCAGCAAGACCGAGCTCGACCGCTTCATCCGCCTTCCGATGCGGCTGAACGCCGACGATCCGAACTATGTCGCGCCCCTGATCATGGAGCGACAGGAAGCGCTGTCGGCCAAGGTCAATCCGTTCTTCGCCCACGCCGACGTGCAGTTCTGGCTGGCCGTGCGCGACGGCGTCGACGTCGGCCGGATCAGCGCCCAGATCGACCGCCTGGCCCCGCAGGACCCGAAGCACCCGACCGGGTCCTTCGGCCTGATCGCCGCGGAGGACGACGCAGGCGTCTTCAAGGCCCTGCTGGACACGGCCGAAGCCTGGCTGAAGGCCCGGGAGATGGCGACGATCCAGGGGCCTTTCAACCTGTCCGTCAACGAGGAGGTGGGCCTGCTGGTCGACGGCTTCGACAGTCCGCCGATGGTGATGATGGGCCACGACCCCCGCTACGCCGGCGCCCGGATCGAGGCTCAGGGCTACGCCAAGGTGAAGGACGTTTACGCCTACCTGGTCTCCTTCGCGCCGGACAACCCGATTGACCGGCTGTTCAAGCGCGTGGACCGCCAGCCCTCGCCGGGCGTGACCCTGCGCAAGCTCGACATGAAGCGCTACGCGGAGGAGGTCGCGACCCTCACCGAGATCCTCAACGACGCCTGGCGCGACAATTGGGGTTTCACGCCGACCACAGAGGCCGAGACAAAGCATCTCGCCACCTCCATGCGCCCCCTGATCGATCCGAAGCTGGTCTGGTTCGCCGACATCGACGGCCAGTCGGCGGGCGTCTGCGTGATGATCCCAAACCTCAACGAAGCGATCCGCGGGCTTGGCGGCAAGCTTCTGCCGTTCGGCTGGGCCAAGCTGATATGGCGTCTGAAGATCAAGAGAGTGTCGGGCACTAGGGTGCCGCTGATGGGCGTGCGCAAGGCCTTCGCCACTTCGCCCCGCGCCAAGCTCCTGCCCTTCCAGATGATGAGCGCGGCCACCGTCGAGGCCCGCAAGATGGGCTACCAGTGGTGCGAGTTCTCCTGGATCCTGGAGGACAACATGCCCATGCGCCGGATCAGCGAGATGACTGGTGGCGACCGTTACAAGACCTACCGCATCTACGAGAAGGTCCTGACTTGAGCAGCTTCACCGCGCTTGTACTGGCGGGGTCGCGGGGCGCGGCGGTCGATCCGGCGGCGGCCTACGCGGGCGTGAGCCACAAGGGCCTGATCGAACTGGGCGGCCAGACCCTGCTTGCCCGGGTGCTGGCGGCGCTGAGGGGCGCCGGCGCGACGCGGATCGCCGTCTCCACCAACGACGAGACCCTGGCCGGCCAGCTTCCGTCCGGCGTCGAGCGCATCGCCTCTACGGACAGCCCCAGCCTCAGCGTGCGCCAGGCCGCCGAGGCTTTGGGGATGCCGTTGCTGGTCACCACCGTCGACCACGCGCTCCTGCAGCCGGAATGGGTTCGCCAGTTCCTTGACAACGTCCCGGTCGATGTGGACCTCGCCGTGCTGATGGCCCCCGAAGGCGTGGTTCGTGAGGCTGCGCCGGGGACGAAACGAACCTATCTGCGCTTCCGCGACCGACGCTACTCGAGCTGCAACCTTTTCCTGCTGCGGACCCCGCACGCGCTCGCCGCCGTCGATCTCTGGCGAAGCGTCGAGGCGCATCGCAAGCAGCCGCTGCGCATGGCGTTGCTGATCGGGCCGCAGATGCTGCTGGGCTATGCGCTGGGCCTGCTGACGCTGGACGCCGCCGTCGCGCTGATCGGGCGCAGGGCAGGTGTGAAGGCCGCCGCCATACTCACACCCTACGGCCTCGCCGCGGTGGACGTCGACAAGCCATCCGATATCGATCTGGTCAGACGCCTCGTGGAATCCTAGCCCGCGGCCGCCCATTTCGCGGCGAGCGCCTGATTGTCGGGGATGTCTTCTTACGACGACGCACGCACTAGCCGACGCCCGGCGAAGCGGCCAAGCTGGGTCACATGAACATTCTCCCGATCTCCCGCCGGAACCTGCTGGCGCTCATGGGCGCCGGCCTCGCCGCCGGCCCGGCCCTGGCGGCCTCGGGCCTCAGCCTGACCGAGGCGCAGGTGCAGGCCGGCGTCGACTTCCTGGGCCGCCATCCGTCGGTGGACGTCCACGCCCATCCAGGCCGGTTCTTCCTGCGCGACGCGCCGCAGTCGCAAACGACAAAGGCGCTGGGCCCGCCGGCCGAGGCCCAGGTCCTGGCCGACATGACCGCCGGCCGCGTCACCGCGGCGCTATTCAACTGCGTTTCCGACGCGACCCTGCTGGGCCTGACCCCAAGCGGCGGGATGGGCGTGGCCCGCGAATTCCGGCCGGGCGAGGCCTGGGGCGAATACCAACGGCAGATCGCGATCCTGAAGGCCATGGCGGTGCGCGGCGACGTGGCCCGGGGGCTGACGCGGGCCGACATCGGCAGGGCGCTGAAGGCCCACCGGACCGCCGCCGTCTTCGCGGTGGAGGGCGGCGATTTCATCGAGGACCGGATGGACCGAGTGCATAAGGCCCACGCCGACGGCGTCCGCGCGATCACCATCGTCCACTATCACCCCAACCAGATCGGCGACCCGCAGACCGAACAACCCCGCACGCCCGGCCTGACGCCCACCGGCCGGCGGATCGTCCGCGAGATGAACCGGGCCGGCATCCTCATCGACCTTGCCCACGCCTCGTTCGGGGTGACCCGGGATACGGTGGAGCTCTCCGACAGGCCGGTGATGCTTTCGCACACGAACCTGAAGCGCGCCGACCTTGACCACCCGCGCCTGGTCAGCGTCGAGCACGCGAAGCTGGTGGCCAGCCACGGCGGCGTCGTGGGCTCGGTGCCCTCCGGGATCGGCCAGGCGAGCGTCGGCGACTGGATCGCCTCGATCCTTCGGCTGATCGATGCGGTTGGCGTGGATCATGTGGCGATCGGCACCGACATGGACGCCAACTACAAGCCCGTGTTCACCGACTACCGCGACTGGGGCGTGATCCCAGCGGCCCTGCTGGCGCGCGGCCTCAGCGAGGCCGAGACCGCCAAGGTGATGGGCGGCAACTTCCTGCGAATCTTCCCGCTCTAGGGAGGTGGCAACATGGCTACGACGCTGCCCGTCCTGGTGATCAGCCGCACGCCCTTCAGGCGATCCTTCGGATAGGCGTCCCAGGCGCCCTTCACCTCGACCGGCGTCACCGCCGGGGCCGCGGCGCCGGCCGGCTTGTCGCCGACGACGTCCAGCTCATAGACCCCGTCCTGAGGTTGCGCGGCGTAGATCCGTCGCATGAAGCCCAGGTTGGTGTAGCCGACGCCGGGCGCCGAGGCCGTCGCGGTCATCTCCAGCGCGCCGGACTTGCCCACCGATACCGTGGCTGATGCGACCGACTGCAGCTGTTCCTGGCCGGCGTAAAACTGCTGCTGCCGACCGGAGTATTTCGGCGCCGGCGGCGGCGGCGCCTCTTGCTTGGGTTGTTCGCACGCTGACAGGCCCAGCAGGGCCACAAGCCCTGCGGCCACAAGAACGCTACGCATAGGTCATCCTCCCCGATTCCTACGTCTTCGGGGATGGTCGCGCTGCGTCGCGGCTTTATGCAAGCCTACGGATTACTTGGCCTCATCATAGAACTTCGCCACGTCGATCTTCATCTGCTTGAGGGCCTCGGCGGTCAGGTAGACCATGTGCCCTGACGGGTAGTAGGCGAACCGGATGTTGCTCCGCAGGCTCGGCTCCAGCCACATGTGGGAGATGTCGTACTCCGCACCGGCGAACGGCGTGGCCATGTCGTAGAGCCCATTCAGCGAGAACAGTTTCAGGTGCGGATTCTGGCGCATGGCCAGGCCCAGGTCCTGGGCAGTGTCGGCCACCTGGGCCGCGAAGCTGGCGCCTGGAGCCTTGTGCTTCCAGTCCCAGGCGCGGTTAATGCCCGGACCGGAGGACCAGTAGGTCAGGTCGCTCGCATAGCCGAGGTCGCCGCGCACATAGTCGTTGAACGCCGCCGTGTAGGCCGGCCGCATGCCAGTGTCGGAGGAATCATAGTCCGCGTCGTCCCCCGCAGCGTCGGCGTCGACGCCGGTGAAGCGCGAGTCCAGACGCCCGACCGTCAACCGCTGATCGCGCAGCAGCTCCTTGCGGAATCGGGACAGATCGACCCGCAGATTGGCCCGCTTCAGGAAATCGACCGACAGGCCGGTGTAGACGCTCATCTGCCGCGCGACCGTGTCCAGCTCCTGGTCGGAGATGTTGTGGCCCTTGGCCAGCGCCGCCGCGTAGGGACCCCGCGTCCACTCCCGCACCTGCTGCAGGTACGCTGTCAGGTCGGCCGGCTGCGGCGCCTTCCTGTGGTAGACGGCGGTCGCGGCATAGCTCGGGATATAGGTAAGGTAGATCTGGTCGAAGCCCGCGTCGCGGACGCCGTAGTTGAGGATCGAGGACAGCAGCAGGACGCCGTTAATCTGCATCCCGCGGTCCTGCAGCACATAGGCCAGGCCCGCGGAGCGGGTGGTGCCGTAGCTTTCCCCGAAGATGAACTTCGGCGAATTCCAGCGGCGGTTCACAGTGATGTAGCGCTGGATGCCGCGGGCGAAGGCGTCGATGTCCTGGTCAACGCCCCAGAAGGCCGCGCCCTTCGCATCCCCCAGCGGGCGTGAGTAACCGGCGCCGATGGCGTCCAGAAACACGAGGTCGGACTTGTCGAGCAGGGAGTCGTGGTTCTCGGCCAGCATAAAGGGCGCATTGTGGGTGGCGGCTGGCGAGTCGGTCAGCACGCGCACCGGCCCGAACATGCCCATGTGCACGAACAGCGACGCCGATCCCGGGCCGCCATTGTAGAGGAAGGTCACCGGCCGCTCGGCCTCACCCTTCGCCCGGTCCGCCGCATAGGCCACGTAGAACATGCTGGCGATCGGCTTGCCGTCGTCGTCGCGGAGGGTGAGCGTCCCGGCCGTGGCGGTGTAGGCGATGGCCCGGCCGCCCACCGTGACGCTGTGGCGCGAGGCCTTGGCCGCCTCGGCGACCGGCGCCGTGGCGATGTCGAGATCGCCGATCTTGCGCTCGCCCGCCTGCTGGCCGCGCTCCGAGCGGCGCTCGATCAGCGTGCCCGGCGACCCCGGCTCGTCCGGCGTATCGCGGCGCGAGGCCGTGGCGCTGGCTGTGGGCTTGGCGGCCTGCGCGAGCGCACTCGTCGGAACGGACAGAAGTCCAAGCGCGGCGAGCGCGGCGAAAGCCGGACGGATCATGCAGGAGCCCCTCGAACAGCCGGGCCGCCGCAGACGCGCGCACGACCTGAACGGCGCAGACCAAACGCCACCGGACGGCCGCGCGCAATATGCGCGATGTATGCAAAGGGGCTTTAGCTTCGCCACAATCCGGGAGCCCCCTGAGCGGCAGGAGAAATCACCATGCTCGCGTCCCGCCGTTCGCTGATCGCCTTGCTGTTTTCGGCCGCCGTCGGCTTCGTCGCGCCGGTATTCGCGGCGGAGGAGCCGGTGGCCACCGCCGATCCGAGGACACCCAGCGTCGCGGCCCAGATCGACGAATACCTCAAGACCTCGCCCGCGATCGAACTGCCGAAACAGGGCGCCGTCGGGATCACCCCGGGCGAGGAAGAACCGCGCCATGTTCACGGCGTGGTCGATGTGGCGGTGGGGACGCAAGGCTATCGCAGCGCCTACGTCCGCTCGGACTTCCCGGTCGGAAAGACCGGCACGCTCAGCATCGCGGTGCAGGAAACCCAGTTCAAGGGCCGCGGCGGGTATGGCGGGTTCGGCGGGTTCGGGGGCTATGGCGGGCCGTCCGCTGGCCAGAACGTAGCGGTAGGCCTGGCCTTCGGCGGCGCCGCTCAGGATGAAGCGGACCGGCGCTGCAACAGCGTCGCGGGCGACGGACGCCGACGCCATCGCATCGATCCGATGTACATGGGCCCGCTCGACGGCGGGCGGTCCTACGCCTGCGAAGGACGCATCCCGCCGGAAGATCGCTGATCCACGCGCCAGGCCGGAGCGTTCCCATGCGGGGATCGCTGGACAGTTGGGGTCGCCGTTGCGGGCGAAGGCGAGGAACGTCTGGCTCATCTGGTCGGCCATGGCCTGCGCCGTCGGGCCGATCGCCGAGGCGCCGGGCCTGGCGATGTTGTCGAACACGAACTGGATGTCCGAGGCGTGCGGCGCGCCGAACCGGCGGCCATCCTTGGACGTCGCCCAGTCGAGCTGGTAGGCCCAGGTCGGGTGGCCGGCCTTCGCGCGCGCCTCGACCTCGATGATCGCGCCCCGCCAGACGCTGGTCTTCAAAACGCAGTCGACGCTGGTGGATGACCCCCGCGGCGACGAGCGGCGGCTGTTCGAAAAGGTCCCGTTCGTGCAGGCGGGGGAGCTAGCCGGGCCTTTCCCGCGCGTAGCCCTTGTAGGTCAGGACGGCGCCCGCAGTGACGAGGGCCGCGAACACGACATTGACAGCGACGCCTTCGCTCGCCTGCGGCGCCCCGGGCGCGACCATGCGGTAGAGGCCGCCCAGGATCAGCACCCAGCCTGAGAGCGTCACCAGGGTCCGCCAGTCGCTCGTCCAGCGGCCATGCGCCTGCACGATGGCCACGCCGGCGACGAACAGCAGCGTGCCGTTCAGATAGACCAACGGCGCTGGATTGCCGGCGAAGACCGGCAGGTTGATCGCCTCGGTGACGCCGAGCACGATCAGGGCCGGGCCGAGGATCCTGGAGATCCGTTTCGCCGCCGTCATGCCTGCAACCTCCACCGCGCCGCAATGTGTTGGCGACGAGAGACGCGGACGTCCTTGACCCCGGTCAATCGGACGACCGGCGCCTCCCGTGGCGGCGAGCGCCGACGGTTCGAATAAATCCCGTTCGTGCAGGCGGGAAGCCAGCCGCCCGCGCATCTGTGGAGAGTTATCGCCGGGTCTGCCTCAGTCGTGTAGCTTGACCTTGGCGACCGGAGTCAAGGCGATGGTTGGGGTCGATGAACAGCCGAGCAACAGCGCGCCGGACCGCCGATCGGTCCTGCGATTCACGGCTGCCGCCGCGGTGGCCGGCGCGGGATCCCGCGTGAACGCCGCCGTGGCGCCCTCCGGCATCGTCGGCCTCGACGCGCTGGGGTTGGCGAAGGCCATTCGGACGCGGAAGGTTTCCTGCGTCGAAGTGATGGACGCCTACCTCGACCACATCGACGCCGTGAACCCGAAGGTCAACGCGATCGTCGCGCTACAGGACCGCGGCGACCTGCTGCGCCAGGCCAAGAGCCGCGACGCGGACCTGACGTCCGGCAAATCGGTGGGCCTGTTGCACGGCTTCCCGCACGCGGTGAAGGACCTGCAGCCGGTCAAGGGCATCCGCTACACCCAGGGCTCGCCGATCTTCAAGGACGTGACGGCGACCACCGACAGCGTCCTGGTCGAGCGGATGCGAAGCGCCGGCGTGGTCTTCATCGGCAAGACCAACACGCCCGAATTCGGCCTGGGCTCGCACACCTTTAACCCGGTCTACGGGATCACCCGCAACGCCTGGGACCAGACCAAGTCAGCGGGCGGCAGCAGCGGCGGGGCCGCGGTGGCGCTGGCGCTGCGCATGGCCCCGCTCGCCGACGGCAGCGACTATGGCGGCAGCCTTAGGAATCCGGCGGGCTGGAACAACGTGATCGGCTTCCGCACAAGCGCAGGCCGCGTACCGATCCACGGGCGCGAGGACTGGCTGCCGTCCATGGGCGTCCAGGGGCCGATGGCCAGGAGCGTGGCCGACCTCGCCCTGCTGCTCTCGGTCCAGGCGGGCTACGATCCGCGCGCCCCGCTTTCCATGGAGAGCGGGGGCGCGCAGTTCCGGGCGCCGCTTGCGGGCGACGTGAAGGGCAAGAGGATCGCCTGGGTCGGCGACTTCGGCGGCTTCACGCCGTGCGAGCCGGGCGTGCTGGAGACCTGCCGCGGCGCGCTCAAGACCTTCGAGCGGCTGGGCTGCGAGGTCGAGGACGCGGTTCCCGATTATCCGGTGGAGAAGGTCTGGCAGGCTTTCACCCGGCTGCGCGGCTGGCAGCAGGGCGGCGCCATCGCCGGCAGTTACCTGAACCCGGCGCAGCGGCCGCTGCTGAAGCCCGAGGCCATCTACGAGGTCGAGACCGGGCTGAAGCTGTCGGCCTTCGACGTGCTGGCCGCCTCCGTCGTGCGCACCGAATGGAGCCAGGCCGTGCGCCGGTTCCTCGAACGCTACGACTACATCGTCGCCCCGACAGCCCAGGTGTTCCCGTTCACCGCCGAGGACAGCTGGCCGCACGAGATTGCCGGCCAGCGGATGGCGACCTATCACGAGTGGATGAAGGGGGTCTGCCTGATCACCATGGCGGGGTGCCCGGCGCTGGCGGTCCCCGGCGGGATGGGTCCCACCGGCCTGCCGATCGGCCTGCAGATCGTGGCGCCGGTGCACGAGGAAATGGCCTGCCTGAAGCTGGCGGCTGCCTATGAAGCCGCCGACCCCTGGTGGCTGAAGCGCCTGCCCCCGCTACTGGGCGGTTGACGCGGGGTCGGCGTCCGGCGCTTGCTGGCGGGCCAGTGCAACGGGGGCGCGCACATGACGGGTTCGCATCAGAGCCGCAGGGGTTTTCTCGGCGTGGCCGGGGCGGGCATCGGCGCGGCGTGGCCGGGCCTCGCGGCGGCGGCGGGGTCCGCCGATCCGGACCTCGTGGTCTTTAATGCCCGTGTCTACACGGTCGACCCGAGGACGCCCCGCGCCCAGGCCTTCGCGGTCAAGGGCAGCCGCTTCACCGCTGTCGGTTCGAACGACGACGTCAAGTCGTTGATTGGTCCGCGCACCCAGGCCTACGACGCCAGGGGGATGACCGTCGTCCCCGGCTTCATCGACTGCCATAACCACGCCGACGGCGAGATGCTGCTGTACGAAGTGCTGGTGGGGAACCCCTTCGAGGTCGAGTTCGTCACTATCGCCAGCATCGTCGATAAGCTGAAGGCCAAGGCCAGGACCCTGGCGCCGGGCGCCTGGGTCGAGGGCTATTTCTACGACGACACCAAGGTGAAGGACGGGCGGCTGATCACTGTCCACGATCTCGACCAGGTCTCGACCGAGCATCCCGTGGTGGTGAAACACCGGGGCGGGCACACCTCGTTCTACAATTCCAGGGCGATGGCCATGGCGGGCGTCACCAAGGCCACGCCCAACCCACCCGGCGGCACCTTTGACCGCGACGGCGCGGGCGAGCTCAACGGCCGGGTCACCGACCGGGCGAACGCCCCCTTCGACAACGTCGGCCTGCGCCAGACTTTCTCCCCCCAGGAGGCCGCCCGGCGCACCCGCGAGGCCATCGCCCACATGTCAAAGCAGTTCACCCGCTACGGCCTGACCAGCGTACACCACGAAGGCGGCGACCTCTTCGCCATGCAGGACGTGCGCGCCCGCGGCGAGCTGAGGCACCGGATCAGCTACGAGGCCATCGGCGACATGCTGGAGGGCATGATCCGCACCGGGCTGCAGACCGGCTTCGGCGATGAGTGGATCAAGCTGGGCGCCACGTTCGAACACACCGTCGACGGGTCGTTCTCGGAGCGGACCATGCGGATGAGCCAGCCGTTCCCGGGCGTCTCGCCGCCCTACTACGGCAACCTCACCGAGACCCAGGATATGCTGAACGCCTGGGTCGAGCGGGTCCATCGCGCGGGGATCGACGTCAACTGCCACGCCAACGGAGACGTGGCGATCGCCAGCGTCCTGACCGCTCTGGAACGGGCGCAGAAGCTGCATCCGCGCCCGGAGGCCCGCCCGAAGATCACTCACTGCACCATGGTCAATGACGATCTCGTCCGGCGGATCAAGGCGGCCAATGTCACGCCCGCGGTCTTCTCGACCTATGCCTACTACAACGCCGACAAGTTCCACTTCTACGGCCCGGCGTTGCTAGAGCACTTCATGGCGTTCCGCAGCTTCCTTGACGCGGGCGTGCCGGTGGCGGCGGGCTCGGACTTCCAGCCCGGCCCGTTTTCGCCGCTGATGGCCATCCAGGCCATGGTCACCCGCACCGGCTGGAACCATGAGACCTGGGGCGCGAACCAGCGCATCACCGTGGACGAGGCTTTGCGGGTCAACACGCGGAACGGGGCTCACGCCAGCCGCGAAGAGGCCATCAAGGGCTCGATAACGGCGGGCAAGCTGGCCGACTTCGTGGTGCTGGCCGACGACGTGCACACCGTCCCGGTCGACAGGATCAAGGACATCCAGATCGTGCGCACCGTGACCGGCGGCGCGACGGTCTATCAGGCTTAGAGCTCAGACTCAGCGCGCCTGAACCCAGCGGCCGGCGGGGATGCGTTCCATGATCTGGCGGCGGAGGGTCTCGTCGACGCGCAGGCCTCGGTGTTGTTGCTGACGAAATAGCCCGGCGCCATGGCGTTGCCGTTTCGTGCGCGCTCGCCGGCGACCCGCGCCTCCACGCCGCTCTGGAAACGGCGCTAGCGCCGGGTCGGCAAGCGCTAGAGCATTCGGCGGTCAAGTTGACGCATATCCATCATGGCGGAAGTAGTTGGCGCATTCCTTTGGTGTGAAGGCGTCGAGGACCTGTCCGATGCGATCCCAGAGCGCGCCGACGGTTCGCTCGGCGGCTTTGCGCAGCA
>JBBREC010000104.1:0-13108 GCA_038203295.1 Caulobacterales bacterium
CGAGAGCCAGGGCCTGGTCTTCGTCTGGATCGGCGCCGGCGAGCCGACCGAGCCCCCGCCAGTCTTCGACGGCGTCGTCGGCGGCGCGCCCCGGCTTGTCGACAGCATGGACTTCGACGCCCACATCGACCACGCGGTCGTGGGCTTGATGGACCCCGCCCACGGCCCCTACGTCCATCAGCAGTGGTGGTGGCGTTCGAAAGCCAGCCAGCACGAGAAGACTAAACGGTTCGAGCCCCGCGAGCAGGGCTTCGCCATGGTCCGCCATGAGCCGTCCAAGAACAGCCGCGCCTACGCCATCCTGGGCGGCGAGCCGCTGACCGAGATCACCTTCCGCATACCGGGCCTGCGCTGGGAGCATGTGACGGTCGGCAGGCGCCAGGTGCTGTCGTTGACCTGCCTGACGCCGGTCAACGAGAAGACCACTCGGATCACCCAGATCGTCTGGTCCGACCACCCCGCCTTCATCTTCCTGAAGCCGTTCATTGCTGCCGGCGCGCGAATCTTCCTGCGCCAGGACGGCGACATGGTGAACCTGCAGAACCAGGGCCTGAAGTACGACCCCGCCCTGCTCTGGATCGACGACGCCGACCGCCAGGCCAAGTGGTACCTTGGGCTCAAACGCGAGTGGACCGCCAGCCGCCGGGAGAACCGCCCGTTCGTGAATCCCGTCGAGGCCGCGACGCTTAGGTGGAAAAGTTAGCCGCCGGCCTTCTTCGGCGCATCGGGCCGTTCGACGCCCACGAAGGCGACCTTGGTCCCCTTCTTCACCGCCAGGCTGAGCTGACGCACGTCCCAGTTGGTCAGGCGCACACAGCCGTGGCTGGCGGTCTTGCCCACCAGCCTGGGATCCGGCGTGCCGTGGATGCCGTAGGTGTCCTTGGTCAGGTCGATCCAGGTAGAGCCCACTGGATTATTCGGCCCGGCCTTGATCGTCAGCTTGCCGTTGGACGCCTTGCCGAACGTGAGCCGGCTGGGGTCATAGGTATAGGTCGGGTTCGGCGCAGTGGTCCGCACCGCCCAGTCACCCTCCGGGGCCGGACGCTCCGCGGACCCAACCGTGGCCGGATAGACCGCCAGCAGGACGTCGCCATCGCCATAGGCCCTGACCTGACGCCTGGACTTGTCGACCTCCATCCGCGTGACCGTGCCCGGCAGCTTGTCGGCGCCCAGGGCGGCGACGACAATCTTCGTCCCCGCCGCGCTGAAGTCCGCCCCGGGGTTCAGCGCCTTCAGCAGGGCCTCGTCCATGTGGAATTTCTCGGCCAGCGCCTCGATCGGGCTCGTAAAGCCGATGGCCGGCAGTTTGGAAAGCTCGACCATGTCCGTGGGGATCTTCGCGACGAACGGACCCTTCGCGTCGTCCTCGGTGATGACGTAGTCGGTCACCGCCGGCTGCTCATCCTTTGCGAGTGCGCTCCAGACCTGGTCGTCCATGACGCCGTCCACCGGCAGGGCGTGAGCGGCCTCAAAGGCGGCGATGGCGTTCTTCACATTGCCGCCGTCCTGGCCGTCGATGACTCCGGGCGAAAAATGGGCGCGGGCCAGCAGCACCTGGGCGCGCAGCATGGCGTTGCGCTTCGCCTCCGGCGTGACCGGCTCGGCGGTCCAGGCTGCCGTGTCGATCGGGTGGGCGAGGTCAGAGGCCGACGGCTGGATCATCGGAACCTCAAGGACGGCGGGGTGCACGTCCGGCGCAGGCAGGGGGGCCGTCACTGAAGCCGGTGTGGCGGTCGACGCAGCCGACTGCGTCTTGTCGGCAGGCGCGGGATCGGAACAGGCCGCCAGCAGCACAAGGGAAACGCCGGCGAACAGGGCCTGCCTGGAAAAACTCATCATGGACCTCACAAGCGCGCCGCGCGTTAGTCGGCGGCATGGGGATCAAGCCTTCAGAAGCGCTGCGGTTCCTGGGAGGACTGGCGGCCGTCGTTATCGTGCTGGGCCTCATCGCCCTGCGGGTGACCCGTTGCACGCCTGCGCCCGCGCCGGTCCCGCCGCCCGCGGCCTTGGCGATCCCGCCAGCGACGGCGCTGGCCCGACCGTTCGCGCGGCTGCCGGCCGTCATACCCGCCGACTGCGCCCTTGGCCCCGAAGGCGCGGCCGCGGCAAACGCAGCCTCGCTGTCCATCCTGTCCTGGGCGCCGTACCGCCGGGACGAGATCGGCTGGGAGACTTATGTCCCGCTCATCGCGCACGAGCTGCGCACTGCCTGCCCACCCCAGAGCCCGGGCTTCGCCGCCGCCCTGGAGCGCTGGGAGCAGGCCCAGCGCGTGCCTGTGGACGGGGTATTCTCCGAAGACGACTTCCAGCGGCTGCGAGGCGTCATTGAGCTGCGGCGGCCGTTTGTTCAGATCAGCGCGAAGCGGATCTGCCCCACCGCGCCTGCACCGGAGACGCTTGAGGCCGGCCGGCCCGGCGAGGGCTACAGTGGCAAGCCGGTCCTGCTGCGGCCCGCCGCCTTCGCCGCCTGGCGCAACATGGTCGCCGCGGCCCGCGCCGCCGATCCCCGGATCGGCGCCGACTCCCGGAACCTCACCATCTTCTCCGGATTCCGCAGCCCGGAGGCCGACGATGCGCGCTGCCTTGCCGACGGCAACTGCGACGGCGTGGTGCGCGCCACCTGCTCTCCGCACCGCACGGGCCTGGCGATGGACATCTACGTCGGCCAGGCGCCCGGCTATGGCCCCGATTCCAGCGCCGACGCCAACCGCCTCTTCATGAGCCGGACGCCCACCTACCGCTGGCTGGCCGCCAACGCCGACCGCTTCGGCTTCCTGCCCTATCCCTTCGAGCCCTGGCACTGGGAGTGGACCGGCGAGCAACCCTGAGGCAGGCTTGCGCCATGGCCAGCTTCACGACACCCGACGGCGTCACCATCGCCTATGACGACATCGCCCCGCCCGCAGGCGCCAATCGCACGATCCTGCTGATCCACGGCTTCGCGTCGAACCGCAACGAGGCCTGGCGGCGCACAGGTTGGTACGGGGCTTTCGAGCGCCGCGGCATGCGGGTGATCGCCATCGACCAGCGCGGCCACGGCGAGAGCGAGAAGCTCTACAACCCAGCCGACTATGAACGGGACAAGCTGGCCGCCGACGCCTTCGCCCTGCTGGATCACCTCGGGGTCGGGCGCGCCGACGTGTTCGGCTATTCGATGGGCACGCGTACGGCTCTGGCGATGGCGCTCGGCGATCCGGGGCGGATTTCGAACCTGATCCTTGGCGGCGTCGGCGGAAAGCTGCGCGAGCCGTCGCCCGTCGTCGTGGGCACGCCGATGGCCGACGCGATGCTGGCCAAGGACCCGGCGTCCATCAAGGAGCCGATGCTGCAGAGCTTCCGCCAGTTCGCCGACGAGCAGGGCGAGGACCGCAAGGCGCTCGCCGCCGTCACCGAAGTGAAGAACCCGCCCTTCGACTGGGATGCGGCGGGCGCGCTCCCAATGCCTGTGCTAGTGGTGGCTGGCGTCGGCGACACCCTTGCCGGCCGCGCCGAGGACCTAGCCAAGGCCTTCCCGCACGGCAAGGCCATGACAATCCCGGGCTGCGACCACTTCTCGGCCATCCCGCACGCGCTCACCAAGGCCGCTGTCTTCGATTTCCTAGACGGAATGATGGACGACGACTTCCCCGCGTTCGAGTAGGTGTGCTTCCCTCCGCGCCCGACCAGAAACCCCCCGACCAGAAACCCAGGACAGACCCGTGGCCAACAACCTACCGCCGCCCAGGATTCCGCCCAAGGGCGGCGAAGCGCCTCCCTTTCAGGCGAAAATGCCACCGCCTGAAGTCCAGAACGCGATCAACCTCGCCAGCATGGTGACCCACGCCAATGGCCTGCTCGCGACGCTGGCACTGGAAGAGCTGATGGAGCTGCGCCGCGAACTGAAGCTGGAGCCCATCGACCTGCGGGCCTGCGCCGACGACATGGAAGCCCTGGACCCCGAGTTTGTCGCCAAGGCCCACCCGGCCATGGTCGCGTTCGAGAAACAGGCCCGCAATGTCGCCGCCACCAAGCTGCGCGCCCTGGCGCAGGCCTCCGACCCGGCGAACTAGCGCGGGGTGGCGCGCGGCTAACGCGCCGGGCCCATGTTGTAGGCGCCGCCCTTGTCGAGGGCGCGGATGTAGGCCGGACGCGCCTGGAAGCGCTCCACCCAGGCTTTGATGTTCGGATACTTGTCCTGCTGACCCATGGCGCGGCAGACCTCGCCGACGAAGCTCGTCTGAATGTCGGCGCCGGTGATGGTCTTGCCCATCAGCCAGTCGCGGCCCTCCAGCGAGGCGTTCAGATAGCCCAGGTGGTTGGCCATCTCGTCGGCGATCCGCGGGTGCAGTGGGGCGCCGGCCTCCCCCAGCCGCATGACGTACATGTTCAGCATCAACGGCAGCATGGCCGAGCCCTCGGCGTAGTGCAGCCACTCGTTGTACTTCTCGAAGTCGGCGGCGCCGGCCGCAGGGGCGAAACCACCCTTGCCGTACTTGCGCACGATATAGTCCACGATCGCGCCGGACTCGGCGATCGTCTCCGCGCCGTCGGTTATCACCGGCGACTTGCCAAGCGGATGCACCGTCTTCAGCTCCGGCGGCGCCAGCCGCGTGGTGGCGTCGCGCTGGTAGTGCTTGATCTCGTAAGGCGCGCCGAGCTCCTCGAGCAGCCAAAGGATGCGCTGCGAGCGGGAGTCATTCAGATGGTGGACGACGAGCATCGGTTGGACCTTTTTGCTATCTGACGGGAAGCAAAACCGCGTGACGCCGCGCAAAGCAAGCTTCGCCTATAGTGCGGACATGAGTCTCGTCCTTCCCGACCTCCCCCACCTCCTCGACCTCGCCGCCTTCGAGGCCGGCGCTCTGACCGCTTCGCTCACCGGCGCTCTGGCCGGCCGGGTGCGGATCGACGGAAGGCTCGACCGCGCCGCGCTGGACGCCGAGCAGCATGCGGCTCACGGGCTGGCCTGGACGGCCGCCTATGCCGAGACCCTTCGCCAGGTGGCGGCCTGGGCCCGGGCGCTGGACGCCAAAGGCCGGTTCGGGGAGGCCGAGGCCCTGCCCGCCCAGCTGCTGGCTCACGAATACATCAGCCAACTGGCCGGCGGGCTGCCGATGAATCAGGGCGAGATCTTTCGCGCCGTTGATGTCTTCGATCCGGCCGACCGGCTGGGCCACGTGACCGGCCGCCTGCGGGCCGGAGCCTCCCAGGCCGTGAAACACCGCATCGTCGAACTGCTCGACCAGGCCCGCGGCCGGCCGTCGCTGGAGGCCAGCGGCCTCGACGAAACTCTGGAGGCCGTGCGTGACCAGTTCCATGCCTTCACCGAGGAAAGGATCACGCCCTTCGCCCATGGCTGGCATGTGCGCGACGAGCTGATCCCTCTGCCGCTGATCGAGGAACTGGGCGCGCTGGGCGTCTTCGGCCTGACCGCGCCGGAAGCCTGGGGCGGCTCGGGCCTGGGCAAGGTCGCCATGTGCGTGGTCTCCGAAGCCCTGTCGCGCGGCTGGATCGGCGCGGGGTCGCTGGGCACGCGCTCGGAGATCGCCGCCGAGCTGATTCTGGCCCACGGCACGGACGGCCAGAAGGCCCGCTACCTGCCGCGCATCACTTCGGGCGAGATCATCCCGACGGCCGTTTTCACCGAACCCGAGGCCGGCTCGGACCTCGGGTCGCTGCGCACCCGCGCGATACTGGACGGCGACACGTGGAAGGTCACCGGCGCCAAGACCTGGATCACCCACGCCGCCCGCGCCGACCTGATGACCCTGCTGGTCCGCACCAACCCGGCGTCGAAGGATCACCGGGGCCTGTCGATGTTCCTGGCCGAGAAGCCGCGCGGCACGGTGGATGAGCCCTTCCCCGCGCCTGGCATGAGCGGCGGCGAGATCGCTGTGATCGGCTACCGCGGCATGAAAGAATACGAGATCGCCTTCGACGGCTTCGAGGTATCTGACGCCAACCTGCTGGGCGGCCAGCCTGGCCAGGGTTTCGCCCAGCTGATGGCCACCTTCGAAAGCGCCCGCATACAGACCGCCGCGCGGGCCATTGGCGTCGGGCAGAACGCGCTGGACCTCGCGCTCGACTACGCGCTTGCGCGCCGCCAGTTCGGCGAGTCGATCGCCCGCTTCCCCCGCGTGGCCAACAAGCTGGCCATGATGGCCGCCGAACTCCTGGGCGCGCGGCGCCTCGCCTGGTTCGCGGCCACTGCCAAGGACGAGGGCCGCCGCTGCGACCTGGAGGCCGGCATGGCCAAGCTCACCGCCGCCCGCATCGCCTGGGCCGCGGCCGACAACGCCGTGCAGATCCATGGCGGGACCGGCTTCGCGGTGGAGCAGCCCGTCAGCCGCGTTCTCGCCGACGCCCGCATCCTCAACATCTTCGAAGGCGCCGGAGAGATCCAGGCCCAGGTGATTGCGCGCCGGCTGCTGGACGGCGCCAACTAGCGTGGCGTGAAGCCCGCGGCGATCAGCCCGATCTGGCGATCCATGACCGCGGTCATGGCGTCAGCGTCGGCGCCGTCCCACACGGCGAGGCGAAAGGTCCATGCGTAGGCCGACATCAGGAGATCGATGATTTCCTGATGGTCGGCGGACTGATCGACATCCCCGACCGCGACGCCCTTGACCAGGCACTCGCGGATGAGGCCTTGCAGGCGCGGGTTCCTGCCGAACGGCGTGGCGGCCGCGGACGGGGTGAAATCATAGGCCGCCGCGATATGCGCCAGGAACAGCCGCATCCGCTGTGCCTCGAACGCGAAATGGATGGCAAACATCGAGCGCAGCCGGTCGGCGGTCGAACCGCGCAGGTGCGGCAGCACGTGATCCAGCTCGGCATAGAGCCTGTCGAGCCGCTCCTGCATAACCTGGCTGAGGATTTCGCTCTTGGTGGCGAAGGTCGTGAACACGCTGCCGACCGACACGCCGGCGTGCCGGGCAATCTCGCGGATCGTGGTGCCCTGGTAGCCCTGGATGTCGAATAGCTCCCGCGCCGCGAAAATCACGCGGTTGCGAGTGGCTTCCTTCTGGGTCTGCCGCGCGCCGGTCTCAGCCTGCGGCGGCGGCCGGACGGGGTCCGCCCCGACCATGGCGCCTTCACCACCGATATCGTCTTTCGCGGCCATGCCCCTTCGCGCCCCCCAGCGCGTCTCCCATCCGGCTTCAGCCGCGGCGGGCGCCCGCCAACAGGACCCGGATCTGGTCGCGGGACCGCGCCTGCAGCGCCTCCAGGCCCCAGCCCTCGAAGATCGCCTGCTTGTAGTTCGACAGATAGGCCTCGAACAGCATCTGGGCGCGAAGCTTGACCTCAGCTTCCTGGCCGAGCTCGCCGCGCTCGACGCCGGTGTTCAGTTCGTCGGCGATCAGGTCGAGCAGCGACTGGGCCGGCTGCGAATTCATCAGCTGCGGGCCTTCCTCCGGCGTCCAGCCGACACTGAAGGCGGCGCGCGCCAGCGGAAGTTGCGATTTGTAGAAGGCGTAACCGGCGCCGAACATCCGCAACAGGCGGTCATCGACGCCCTTACCGCGCTCCGCGGCATCGTGCATCGCGTCGCGCAGCGCGGCCATGTCAACCATCATGATCTCGCGGAACAGGTCCGACTTGTCAGTAAAGTTGGCGAACACCGCGCCGGTCGACATGCCGGCGGCCGCGGCGATGTCGCGGATGGTGGCGCCCTCGTAGCCTTCCTCGCTGAACAGGCGGCGCGCGGCGGCGAGCACCTTGGCGCGGGTCTGCTGCTTGGCCAGGGTCCGACGGGTCGGGACCTTCACGATGGTTTCACCGGCGGCGCGAAGGGGGGCGGTATGCTTCATATATTCGACGGCCAGGCCGTCCTCTCACTGCTGCCCCACGCGCGGGCAGACTTCGTTGAACATGTTCAAAGACCTCGTTACGCGAGACGGGGTCCGGCTGCAACTCTTACGGGATAGCGAAAAGCCCCTTTACCCAACGATGTCAGGGACGGATGCATCGTGGAGTGGCATACGACTGCGGCCAAAATCGGACAAACCACCGAATGTCACTCGTTGAACGCGCTCAATCAGCCACGACGGCCGTCTGGGATATCGTCGTTAGGGGTGGCCCGCAAGGCCGCCACGGCCTAGATTGGGCCCCATGGACGTTTTCTCATTCCTCATCCCCGCCGCCCTGCTCGCCGTGGCCGCGGTCCTCGCCTTCGGCATCTACAGCCTGTTCCGGGGCGGCGACTTCGGCCGCTCCTGGTCCAACAAGCTCATGCGCCTGCGGGTTGTCATGCAGGCGCTGGCCATCGTCGTACTGATGGGCGCCGTCTGGTACCGGGCCCGGCACTAGTGTGCTGGCGAACGTCGGAAACAGGATAGTAGAATGGTCACGCTGAACCGCATCTATACGCGGACCGGCGACAAGGGCTCGACGCGGCTGGCGACCGGCCAGGAGGTCAGCAAGGCCGACCTGCGGGTCGAAGCCTATGGCGCGGTGGACGAAACCAACGCCTGCCTGGGCCTCGCCCGGCTGCACACCGGCGGCGACGCCGACTTCGACGCCCTCCTGGCCCGCATCCAGAACGAGCTCTTCGACCTCGGCGCGGACCTTGCGACGCCCGCCAGGGCCGACGAGGCGCCTGGCGCCATGCTTCGGATGATCGAGAGCCAGGTCGAGCGGCTGGAGCAGGAGATCGACCGGCTGAACGAGAGCCTGCCGCCGCTCACCTCGTTCATCCTGCCGGGCGGAACCCCCGCAGCCGCCGCGCTGCATCTGGCCCGCACCGTCTGCCGTCGCGCCGAGCGCGAGGCCGTGCGGCTGGCAGAAGCCAGCGAGCCGGTCAGCCCGGCGGCCATGCGCTACATCAACCGGCTGTCCGACCTGCTGTTCGTCGCCGCCCGCTACGCCAACGACAAAGGCGCGGCCGAAGTCTTCTGGAAGTCCGGCGCGACCCGCTAGGGTTTTTCCGCCGGCGGCTTCCGCCCGATGGCCTTCATCGCCTCGGCGCGCGCCTTGGGGTCGGCGATCACCCTGCCGGTGATGTCGGAGATCAGCACGGGCTGGGCGCAGACTCGCTGGGAGCCGTCCCACCATCTTCTGGCTTCGTTACACTGTTGCTCTGGCCGCACCCAGCCGACCTGCCACACAAGCATGCCGACGTTGGCGACCGCGAAAATGCCGAGAAAGATGAGCTTCAGGCGCTCGATGGTCGGGTTCATGGCGACTACATAATGGATAGCAGACCACGCTGGCTAGCGCGCCGTCGGGCCGGAATTGCGGCGCGGGGCGAAAGGGTTACGTGGGGCCCCGCTTGCAAAGCTGGCCGGAAGCGTTATTGCCCGCCTTGATCATTTTTCATTATTTGAGGCGCTAGCAACCCATGAAGGTGTTGGTCCCGGTCAAGCGGGTGATCGATTACAACGTGAAGGCCCGGGTAAAACCCGACCAGTCGGGCGTCGACCTCGCCAATGTGAAGATGTCGATGAACCCCTTCTGCGAAATCGCGGTGGAAGAAGCCGTGCGCCTGAAGGAGAAGGGTGTGGCCACCGAGGTCGTCGCCATCTCCGTCGGCCCGGCCCAGGCCGGCGAGACGCTGCGCACGGCGCTCGCCATGGGCGCCGACCGCGCCATCCTGATCCAGACCACCGAAGACCTGGAGCCGCTCGCGGTCGCCAAGGTACTGAAGGCGGTGATCGGCCAGGAGAGCCCGGACCTGGTGATCATGGGCAAGCAGGCCATCGACGGCGACAACAACGCCACCGGCCAGATGCTGGCGACCCTGCTCGACTGGCCCCAGGCGACCTTCGCGTCCGCCCTGGAAGTCTCGAGCAAGACCGCCAAGGTGACCCGCGAGGTCGACGGCGGCCTGCAGACGCTGGAAGTCGACCTGCCCGCCATCGTGACGGCCGACCTGCGCCTCAACGAGCCGCGCTACGCCAGTCTGCCCAACATCATGAAGGCCAAGAAGAAAGAACTGGTCATCACCGAGCTGGCGTCGCTTGGCGTCGACACCGCGCCGCGGCTGAAGGTGGTCAAGGTCACCGAGCCGCCGAAACGCGCGGGCGGCATCAAGGTTGAGACCGCCGCCGATCTCGTCTCCAAACTCAAGACCGAAGCGGGGGTGCTCTGATGGCCGTTCTCGTCATTGCCGACCACGACAACGCCCACCTGCGTGACACCACCGAAAAGACGGTGACCGCGGCCCTGAAACTCTCCAGTGACGTCGACGTCCTGGTTGCCGGCCAGGGCGCCAAGGCCGTCGCCGACGCCGCCGCCAAAATCACCGGCGTGCGCAAGGTGCTGCTCTGCGAGAGCGCCGAGCTGGGCGAGGGCCTTGCCGAGAGCATGGAAGCCCTCGTGGTGCCGCTGATGAGCGGCTACGACGCCGTGCTGACGCCCGCCACCAGCCAGGGCAAGAACTTCAGCCCGCGAATTGCCGCCAGGCTGGACGTCGCCCAGATCTCCGAGATCGTCGACGTGGTGGACGCCAATACCTTCATCCGGCCGATCTACGCCGGCAACGCGCTGGAGACCGTGCAGTCCTCTGACGCCAAGAAGGTGATCACCGTGCGCCCGACCGTCTTCAAGGCGGCGGCGGACGGCGGCTCGGCCAAGGTGGAGACCATTCCCGCCCCGGCCAAGCCCGCCAAGACCCACTTCATCGACCAGAAACTGGTGAAGTCCGAGCGTCCGGAGCTTTCCGGCGCGAAGATCGTGGTCTCCGGCGGCCGCGCGATGGGTTCGGCCGAGGAATTCACCCGGGTCATCGATCCGCTGGCCGACAAGCTGGGCGCCGCCATCGGCGCATCCCGCGCCGCCGTGGACGCCGGCTACGCCCCCAACGACTACCAGGTCGGTCAGACCGGCAAGGTCGTGGCGCCGGAGCTCTACATCGCCATCGGCATCTCGGGCGCCATCCAGCACCTGGCGGGCATGAAGGACTCCAAGGTCATAGTGGCGATCAACAAGGACGCCGACGCGCCGATCTTCCAGGTCGCCGACTACGGCCTGGTGGCGGACTACAAGACCGCCGTGCCGGAGCTGATGGCCGCGCTCGCCGCCGCCGGAAAATAGCCGCGTCCTACGCGGCTGAACGAAAATGGGGCGGCCCTGCGAAGGGGCCGCCCCTGTTCGTTGGTGATCCCACCCAGTGGGGACGGGAGCGATCCTCAACGCGCCTCGGCCTTGACGATCGCGCCGTTCCCCGTGTTCAGCGTCACCGCGCCATCCGCCAGTCCGGCGGGCGGGTTCATCCAGATCACCTTTTTCAGCACGTCTTCGACCGCCGCATCGATGTCGCGGGAGCCGGAACTATGCAGAACCCGCAGGCTGGTGATGCGCCCGGCGAAGCTCACGTTGGCGCGCACCGAAACCGGCTGGGCGGCGCTGTCCAGGCCGGCGGTGCGAAGCAGGGACGTCGCCTTGACCTGAGCCCAGTCGGCATACCGCTCCGACTCGGAGGGGGTCGCCTGGGCGGTCGAGGCGATCAGCAGGAAGGCAGCCGCGCCCTTCTGGAGGAGTACAACTTTCATCGTCATATACCTCTGATTCAATTCATATCTTTGATGGCCCTTGACGATGGATGTGGGGCCTGAGCCGCCCGGCTGCGAACGATAGATTTTGCTCGAGGTTGGGAGTTGCGCTAACAACCCTGCCGTGAGACGCCTGCCGCCCTTCTTCGCCATGCGCGCCCTCGAGGCCGCCGCGCGGCACCGGAGTTACAGCCGTGCGGCCCGGGAGCTGGCCGTGACCCACGGCGCGGTCAGCCAGCAGATTCGCCGTCTGGAGGCCGAACTGGGCGCCCGCCTTTTCGAACGGCGGGGCAACGCCATGATCCCCAACCCCGCCGCCGAGCGGCTGGCGTCGGGGATCGGCCGCGGCCTCGGGGTCCTGCAGAACGCGGTGGCCGAGTTCGAGGCCGCCGCAGAGCGCGATCCCCTGGTCGTCAGCCTTGACCCGCAATTCGCCAATCGCTGGCTGCCGTCGCGGCTTGCCCGGCTGATTGGCGACCCGGCCGGGCGGAACCTGGAGCTCCGGCTGGAAGAGCGTCGCGCCGATTTCACCACCGACGGTGTCGACATCGGCGTCCGCTATGGCGGCGGCGCATGGGAGGGGGTCGAGGCCCAGCGACTGTTTGCCGAGACCCTGTTCCCGGTGTGCAGCCCCCAAGTCGCCCGGGACCACCCGGTCCGGCGGTCGCAGGACCTGCTGGGCGCGCCGCTGATCCACCACGACCACCGTCCCTGGAGCCTGTGGTTCGACGCCGTCGGCCTGAACACTCCGCCGCAACAGGGCCTGCTGTTCGACGATTCAGTCATGCTGCTTGAGGCCGCGGCCCAGGGCCTCGGTGTCGCGCTGGCGCGCAGCGCCCTGATCGGTCCCTATCTGGAGTCCGGCCGGCTGGTCAGGCTGCTGGATTGCGACGTGGCCTCCGATCTCGGATTCTTCGTGGTCTGGCGGGCGGACAGCCGCAAGCTCGCGCGCATCCGCGCCTTGCGCGACTGGCTGGTCGCCGAGATCGCCGACGACGACGCCTTGGCCCCCGCGCAACCGGCCTGAACCCCGGTCACGCTGCGACGCAGCAAAAGCCTTGCGGCAGTACGGCGCCGTTATGTTAGAAAGCCGTCACAAGAAGACGGGCCGCCCTGCGCGCGGCCGCTCATCGAGGCTCTGCTGGATGGTTCAAATCAGGTCGGTCGGCGTCATCGGCGCGGGCCAGATGGGCACGGGCATCGCCCACGTGGTCGCCCTCGGCGGCTACGACGTTCTGCTGCATGACGTCAGCCAGGACCGTATCAACGCGGGGCTGGAGCTGATCAACCGCAACCTGACCCGCCAGGTCACGCGCGGCATTATCACCCAGGACGCGATGGACGCGGCGCTGGCCCACATCAAGGGCGCAGCGGAACTCCAGGCCATCGGTCACACCGACCTCGCGATCGAGGCGGCCACCGAAAACGAAGAGACCAAGAAGGCGATCTTCAAGGCGCTGGGCCCGCACCTCACCGACAAGACGCTCTTGGCCTCCAACACCTCCTCGATCTCGATCACCCGGCTGGCCGCCGCCACCGACCGGCCCGACCGGTTCATCGGCCTGCACTTCATGAACCCGGCGCCGCTCATGAAGCTCGTGGAGATCATCCGCGGGATCGCGACCGGGCCCGAGACC
>JBBREC010000105.1:0-13077 GCA_038203295.1 Caulobacterales bacterium
GTAGTCCAGGATCGAAGTCGCCGACTTCACCGTATCGTTGCCGGTCACCGGCCCCGCCGGCTCGAAGCGGGTGAAGACGAAGGCGTCAACGAACTCGTCCAGCGGCACGCCGTATTGCAGGCCGATCGAGATCGCGATCGCGAAATTGTTCATCAGCGAGCGGAAGGCGGCGCCTTCCTTGTGCATGTCGATGAAGATCTCGCCGAGTTCGCCGTCGTCATATTCACCGGTGTGCAGATAGACCTTGTGGCCGCCCACGGCCGCCTTCTGAATGTAACCCTTGCGTCGGTCCGGCAGTTTGCGGCGGGTGCGGTCGCGTTCGACCACCCGTTCGACGATCCGCTCTTCCGGCTCGCGCGCCGCGCGCGGTGGCGGTTCGCCCTGGGCGGCAGGCAGGTCGAGCACGAGGTCGGCCGGCGCCTCTGCCCGGCGCAGGCGCACGGCGAGGCGGGTGGCGGCCAGGCGGTCTAGCGCTTCGCCGATCGGGGCGTTCCAGGACAGTTCGACACTGGCAACCACGGGCGCGCCAAGCGTCGGCGCCAGCGTCTCCAGCATGGTCAGCGGCGGCTTGGGGCCGAGCTCCGCGGCGCTGCGGAAGGCCCGTCGCGCGGCGGGAGACAGGAAGGCCGCGTCAGCCAGTCTGTTGTCGCCCAGCGCATAGGTCTCCGCCGCCGCGACGTCGCCGCGGGTGAAGCCCATCTGGGCCAGGGCGTCAAACTTCGGGTCGGCGAGCTGCCCGGCGGTGGCGCCCAGGACGTCGCGGATGAAGCCCTCGCCGATCACCGAGGGGGCGAAGGCGTCGGTGAGGTGCTGGACCAGCGGCAGGACCGACTCGACGGCGGCGATCTCATGCTCGGTGAAGCCGCGGACCATCAGGGCGGCGTGGTCGATGCCCGGCGCGTTGGCGAGGTCGCCCTGGCCCATCAGGGCGGCATGCGCCTCGGCGGCGTCCGCGCCCACCAGCGCCAGGCCGCGGATCGCGGCTTCGCAGAGCACCCGCACCGGCTCGCCGTCGGCAGTCTCCGCCGTCGTCACCGCGCCCGCCCAGGGCGTCGCGTCCAGCCGTGCGCCGCCCAGGCGTAGCGCAAGATCGGGATCCTCGAACACCGCCAGGGCCACGTCGCCGGCTCCGGCGCCTGCGATGGCCCGTCCCGCCGCCAGGTAGAGCTCCGAGGCGGCTTCGCGCGCATGGTCGCTGTCGTAGTCCAGCCCGTGCGCCGCGAGCCAGTCGCCGAGGCCGCCGAGACCCAGCAGGGCAGGGCCGTCGCCGGCCGCGCCGAGCGCCTGGGCCAGCAGGGTCACGGCGGCCCTGAAGCCGTCGAAGTCGAAACTGGACTCCGACCAGAATCCCATGAGGCTTACGCCGCCGCGCAGCGCGCGCTCGGCCGTCGCGATGCGTTCGCCGATCGCGCGATCCGGTGCGGCGATGATCGCGCCCGTCGCCCAGGCCGCTCGTGCGGTGGCGTCGTCAGGCGCGCCGGCCACGACCAGCCGCGGGCGTCCGTTTCCGGCCGGAGGCGGCGCGATCTCCCACGCGCCTTCGCCCGCATAGGCCAGGGTCATCGCCTCGAAGATCGTGGCGTCGGGGGCGCCGGCTGCCCGGGCGGCCTCGGCCGCGCGGGCCAGGCCCGGATTGCGCATGGGGTCGGCGCAGGCTTCCGCGTCGCCCTCGCAGCGTAGGACCGCGTCCATCACCCCCTGCAGCCGCCGTTCCAGCTCCAGCGCCGCGGCCTGAGCCGCCGCTTCGCCACGATGCATCGCCACCGTGATGGCGACCTCGGGCGAGCCAGCGTCGACCACCTTCAATGAGCGGCCAGTCCGATCATGGCCGATCGCGAGCACGCCGGCGCGCAAGGCTGCGGTCAGGTCGTCGCGAAATCGGGTGCGGGCCCGGACGTCCTTCACCAGTCCTCGGGCTTGCGCCCGGGCGGTGAGGTCTTCCACATAGTCGGCGAAGGCTTCGGCCATGTCGGTCTCTCCGTCGGCCCAGTCGATCCAGGCCTCCAGGCGCGCGGCGGTCCAGTGAGCGGGGGCGCTGGCCGCAACGACCCGATCCGGGAGTTCCACGAACAGGCTCTCGAGTCCCGTCTCCGACGCTTCACTGCCCATCGATCGACTCCGTTGCGTCAAATTAGGCGTCGCTGGGGTGGCCAATCAATAGATGTTGTGGTCTTGCGGGCCTTCATCCCCAACATCTTGCATCCGGGCTCATGCTGGACGCTCCCCGGGCGCCCGCCTATAGTCCGCCGCGTCGAGCAGCCTCCCAGAGCCAGAGTCCCGTGCTGAATTTCCTGAAATCGATCTTCACGTGGTGGAACGGCGGTACGTTCGGCGCCCGTTTCCACATTAATCGTCGCGGCGTTTTCATCGGCCAGGATGAGATGGGCAACCGCTACTTCGAGGCCAAGGACGACCGCGACAGCTACGACAAGGGCCGCAAGCGCCGCTGGGTGATCTTCACCGGTTATGCCGAGGCTTCCAAGGTCTCGCCCGACTGGCACGGCTGGCTGCACTACACCTTCGACGAGCCGCCGACCGTCGCGCCGTTCCTGCTGAAGAGCTGGGAAAAGCCGCACCTGCCGAACCTCACCGGCACCATCCACGCCTATAAGCCGCAGGGGGCGATCTCCCACGGCGGCGTACGCCAGAAGACGACTGGCGACTACGAGGCCTGGACCCCGGAATAGGCCGCCCGTGCGTTCCGCCAGCATCCTGAAGTCCGGCGTCCGGCTCGCGGCTCTCGCGGGCCTGGCCTGCGCCGGTCTGGCCGCCGCCCAGCCCGCGCCAGCGCCGTCGGCGCCCGCCGCGCCGCCGCCGCCTGTCGCGCCTGTCGCCGAGGAAGCTCCGCCGATCTCCGTGGCCGCCCCGGCGCCGATCGTCGCGCCGCCGATCTCCGAGAAGGATGTCGCGCCCGCGCCGCCGCCCAGGGCGCAGGTGGAGGAAAAGGTGCTGATCGCGCCGATCCGCCGCGCCCGCTACGACGTCGCCGTGATCCAGATCATCGACAAGGTCACCGCCGAGAGCGTCCGCTTCGAGGCCGCCGTCGGACGCCCGGTCCGCTACAGGAGCCTGGTCTTCACAGCGAAGGCCTGCGAGCGTTCGGCGCCTAACGAAGAGATCGACGACTCCATCGTCTACCTGACCATCGACAGCCAGCCCAGGCCGGCGCCGGGCAAGCCGACGCCGCCGGCGCGCCAGGCGTTCAAGGGCTGGATGTACGCCTCGTCGCCGGGCCTGCACCCGCTGGCCCACCCGGTCTATGACGCCTGGCTGATCACCTGCAGGGCCGCCGCGCCGCTCATCGCGGCCGCACCCCCGCCGCTCGCGCCACGCTGAAAATCACCCGCAATTCCCAGCGCGTAGCCCAGCTTGCGATGGTAGTCGGTCCTTGAGATCTCCACTGCGCCGAACTGGCTGAGGTGCTCGGTCATGAACTGGGCGTCCAGCAGCCGATAGCCGCCGGCGATCAGCCGCGCCACCAGGTGCACCAGCGCCACCTTCGAGGCGTCCCGAGCCCGCGAAAACATGCTCTCGCCGAAGAACGCGCCCTGCAGCGAGACGCCATAGAGTCCGCCGACCAGCACGCCGTCCTTCCAGCATTCGACGCTGTGGGCGGATCCCTGGCCATGCAGGTCCACGTAGAGGTCCTCGATGACGTGATTGATCCAGGTCTCGGTGCGACCTGATCCCGAGGCGGCGCACTCGACCACCACCTCGCGGAACGCGGTATCGATGCGGATCTCGTAGGGCTCGGCGCGGACAGTGCGGGCCAGCCGTTTGGACACATGCAGGCCGTCCAGCGGGATGATGCCCCGACGCTCCGGGTCGATCAGGAACACCCGCGCGTCGTCGCGTGCGTCGGCCATCGGGAAAACCCCGCGGGCGTAGCAGTCCAGAAGGTCCTGGGCGTCGAACTCGGCCATGCCCAGACTTAGCGCGGGATCAGGCGGGCGTCGCCGCCGCCTGCGCCGCCATCCACCGTTCCAGCCAGTGGATATTGTAATTCCCGGCGATGATGTCGGGCTGCACCAGCAGTTCCTGGAAGAGGGCGATGTTGGTGTCGATGCCGGCCACCACCATCTCGCCAAGGCAGCGGTTCAGGCGCGCGATGCACTCGGCCCGGTCGCGGCCATGGACGATCAGCTTGCCAATCAGCGAGTCGTAATAGGGCGGGATTGTGTAGCCGGCGTAGAGCGCGCTATCGAGGCGCACGCCCAGGCCGCCCGGGGCGTGAAAGTCGGTGACCAGGCCGGGCGAAGGCGCGAAGGTTTTCGGGTTCTCCGCATTGATCCGGCATTCGATGGCGTGGCCCTCGAAGACGACGTCCTTCTGGGCGAAGGACAGCGGCAGGCCGGCGGCGATACGGATTTGCTCCCGCACCAGGTCGATGCCGGTGATGGCCTCGGTGACCGGGTGCTCCACCTGCAGGCGGGTGTTCATCTCGATGAAGAAGAACTCGCCGTTCTCGTACAGGAACTCGATGGTCCCGACGCCGAGGTAGCCGATGGCCTTCACGGCATCGACCACGATCTTGCCGATCTTCGCGCGGGTCGCGGCGTGGATGGCGGGCGAGGGGGCTTCTTCCAGCACCTTCTGGTGACGGCGCTGCAGGGAGCAGTCGCGTTCGCCGAGGTGGCAGACATTGCCGAAGCTGTCGGCGATCACCTGCAACTCAATGTGCCGCGGGGTCTGGAGGTAGCGTTCCATATAGACCGCGTCGTCGCCGAACGCGGCCTTGGCCTCGCCGCGTGCGGTGGAGACCGCCTCGTACAGGTCATCCTGGGTCTGGGCGACCTTCATGCCACGCCCGCCACCGCCGGCGGCTGCCTTGATCAGCACCGGGAAGCCGATTTCCTGGGCCGCCTCGAAAGCCTCTTCCTCCGTGGTGATCGCACCGTCGGAGCCAGGGACCACGGGGATGCCGGCGTCCTTGACCACCTGCTTGGCGGTGATCTTGTCGCCCATCATCTTGATGTGCTCAGGCTTGGGCCCGATGAAGGTGAAGCCGTGCGCGCCGACGATCTCGGCGAACCGCGCGTTCTCCGATAGGAATCCGTAGCCGGGATGGATCGCCTGGGCCCCGGTGATCTCGGCCGCGGCGATGATCGCGGGGATGTTCAGGTAGCTCTTGGCCGCCGCCGGCGGTCCAATGCAGACACTCTCGTCGGCCAGCCTTACCCACATGGCGCCGCTGTCGGCCTCGGAGTGCACGGCGACGGTGGCGATCCCCATCTCCTTGCAGGCGCGGTGAATCCGCAGCGCGATTTCGCCGCGGTTGGCGATGAGGATCTTGTCGAACATGGCCGGGTCCTACTCGATAACCGCGAGCGGCTCGCCGAACTCCACGGGCTGGCCATCCTCCACCAGGATCTCCACGAGCTTGCCGCTTTTGGTCGCCGGGATGGGGTTCATGGTCTTCATGGCTTCGATGATCATCAGTGTCTGGCCGGCGGTCACCGTGTCGCCGAGCTTCACGAAGGCGTCGGAGCCCGGATTGGGCTGCAGGTAGACGCTGCCGACCATCGGCGACTTCACGACGTCGCCGCTGGTGCGCGCCGGCGCGGCGTCGGTCGCGGGCGCGGCGGCCGGAGCAGTCGCCATTGAGGCAGGGGCCGCGGCGGGCGCGTACATCTGCATCGGCGCAGCCGTCAGCGTCTTGGCGACGCGGATCTTCAGGCCCTCGTGCTCGACCTCGATTTCCGAGAGGTTCGTCTCGGTCAGGATGTCGGCCAGTTTGCGCACGAGACGCGTGTCGATCTGATCGGCGGGAGGCTTCGAAGCGCTGGCCATGGGAATACCTTTGTATCTTTTTCGTCTGGGGTCTTAGCGGGCAAGGCCCGCAGCGGCCTCGACGGCCAGTTCATAACTCGCGGGCCCAAAGCCGGAGACCACGCCCGTGGCCGCGAGGGAGACGTAGGTCTGGTGTCGGAACGCCTCGCGGGCGGCGGGGTTCGACAGGTGGCACTCGATCACCGGGATCGCCAGCATCTTCAGCGCGTCGAGCAGGGCCACTGAGGTGTGGCCATAGCCGGCGGGGTTGATCACCAGGGCGCAGGCGGCCTCGCGGGCCTCCTGGATCCAGTCGATCAGCTCGCCTTCGTGGTTGGACTGCCGGAACACGACGTCGCGCCCCAACGCCGACGCGCGCGCTTCGCACAGGCGCTTCACGTCTTCGAGGGTTTGATGGCCGTAAATCTCCGGCTCGCGGGTCCCGAGGAGATTGAGGTTCGGTCCGCTCAGCACATAGATCGGTTTCGACATTGAGCTCCGCCGTCGATTCCGCCGACTTGTACCGGGAGGGACAGCGGGTCACAAGCTTGGCGACTTGGGAGGCCCGCGCATGAACCTTACCGTCAACGGCGAGCCGCGCCGTTTCGAAGCGCTGGCCTGCGTTATGGACTTGGTCGCGGCGCTGGGTCTGGACGGACGCAAGGTGGCCGTCGAACGCAATCTGGAGATCGTGCCGCGCTCGGCCTATGGAAGGACCGCGCTCGCCGACGGCGACCGGATCGAGATCGTGCACTTCATCGGAGGCGGCTGACATGGACGGCAATACGCAGGTTGAGGACACCTGGTCCGTCGCCGGCCGCACCTTCACCTCGCGCCTGATCGTGGGCACGGGTAAGTACAAGGACTATGCCCAGAACGCCGCCGCCGCCGAGGCCGCGGGCGCGGAAATCGTCACCGTGGCGCTGCGCCGCGTGAACCTCTCCGATCCCAGCCAGCCGATGCTGGTCGACTATGTGAAGCCCGACCGTTTCACCTTCCTGCCCAATACGGCGGGCTGCTTCACCGGCGAGGACGCCGTGCGCACGCTGCGGCTTGCCCGGGAGGCGGGCGGCTGGGATCTGGTGAAGCTGGAGGTGTTGTCCAACACCAAGCACCTGCTGCCCGACATGGAAGAGACCCTGCGCGCGCTCAAGCTGCTGATCGCCGACGGCTTCCAGGTGATGGTCTACTGCAGCGACGACCCGGTCTATGCGCTGAAGCTGGAGGAGGCGGGCGCCGCGGCGATCATGCCGGCCGCGGCCCCCATCGGCTCGGGGCGCGGCATCCAAAATTTCCTCAACCTCGGCCTGATCATCGAGCAGTCGAAGGTGCCGGTGCTGGTCGACGCTGGCGTGGGCACGGCGTCCGACGCAGTGCTGGCGATGGAGATCGGCTGCGACGCGGTCTTGATGAACACCGCCATCGCCGAGGCTCGGGACCCGATCCGCATGGCCGGGGCCATGAAGCACGCTGTCATCGCCGGGCGTGAAGCCTATCTCGCCGGCCGCATGCCCAAGCGGATGTACGCCGACGCCTCGTCGCCGCTGGCGGGGCTGATCTAGGCAAAGAAAAAGGGCGGCCAATCGACCGCCCTTCCTGATTTCGTGGTTCTGTGGATTCAGGCCGTGGCCAGGGCCGTGCGTCGGCGGTTGGCGCGAAGCGCGGCGCCCAGCCCACCGAAGCCCATCAGCATCAGGCCCCAGGTCGCCGGTTCCGGAACGCCGCCGTCGGCTCGGAACGCATAGTTGCGCGCCAGATCCCCCCCGCCGCCATCGCAATAGTAGATGCCGCAGGCGTGGTCGAAGACGTAAGCCGAATAGTTCCCGTAGCCTTGATCGTATGAAGAGCCAAACACTCCGACGAAACCCTCACTGGCCGGCGTTGTGAGGTAGGTCGTGTCGCCGTAGCCATCGAGGAACGCCGAGTGGTTGATATGGTCCGGATCCATATCGATCGTCGAGATGGCGTAGTCGGAGGCGGAGCCTCCGAAGAGCAGGGCCGCGACCTCCAGGCCGCTCAGCGACTGTACGCCACCGGAACTCCAGAGCGGACCGTCCGCGACAAGCCAGCTGCCTACGAAGGTGAACGTCGACGCCCCGGCTGTCGAGGCGGCAAAACTGAGCGCCATTGCGGCGCCGGCCATAGCGAGTCTGCGATTCATGAACTTATCCCCAACAGCCCAGCGCGACGCCAAGACATTCGAAGTACCGTAGTTATATAAGCAGACCCCGCAACTCGACTCCCCTGATGGGCGAGTTCTTCATGAGTTTCACGAAAGGCCTCCACTGACCTGTTCATTCAGCCGTCAGCGGCCTGTACTTGGCGTGACAGGCCGAGCAGGTGTCAGAGAGTGCGTTGGCAGCGGTGGACAGCGCTGAACCGTCCCTGGCGTTGGCGGCTTTCGACACGGCGGCCGACTGAGCAGCGAAATCCTTCACGAAGGCGGTCCATTCCGCGCCGGGTCTGACGCGGGCCTTGTCGTTAAGGCCAGCCGCGACGGCGCCGAGCTGTGTCGCCGCGTCGGCGGCTTCCATCCAGCGCGCGTCGGGGACCTTGGGCGCATCCGGGCCGTTGGCCGGGTCCGCGTCGCCGCCCACCGAGAACACCGTATTGGAGGCCGGCTCGACGATCTGCTTCATCTCGGCCTGCACTGTCAGTTCGGCGGCCTCAGCGACGGCGGCGAGGGCCGCCAGCCCCAGGGCGATGGCGAGGACGGGCAAGCGCATGGCGCGGACTCCGGAACGTATGGCGCCGCCCAGCGGCGGGTCGTCAGGCCGCCTCGGCCAGCGCGCGGTCTACGTCAAGCTCCGGCGAGATGCCGAGGTCGCGAAGCATGGCCTCGCGCTCCGGCCCGCCCCGGGGGCGATAGGCGTCGGCGTTACGCGTCTTGCCGCGGGCCCAATAGCCCAGAATCTTGGCGACGTTGGCCGGCCGCCTGAGCCAGGCCTGCGGATGCTCCAGCATATGGAACCCCTTCAGCGCCGCGCGCAGCAGGTCGACGTCGGAGCGCACGGCGATGGCCAGGCCGTCATCGATGAAGCTGCGGGTCAGTTTCCCGCGCAGCGTGGGCTTGTAGTCCGGGTTCATCGTCCGCCGGGCGCGGCGGATGGCGTCGCGGTCCATGTTGCGCATGAAATCGTAGTAGGGACGCAACTCACGGTCGATGGCGGACTGGTACAGCAGCACGCGTGCGGCTGGATCCTCGCTGGCCGTGACCGCGTCGCGCAGCAAGTGGGCGCTGACTGCGGCGAACGAACAGCCCCTTCCGTAGAGCGGGTTGGTCCGCACCAGGCTGTCGCCGACCGGGAAGAAACCCAGGACGGCCGCCTTGCTGGCCTTGGCCATGGTGCGCCAGCGGCTGTGCAGGTCGCCCATGCCGAAGACGCGGCTGATCGGCTGGGCTCTGGCCGGATCGATCCAGGCGCCGAGGCCGCCCAGCTTCGCGCAGGCGGCGTCGAAGACGGCCGGGTCGACGATCGATTTGCGCAGTTCCATCTCGATTTCGGGCACGCACAACGTGATCGAGAAGCAGCCGTTGTCCGCCGGAAAGACGCCGAACTTCAGATATTCCAGGTCCCCGGTCAGCGGGGCTCGGGTGCGTTCCGGCTCCGGCTGGCCGGCGTTCAGCCGGTAGTGGCGTGTGAAGTAGAGGATGCCGCAGGATTCGCTTTCCTCGGGAACGGCCACGCCCGCCGCCGCGAGCTGCTCGAACGCCTGAGAGGTTCGGCCGGCGGCGTCGACCACGATGTCGGCCTCCAGCTCGTGTGTTCCGGCAGAATCCTCGACGATAACGCCCGTCACCCGCGCCGGCGTCCCGGACGCGATCCTCAGAGCTTTGACGAAGGTCTCGGAGCGGATCGTCACGTTCGGCTGGCGGGCCACATAGCGGCGCATGATCAGCTCGAGCGTCGTCCGCCGGCTGGTCAGGATCGCCAGGTCGCGGTCGATCGGCTCCGGCGCGTAGACGGCCTTCTGGGCGTCGGTCAGCCCACCCTCGAACGGCAAGTCGCGACAGCCGGCCTCCAGCAACTCGGCCAGCAGTTCTGGATGCTCGTCGCGAATGATCAGGCGCAGGCGCGCCAGGAACGCGTGGCTATGCCGCAGATGCCCGACACCCCGGCGGTTCCAGTCAACGAAGGCCGCGTCCGCGTCGCCTTCCGGCGGCGGCGGATCGCGTTCCAGCAGCACGATATCACGGCCAGTCGGGCTGAGCGCGAGCGCCGTCCAGAGCCCGGCCATACCGGCGCCGATCACCAGCACCCGTTCCGCCATTTCGTTCGCTCCCTTGTCGTATCGATGACGCTAACACAGGCCTGCCTTGCCCTCGGGACAACAAGCGCCGGCTAGCCGGGATGTTTCAGCCCGCCCGCCTTGGCCTGGGTGATCGCGGCCTTAAGGGCGGCCATGTCGGCGCCCGGAATCATCAGGTCGCCCACGATGAACGCCGGCGTGCCGTCGATCTTGAGCGCCTGGGCCAGGCCCTGTGTGTCCAGGATCTGGCGTTTGATCGCCGGTTGCTCGCCCGCCGCGCGGGTCGCCGCCGGGTCCAGCCCTTTCGCGGCGAGGACGCGGTCGAGGCTGGCGTCGTTCAGCGCCGGCTCGCTCATCAGCGCCTTGTAGAGCTCCAGCCCCTTGGCCTTGCCCTGGGGCGTCAGCACGGCCTGGGCGGCGCTGTCCGAGACCTGGTGGAAGATCGGGAATTCCTTGAACACGAACCGCACGTCCGGATTTTCGGCGATCAGCTTCACCACCTCCGGCGCTGCGGCTTTGCAGTAGCCGCAGCGGTAGTCGAAGAATTCCACCACGGTGATGCTGCCATTCGGGTTGGCCACGAAATCCCGCGGGTCGCGCTCGAGTTGGGCGCGGTACTTGTCCATCGAGGCGCGGGTGGCCTTTGCGGCGGCCAGGCGATCATTCTCGGCCAGTTTCAGCGCCGCCTCGCGGATCACTTCGGGGTGGGCCATCAGATAGGCGTGGACCCGCTGGTCGAAGGCGGCGTCGCCGGCCTTCTGGCACCCGGCGAGGGCCAATCCCGCCAGGGGCAGGGACACGGCGAGGCCCGCGAGGGCGCGTGAGACGAGCTTCATGGGTGCGAGATAGGGGTTCCGGTGTGCTTTGCGAAGCCTTCACGGCTCAGTGCAGGTCGCCGCCGCTGGTGGACCCGTCACGGGCCAGGTCCTTCAGGTCGTCGCGGCTCGGCTTGGAGACAAGGACGATGTCGGTGGCGCGCCGCCATTCCGGGGTGTTCTTGGCCAGCATCTCGCGGGCCCGCATGGCGAAAACGCGGGCCTGCACCACGTCGCCGACATTGTAATTGTATTCGGCGGTCGCCAGCCTCGCCAGGCCGTCATTGCCGCTGCGATCGTAGGCTTCCGCCAGCAGCCGCCAGGCCACCGCGTTTTCTTCGTCCTGCAGCAGCGCCTTGCGGAGCTCCCCGATGCCTTCCTGGATCTTCGCCTTCTCATCAAGCGCGATCAGGGTCTGGCCGAGGTTGATGCGCAGCAGGGGCGCGTCGGGCTTCAGGGCCACCGACTTGCGCTGCGGCGCCTCAGCCTCGGCCTGGCGGTCGAACTCGAACAGGATCTGACCCTTCAGCTCCCAGAGATACGGATTATCGGGGTGATCGCCGATCAGGGCGTCGACCAGCTTCAGCGCCTTCTCCGGCTCCTTCAGTTGGTAGTAGGCGATGGCGCGGGCGTAGCGGGCCGGATAGGCCTTGTCGGTCTCGGCATACTTCACGATCGCGACCTGCGGATTGATGAATCCGTCCAGCTTGGCCTTCATGATGTCGTGTTCGGCCTGCGCCTCCGGCGTGTCCCGCTTGTTGAAGTTGGGCAGGGTCTTCACCCGGTTCTGCAGGGCGTCGATCCGGTCCGAGGACAGCGGGTGGTCGATGAAATACTTGTAGCGCCGGTACTCAGAAAACACTTCCTGATATCGGAAATTGTTGAAGAATTCAGCCAGACCGTTGGCGGAGATGCCGGCCTTGTCGAGCAATGTCGCGCCCGCCTGGTCGGCGCGGCTTTCCTGCTCGCGGCTGTAGCCCGCGACGCCGATGGCCCCGAAGTAGGGCGCGCTGACCAGCAGGCCGCCAGCCGCGTCGCCGGCGCCCGCTATGGCCGCCAGAACGCCGAGACCCATGGTCAGGATCATCGGCACCATGCCCGCCCGCGTCATGTCGCCGGAGCGGGCGCTGTGTCCGCCGGCCAGGTGGCCGATCTCGTGGCCCATGACCCCCTGCAACTCGTTGGGGTTCTTCGATTCCAGAATCAGCCCGGTGTAGACGGCCATGACCTTCGGCCCGGCGAACGCCTGGATCTCCTTGCTGCCAATCAGGATGATCTGCACGTCCTTGGGATTGAAGCCGGCAACCGAGAAGATCGGGTCGGCGTCGTGGTGCAGGATCTCTTCGATCTCGGTGTCGCGGATCAGCGACAGGCCTTCCTGCGCGGCCGCAGCTGCCGGCTGCAGGACGAAGCCTGCCGTCAGGGCGGCGGCGAGCAGGAAGCGGGAGATCGACCGGGCAGGGGAAGCCATGTTCTACTCTCTAGACGTCCCCCGAGCCCGGTCGAATCCTAGCGCGTCACCCGCGCCGCCACCAGCCTTTGCGCGGGGCAGGGGCCGGCGCGGCCGAAATCTCAGCCGGATCGGGCTCGCGAGGGGTCGGCGCCGCAACAGGCTCGGGTTCCGGTGCGGCCACGGCGATCGGGGCCGCTTCCACGACGGTTTCGACAACCGGGGCCTTGGCCTTCGCGCGGCTGGCGCGGGGCTTCTTGGCCGGCGGCGCGTCGTTGGCGGGCTCGGGCGCGACGATCTCGGCGACCGGTTCCGGTTCGGGCGCGACCTCAATCGGGGCAGCGACAGTTTCGGCGGCAGGCGTCTCGGCGGCGTCGTCCGAACCGGCCCGGCCACGGCCGCGTCCACGGCGGCTGCGCTTGGGCTTGTCTTCGGCGGCGGGCAGTTCGACCCACATCTCGTCACCGCTCTCGGCGCGCGGGGTGACGACAGCCTGCGACGGCGCAGTGGCTTCGGCGGCGACGGCGCGCGGGGCTTCCCGGGCGTCGTTCGCCGGCGCCGGGGCGCGTTTCAGGTCTTCCGCCGGGTCGTACCAGACGAACGGATCGTCGCCGTAGGGCACCCACGGGCGTGTCCAGGAGAAGGCGTCGGCCGGGCGGCTGTCCTCTCGCATCCGGCGCCCGCCTCGGCGGCCACGGCGGCGGCGGCGGCTCTCGCCCCCGGCGTCGTCCTCGCCACGCGGGCCATCCTGACGCGGGGCGTCCTGACGGGGGCCATCCTGACGGGGGCCAT
>JBBREC010000106.1:0-13061 GCA_038203295.1 Caulobacterales bacterium
TGCCCCCCAGCACCCCCAGGGTCAGGCTGTCGCTCACAACTTGCCGTCCAGTTCGCCCTGGTAGCCGAACAGGCCCTGGGCGCCGCCGGTGTGCAGGAAGACGACCGTCTCGCAGTCGAACCGGCCAAGCGCCGAGAGCGAGATCAGCCCCTTCATCGCCTTGCCGTAATAGACCGGTTCCAATAGCAGCCCTTCGGTCCGCGCCGCCAGCGACAGGGCGTCGATCACCGCCTGGTCGATCAGGCCGTAGCCCGCGCCCACGAAGTCGCAGTCGGCGACGACCATGTCGCGGGTCACCCGGTCGCGGTGGCCGAGGAGTTCAGCGGTGTCCTGCGCCAGCTTGAAGACGTTGGCTTCCTGAACATCCTTCGGCGCGCGGACGCCGATGCCCAGCACCGGAATATCCGCGCCCATCACCGCCAGCCCCGCGATCAGACCAGCGTGAGTGCCGGCGCTGCCGGTGGCGGTGATGATCCGGTCGATCTCCAGCCCAATCTCGTTGGCCTGGGTCACGGTCTCCAGGGCGCATTCGACGTAGCCCAGCGCGCCGATGATGTTGGAGCCGCCGCCGGGGATCACATAGGGCCGGCCGCCGCGTGCGGCGATCTCGGCGGCGGTCCTGGCGAGCTCGGCGTTCATGTCCGTGCCGGCCGGGACCCGGCGGATCCTGGCGCCCAGCAGCTCGTCCAGCAGGACGTTTCCGGACTGGGTGTAATCCACCGCCTTCGACCCCGTGCGCTCCTCGAGGATGACCTCGCAGGCCATGCCGAACTTGGCGGCGACGGCGGCGGTCTGGCGCACGTGGTTCGACTGGACCGCGCCCTGGGTGACCAGAGTATCGGCCTCGTTGGCCATGGCGTCGCCCAGCAGGTACTCAAGCTTGCGGGTCTTGTTGCCGCCGCCGGCGAGGCCGGTGCAGTCGTCGCGTTTGACCCATAGGTTGGGTCCGCCGCCGGAGGCTGTGGCCAGCGCGTCGCTCAGCTGGGGCAGCGGCTCCAGTGGCGTGGGCAGGTGGGCGAAGCGGATCGGATTATATCGGGCGAGGTGCATGGCTCGGCCTACCGCAGAATTGCGACGAGCGCGAGATTAGGGCCGCATCTTCTTCGGCAGGGCCGCGACCTCGGCGTCGGTCAGCCTGCTGATGCCGGAGACGATGCAGCGTGACTCGCCGAGCGTGGCGATCGCGATGTCAAGGTCGATGGGTCGGCACACGGTCTGGCCCCCGGCGTCATTGCGCAGGATGATCGGGTCCGACGAGACCGCGCTGGCCAGGCAGGAATTGCTCATTTCGACCTTCCACACCTCGCGGCCGCTCACGTCGAGATAGAGCGTCTTTGGTCCGCCCACCGTGTGATTGCGGATGTCGCTGCGCTTGAAGCATTGGCCGCTCCCGGCCGAGGCCGCGGTGTCGACGCCCTGGACGCTGGCGGCGCGAGGCCCGGCGGCCCCCGTAAGCGCCGCGGCTCCGATGACGGACGCGAGGATCAGAAGCTTCATGACGGGTCTCCTATAGTTATAACTATACACCCGGCGATGCGTTCCGGCGAGACCCGGCAGCGGTCTCATCGGTCCGGTTGATTCCCGGTCGAGGGAGACGCGGGAGAATTCCTCCGCTGACGGAGGACATTGATGGAAGTCACTGAAACTTCACAATGCAAATGTGGAGGACTTCGGGCGCCGACGGCTCGACAGGCAGGGCGACAGTCCTCGCTCTGATGCTTCTTTCCGGAGACACCCTCATGCCTTCACAGGCCTCGCTGCGCGCCCGCGGCTGGAAAATCAACCTGGCGTCCGCGCTCGCCCTCAGCGCCGGCCTTGGTGCGACGTCAGCGGCGTCCGCCATGATCTTCGAGCTGCCGCCGACGGCGTCGGAGAATTTCGCGTTTGTTGAGTCCCTTGACCAGACGCATAGCGGCCAGGGATTTCTCCAGACTCGCCAGGGTCAGGACGCCGCTTCGGTCCTGCGCTCTACCACGCCGCCCGACCCGACGGGGACGACCCACGCCGAGGCCTCCGCACGTCCGGGACAGGTCTTGGTCAGGGTGTCGAGCACGGCGGAGCCCGCCGTCGAGACCGCCGTTATCGCCCAGGCTCGCATGGCCGACGCCGTTCTGGTTGGAGGCGGCGAGATCGGCCAGATCGTGACGCTGCACAAGATCCTGACGGTCACCGGGTCGCGCACGCTCAGCGCCTTCCTGAACAGCAACGCAAGCACCTTCTCCGGCGACATCAACCTCGACTTCGAGTCGACCGGCGCGCTCGACTGCGTCACCGGAGGGACGCACGTGCATGTGCGCGGCCTGCTGTTTCCGAACGAAAACGACACCTTCGAATTCTCCGGCGATCCCGCGCCGCTGACCCTGGATTTCAGCCAGGATTTCGTGGTCGGTCAGCTGACCGGCTTCGCCTTCGGCGTCCAGCTCGCCCATGTGCTGCATGGAGACAACCTGTCGCCCTTCCTGAGAAGCGAGCTGTTCGGCGCCGCCAACTTCGCGGTGAACTGGGACGGCGCGGGCTTCTTCACTGACCAGTCCGGTCGGTCGTTGCATGGGCTAAACGTCGCCTCGCAGTCGGGATTCGCTTATTTCGCGGCCGATTCAGCTGGCGGCGCTGTTCCGGAACCGGCGGCCTGGCTTCTGCTGATCGCGGGCTTCGGTCTGGCGGGCGCGGTGCTTCGCCGGCGGCGAGCGGGGCTGCAGCCGGCCTGAGCACGCTGGACTCGTAGACTTTGACGACGCGGGGTCTTTTGCGGACCCCGCGTCTCTTCCGTCCAAACCAGATTTCCGGTCTTCCGCGCGCGCCGCTTCGGGCCTAGTCTCTAAGTCTCCTCGGGGGGCCGCGCCTAAGCGGCTGAGAGGCGGGTGATCCCGCGACCCGTCGAACCTGATCCGGGTCATGCCGGCGAAGGGAAGGAATGAGGTTTCCGACCTGACGCCCATGCTCCGTCCGCACGAGCAAGGCCACACGAATGAACAAGCCCACCGGCAATCTGGAACGCGCTCCGATCCCCACCGGCGAACGGCCGGGCTCGCGGAAGGTCTACCAGTCCGGCGTGCTCTGGCCTGACATCCGCGTGCCGTTCCGCGAGGTGGCCGTTCACCCGTCGGCCAACGAGCCGCCGCTGACGCTCTACGATCCGTCTGGCCCCTACACCGACCCCACCGTCGCCATCGACATCGACAAGGGCCTGCCGCGCACCCGCGAGCCCTGGGTGGTGTCGCGCAACGACATTGAGCTGGTCGAAAACCCCCGCCAGGTGAAGCCCGAGGACAACGGCTTCGCCAAGGGCGCGCATCTGGCGCCCCAGTTCACCGAGCCCCGCCGGGTCTATCGCGCCCGCGCCGGCGGCAACGTCAGCCAGCTGGACTACGCTCGTCGCGGCATCATCACTCCCGAGATGGAATACGTCGCCATACGCGAGAATCTGCGCCGGAAGGAAACCGATCCCTTCATCCGCGACGGTGAGGATTTCGGCGCCTCGATCCCCGACTTCTGCACCCCCGAATTCGTCCGCGACGAGATCGCCCGCGGCCGCGCCATCATCCCGGCCAACATCAACCACACCGAGCTTGAGCCGATGATCATCGGCCGCAATTTCCTGGTGAAAATCAACGCCAACATCGGCAACTCGGCGGTGCTCAGCCACGTCGCCGACGAGGTCGACAAGCTGGTCTGGTCGATCCGCTGTGGCGCGGACACGGTCATGGACCTCTCCACCGGCCGCAATATCCACAACATCCGCGACTGGATCATCCGCAATTCGTCCGTGCCGATCGGCACGGTGCCGATCTACCAGGCGCTGGAAAAGGTGAACGGCGTCGCCGAGGACCTGAACTGGGAGGTCTTCCGCGACACACTGATCGAGCAGGCCGAACAGGGCGTCGACTACTTCACCATCCACGCAGGGGTCAGGCTGGCCTATGTGCCGCTGACCGCCACGCGGGTGACGGGCATCGTCAGCCGCGGTGGCTCGATCATGGCCAAGTGGTGCCTCAGCCACCATAAGGAGAACTTCCTCTACGAGCATTTCGAGGACATCTGCGAGATCATGAAGGCGTACGACGTCTCCTTCTCGCTGGGAGATGGCCTGCGCCCAGGCTGCATCGCCGACGCCAATGACGCGGCTCAGTTCGGCGAGCTCGAGACCCTGGGCGAGCTCACCCAGATCGCCTGGAAGCACAACGTCCAGGTGATGATCGAAGGCCCCGGCCACGTGCCGATGCACAAGATCAAGGCCAACATGGACAAGCAGCTCGAGGTCTGCGGAGAGGCGCCGTTCTACACGCTTGGCCCGCTCACCACCGACGTGGCCCCCGGCTACGACCACATCACCTCGGCCATCGGCGCGGCCATGATCGGCTGGTACGGCACCGCCATGCTTTGCTACGTGACGCCCAAGGAACACCTGGGGCTGCCCAACCGCGAGGACGTCAAGGTCGGCGTGATGACCTACAAGCTGGCCGCCCACGCCGCGGACCTCGCCAAGGGCCACCCGACCGCCAGGGCCTGGGACGACGCCATCTCCCGCGCCCGCTTCGAGTTCCGCTGGGAGGACCAGTTCAATCTCGGCATCGATCCGGAAACCGCCCGCGAGTATCATGACGAGAGCCTGCCGAAGGAAGCGTTCAAGACCGCCCACTTCTGCTCCATGTGCGGCCCGAAGTTCTGCTCGATGAAGATCAGCCAGGACATCCGCGACGCCGCCCGCGGCCAGAACGACATCGCCGCCGGGATGCAGGAGATGTCTGCGAAGTTCAAGGCGAGCGGCGGCGAGATGCTGGTTCCGGTGGTTCCGGCGGAGTAAACGTTGGGAACGGGGACCGCGATGCGGTGAAGGGGGTCTGCTCAGACCGTGGATGACCTCCCCAGTCAGCTTAGCTGACAGCTCCCCCGACGGGGAACAACCGGGACCGAGCAATGCCAGACACCGCACCCCCCAAGCTCGCTCCCGGCGCCGTGATCACCGGCCACGACCTGTCGGGCCAGGACTTCGACGAGGTCGACCTGTGCGAGGCTCGCCTCACCGACTGCCTGTTCATGGACGTCCAGTTCTCGGCCACGATCTTTGAAGGCGCGAAGTTCGCCAACTGCCGCTTCGTCCGCTGCCGCTTCGCCCACGCCGACCTGCGCGGCACGACCTTCGACAAGTGCAGTTTCGCCGATCCCGACAGCCACTCCGGCGTCCACATCGCCTTCAGCCAGCTCGACCAGGCCGCTTTCAGGACCTGCGATCTCTCCTTCGCCGACATCGACCGGACCAGCGCCTACGCCGCGGCCTTCGAGAGCTGCAATCTGCGGGGCGCGCGGTTCCACCGCGTGGACTTCACCCGCGCCTTCGGCGGCAAGACCGTCCGCACTTCGGCGAGCTTCACTGGCTGCAACCTGGAACTCGCGGACCTGTCGGACGCCGGCCTGGCTACCGCCAACCTCTCAAGCTCGTCCCTGCGCGAAGCCGACCTCACGGGCGCGAACCTCGCCGGCGCCGACCTCACCCATACGGATGTTTTCCAGGCGCTCACCGCCGGCGCCAGCCTGAAGGACGCCGACCTGCGCGGCGCGCACGTCTCCGGCCTCAGCCTCGCGGGCCTGGCCGCCTATGACGGATTGAAGGTCACGCTGGACCAGCAGCAGGCTCTGCTCACCGCTCTCGGCCTCGACGTCTACGCGGAATAGCTAGTCCCGCTGTGGCAGTCGGGCCTTTTGCGGCGCCCAGACCCGCACGGCCACCGCAACGGTGACGGAGCCCAGCACCGCGGTCGCCGCCCCGGCCCACTGGATCAGGGTCATGCCCCCAGCGGCGTAGTGGCCCACCAGGCCGCTGGCGCCAAACACCAGCGCCGCCGTGCCGAATTCGATCAGGTCTTTCCTGGAGATCGTCTTGGAGAAATTCATCTGGCCCGTCCCGCTCGCGATGCCACACACATTGCGAGCCGACAGTTAGCCAAGTCCTACCGCGCGCTGCACTGCGGCATCACGGCGCATCAATGCCGGCAGAGCGCGTGGCTTTTTTCCGTCGGTGACAGCGGGCCCTCGTCTTGCCGCGCGTGGGCTCCCGAACTCAGAATGGCGCGAGGCTATCGTCCCGCGCGACCCAGTCCAGAGCCTCCCGGCAGCGCCTACTCGGTTGGCGCGCCTTGCGGCTCGACCGCCCGATGGAAACGCCCCACGAACCGCGTCGCCTGCCAGACGTCGCATCCTTCCGGAAACGCCGCTGCCATCGCCTGGGTGATCGCGGCCGCGTCGTTGTAGAGCACGACTTCCGACGCCTGCGACTCCGCGAGGCCGTCCGAAAGGCGATAGAACTGGTACGCAGGCATGTGAATACTTGGAACTGTGGGATCGTTTTCCGGCGGTGCAGCGAGCGCTTGGACCCTTTCCAGCGCGACTGTCAATTCACGGAAGCGCCGCGCGTCTAACGGGCGGTCCACTCCGGCTGCCCAACCCCGTCCAGCCGGGTCCAGCGGCCCCACATCCCGACCTCCCGGAACTGGTAGAGCCAGGCCGCCGTCGGCGCGTTGATCCACTGGCCGCGCAGGCGCATCTGCAGAATCGGATCGGGGCTGTGGGCGTGGGCCTGGCGCCTCGGCGATTTCGGGTGGTCGAGTTCGGCCAGCGGGATGCGCCACACGGCGTGGACTTCCGTTGGGTCCGGGGTCAGGTCCAGCTCCTGGTCCGACCAGGCGACCACCGGGGTCACCACATGGCCGCCCAGGGTCACGAAGTCGTCCAGCAGGCCCATGGCCGAGGCGGGCGCGAGCGCCACGCCCAGTTCCTCGGAGGTCTCGCGCAGGGCCGCCGCCACCGCATCCTCGCCGGGCTCGAAGTTGCCGCCCGGAAGCGCGTAGTTGCCGGCGCCGCGCCGCATGGTGAGCGCGCGCCGAGTGAGCAGGAAGGTCGGCACGCCGTCCAGCGGCGACACAACGATCGCCACTGCCGCGCGGCGCAGGCCCTCATGCGCCAGTGCGCGGCGGGGAAAGGCCGCGACGTTGTCGGCGATTTTCGCCTTGAGTTCGGGGAATGCGGGTGAAGATGCCACAGCGAAGGCCCTACAGCGTCCCGGGGGTCGCCGTCACGCCTGCGCCGCGTACTCCGGCGCGGCGTCGACGCCGTCGAAGCGGATCGCCACGCTCACACCGTCGCCAGGCTGGGAGGTGACTTCAATCGTGGCTTTGGCGTTCTGGACCAGGGAGCGGACGATCAGGGCCGACAGCTTGCCGGGTTTTGGCCATTCGACGCCTGGCGGCAGGCCGATACCATCGTCGGCGACCACCACGCGGCACCCGCGCCCCTCGGTGAGGCACTGCAGACTTATGGTTCCGGCGTCCCGGCCGACGAACGCATGCTTCAGCGCGTTGGTGAGCAGTTCGTTGACCACCAGTCCCGCCGGCATGGCGACATTGATCGACACCGGCCAGCTGTCGACCTGCAGGTTCAGGTGGATGCCCTCGACCGCGTGCGCACGCATCACCGCCGTGGCGATACCGCTCAGATAGGTCCCGAGGTCCACCGCGTCGCGGGAGTCGCCTTCGGTAAGCGTCCAGTAGAGCAGGCCCAGCGCCTCGACGCGACCGGCCAGGCGGTCGAACCGCGCGCCGGTGTCGTCGTCGCTCAGCCCGCGCGCCTCAACCCGGATCAATGAGGTGATCATCTGAAGATTGTTCTTCACCCGATGCTGAAGTTCGCGAAGCTGGACGTCCTTCTCGGTGATCCTCTGTTCCAGGTCGGCGCGGTCCGCGTCCGATCCGCGCTGGGTTTCCACCAGCGCGACCAGGCGGAACACCGGCGTTCCGTCATCATCCTCAATGACGTTGGACCAGGCGTCGACGGTCGTCGGGCCGTCTGCGTCGGGGATCGTGAAGGCCCCGACATAGTCGCCTTCCTCGCGCAGGGCGACGCCCAGAGAGCGCGTCTCGCCCGGTGCGTTCGCAAACCCCGGAATTTGATCCCACGCTTCTCCCATCAACCCGCTGGCGGCTTCTCCCAGGAGGCGTTGGAATTCCAGGTTGGCGTAGACGATGCGTTCTGTCGGCGTCAGTTCTGACACCGCGATGGCCACCGGGACCTGATCGAGGAACTGTTTGAAGCGGTCGCTCTCGAGCGCCACCGCCAAGTCGGTGGTTTCGAGGAACTGCTCCAGCGGCGCGGGGGGTAAGGTCATCGATTGTACTCGGGATCTCTGGAAGGCTTGCCCCGGCGCGGGCCGGCGCCTGGAATGCTCTGCCGCGGCCATATAGGCGACGCCATGTTCTCCACCATATCCGCGATGAGCGCCCGCCGTGCGTCTAATCCGCGCGCCGTGCGCCCTGGCTTGGATTTCGAAGATCGGCTCTTTCGGCCTGACCGGCGGGCCGTTCCACCGCCGCCGCGAGATCAGTGTGCACGTCATAAAAAGGGCGGCCCCTCGCGGAGCCGCCCTTCTCACATGATCCCCAACGGAAGGGTTAGTTCGGCGGCGTCTGCGAAGGCAGGGTCGCGGTCACCGGGGCGGGCGCGGCTTCCACGGGGGCCGGGGCGGGCGCTGCGGCCTTTGGCGGAAGGTTCCAGGCCGGAGCCGCGGTGACGGGCGCCACGTCAGCCGGCGCGGCCGGCGCGGTCGCCGTGCCGCTGTAGGGCTGCGGTGCGGACGGCAGGGTGGCGGCGGTGTTCACGCCGGCGTCTCCAGCACTGCGCGAAGCGACGGCGGTACGGGCCCGAGCCGGCGCCGCGGCGGCGACGCGGGTCGTGGCGCGGGCCGGCATGGCGGCGGTCGCCTTGACCTCGACCGGAAGGGTCGGGGTCGCGGCGTTGGCGGCCATCACCGGCGCGGTGGCCGGGAGGGCGGTCGATTCTGTGCCGGGCGTCAGCTTGGCCATGCCGGTGTCGTGCGGCTGACTGGCGTACCAGCCGGCGGCAGCCAGGCCGCCGATGGCCACGATGCCGGCGGCCACCGCCATCGGCAGGCCCGTGCGGCCCTTCTTCACGGGGCGTGTCGCGAACGCCGGCGCCGTGGCGAAGGCGCTGTCAGCGGCATTGCGGGGCGCGATGTCGGCTTCACGGCGGGCGTCCGACACGGGCGTTCCGACCTGCACAGTTGCGGCCGCACGGGATTTGCCGCCGAAGCCCTTGCGCTTGCGGTTGCGCTCCCACGAGGGGATCGGCGCGAACATCGGCGTTTCGGTTTCGCTGGTGCTGGAAGTGTTCAGCGGGGTGGTGTTGAAATCAACGGACATGATGTGGTCCTTTCGGTGAAAGTCTCGGAAGACCAAACGATGGTCGGATCACGTGGTTCCATCACGTCGTGTCGAACTAATGGATGGATAGACCAAAAATTATTCCTAATACCTCAGTATTTTCGCGACGAATAAATGCGCTTAGTCTCAATATTTTCTAAGACAACTTGGAGAACATGTCGACAATCTGGCGATATCGCCCCGAAATGACCTTACTGTTGGGCCGGGCTGCAGTCCGCCTCCTAGAAATCATCGGTCGGGCCAACAGTTCCCTCCCCGTCAGGGCTTTCTTGACAGCGGGGCGCGCCAGGTTTTACCCTGCAGTCAGGATTATCCTGACAGAGGAGCCCGCCGTGAACCTTCCCGCGCCAAAAATGTCGAAAGCCGAGGGGAAAGCCCGACGCCAAGCCGAACGCGCGCTGGGCGCGAAGCTGCCCGGGACCCTGCATTGCTCGTTCTGCGGCAAGTCCCAGCGCCAGGTTGAGAAGTTGATTGCCGGCCCACGCGGCGTGTTCATCTGCAACGCATGCGTCGGGCTCTGCGATGCGGTTATCGCCGAGCAGCCGATGCCGGACTACGCGGGGTTCAAACCGTTGGATCTGGCGACCGATGACCTGCTGGTCCTGCTTCCGTCGATTAATTTCGCCGCTGAGGCCAACCGCGATTTCCTGCAGGCCCTGGTCGACCGGCTACGAGAGCGAGAGGTGAGTTGGGCGGCGATCGCCGAGCCGCTGGGCGTATCGCGCCAGTCGGCGTGGGAAAGGTTCTCTTAACCTTTTGTGGCCCGGGCGCCGCGCCGGGCGGTAACATCGTGGGTGCGACGTCAGGCGCCTGCCGCCACGCTTGACCCTGCCTGCGCCGCACCGCCAACTCCGGCGTGAAGTCGGAGGACCGGATGCCCCTGAAGGCCAATCTCCAGCGTGAGTGGCGTTTCCTGCGCGGGCTGAACCGCACCCTGGCGCGCGTGAAGGCGATCGCGCCCGACAGCGACAATCTGGTCTGCGACGATCTTCAGGCTGCCGTGGAGAAGTGGCGCGACCGCCAGGCCATGAGCTTCGAGGGCCGGCTGGCGACCTATGGCGAGCTCGACGCCATCGCCAACCGCTTCGCCCACTGGGGCAAGGGGCTGAACCTGCGCAAGGGTCAGACCGTCGCGCTCTTCATGTCCAACCGGCTGGAATATTTCGCCGTCTGGTATGGCCTGTCGAAGATCGGCGTGGTCACCGCCCTGATCAACAACCAGCTCTCCGGCCTGCCGCTGGCCCATTGCCTGAATATCGCCGGCGCCAGCCACGTGATCGTCGATCCCGAGACATCGCCGGTGTTCGAGGCGGCCAAGACGCTTCTCGACAAGCCGATGCAGCAGTGGGTGCTTGGCCCGGCGTTCGGCGACCAGCGCGACCTGGTGCAGGCGCTGAAGAGCTGCAGCCAGCTGCCGCCCGACAAGTCGGTCCGCGAGGGCATGAAGGCCAGGGATACCGCGCTGCTGATCTTCACCTCGGGCACCACCGGCCTGCCCAAGGCCGCCCGGATAACTCACAGCCGGGCGCAGCTCTATATGCGCGGGTTCGCGGGCGCGACGGGGGCCAGACCCACCGACCGCATCTACGTGACCCTGCCGCTCTATCACGCTACCGGCGGGCTATGCGCGCTCGGCGCCGCCTTCCTGAACGGCGGCTCGGTGGTGCTGCGCCGGAAGTTCTCCGCCAGGCACTTCTGGACCGAGATTGCCGACGAGGGCTGCACGATGTTCGTCTACATCGGCGAGCTCTGCCGCTACCTGGTCAACCAGCCGACGGTGGAGGACGAGCATCGCCACAAGCTGCGCATGGCCTTCGGCAACGGCCTGCGGCCCGACATCTGGTCGACGATGAAGCAGCGCTTCCGGATCCCGGAGATTCTGGAGTTCTACGGGGCCACCGAAGGCAATGTTTCGATGTTCAACTTCGATGGCCGCGAGGGCGCGATCGGCCGCGTGCCCAAGTACCTGCGCAAGCGTTTCAACATCCGGCTGGTGCAGTTCGACGTGGAGACCGGCGAGCCGATCCGCGGAATGAGCGGGCTCTGCCAGGAGGCCGGGCCGGGACAGGTCGGCGAGTGCATCGGCCAGATCGGCCACGAGGCGCGCGACGAGTTCGCGGGCTATGTCGACAAGGCCGCGTCCGAGAAGAAGGTGCTACGCGACGTCTTCGAGAAAGGCGACGCCTGGTTCGCCACCGGCGACCTGATGAAGACCGACGCCGACGGCTACTTCTATTTCATCGACCGGATCGGCGACACCTTCCGCTGGAAGGGTGAGAACGTCTCAACGGGCGAGGTCGCCGAGCGCCTGCAGGCGGCGCCGGGCGTGAAGGAGGCCAACGTCTACGGCGTGGCGGTCGAGGGCGCGGAGGGCCGTGCCGGCATGGCGGGGCTGGTGGTCGACGCAGGTTTCGACATCAGGACCTTCGGCGAGCACGTGGCCCGCGAACTGCCCGCCTACGCCCAGCCGCTGTTCGTCCGCGTGCTGCCGGCGATCGAGACTACGGGGACCTTCAAGGTCCGCAAGATCGACCTCATCGCCGACGGCTACGATCCCGGCAAGATCAAGGGCCCGCTCTACTGGCGCGACCCGAAGAAGGGCTATGTTAAGGTCACCAGGGGCGTCTTCGAGAAGCTGACGGCGGGCCTGATCAAGATCTAGATCCTCCCCCTCGGTCGGGCTTCGCCCTCGGGGAGGATTTGCGAGCGGAGTCACCCTATATCTGGGCCGATGCCCACGATTACCCCCGACGCCCCGCCCCTGAAGGGCGCGGCCCTCATCGCCGACGAGGTGAAGCGCCTGCCCGACCGGCCGGGGGTCTACCGGATGATGGGCGACGAGGGCGAGGTGCTCTACGTCGGCAAGGCGAGATCCCTGAAAAAGCGGGTGATCCAGTACGCCCAGGGGCGCTTCCACACCCAACGCATCGCCCTGATGGTCGACCTGACGCGGTCGATGGAGTTCGTCACCACCCGCACCGAGACCGACGCCCTGCTGCTCGAGATCAACCTGATCAAGCAACTGAAGCCACGCTTCAACGTCCTCTTGCGCGACGACAAATCGTTCCCGGAGATCGTCATTCGCCGCGAGCATGCCGCCGCGCAGCTGCGCAAACACCGTGGCGCCCACACCATCAAGGGCGACTACTTCGGCCCCTTCGCCAGCGCCGGCGCGGTCAACCGCACGCTGAACACCCTGCAGAAGGCGTTCCTCCTGCGGTCCTGTTCCGACAGCGTCTACGAGAGCCGCACCCGGCCCTGCATGCTGCACCAGATCCGCCGCTGTTCGGCGCCCTGCACGGGGCTGGTCAGCCTGGAGGACTACAACGCCCTGGTGGACGAGGCCGGCGCCTTCCTGCGGGGCAAGAGCCGGGCGGTTATGGGCAAGATGTCCGCCGACATGCAGGCGGCCTCCGACGAGATGGAGTTCGAACGCGCCGCGCGCCTGCGCGACCGCATCCGCGCCCTGGCCGCCATCGCCCAGGAGCAACAGATCAATCCGGAGACCGTGGACGAGGCCGACGTCTTCGCCCTCTTCGCCGAGGGCGGCCAGGCCTGCGTGCAGGTGTTCTTCTTCCGGGCCGGCCAGAACTGGGGCAACCGCGCCTACTTCCCCAAGTTGCCAGGATTGGGCGTCGACAAGTCCGACGAGGACGCCGAGGTGATGGCCGCCTTCCTCGGCCAGTTCTACGACGACAAGCCGATCCCGCGCCTGATCCTCACCTACGTCGAACCCGCCGATAGGGATCTGTTGGCCGAGGCCTTCGCGCTGTAGGGCGGCCGCAAGGTGGAGATCGCCCTTCCCCAGCGCGGGGAGAAGCGGCAGCTCGT
>JBBREC010000107.1:0-13040 GCA_038203295.1 Caulobacterales bacterium
AGGTGGTCGACGCCATCGTGGCGGCGGGCGGCAAGGCGGTCGCGAATGGCGACGACGTTTCCACCGTCCAGGGCGGCGAGAATATCCTGAAGACCGCGCTGGACAATTTCGGCGCCGCCAACATCCTGGTCTGCAACGCCGGGATCCTGCGCGACAAGACCTTCGCCAACACCAGCGAGGAAGACTGGGACAAGGTCATAAAGGTGCACCTCAAGGGTACCTACTGCTGCGCCCTGCCGGTCTGGAAATGGATGAAGGACAACGGCGGCGGCTCGATGGTGCTGACCTCGTCCACCTCCGGCCTCTACGGCAATTTCGGCCAGACCAACTACGGGGCCGCCAAGGCGGGGATCTACGGAATGGTCCGGGTGATGTCGATCGAGGGACGCAAGTACAACATCCGGGTCATGGGCCTGGCGCCCGGCGCCTTCACCCGCATGACCTCCGACCTGCCCGGCCGCCTGGGCAAGGAGCCCGATCCGATGAGCCTGCCGCAGAACATCGCGCCGGGCGTGCTCTTCATGGTCTCGGACCTGGCCGCCGAGCATTCGGGCAAGATCCTCGGCGTCTCCAGCCGCGGCGTCCGCGAGATCAAGATGCTGCAGACCGGCGGCTTCAATCCTGCAAAGCCCTATACGGCCCAGGACGTCGCCAAGCACGCCGCGGAGGTGTTCTTCCCGAACGCCGAAGAGCGCACGGCCCAGACGGCCTAGCCGGGAAAAGGTGCAGGCCATGGCCGACGGCTCGGTTCAAGGGACGACGCTCGACCGCTACGCCGCGGTGCGCACGGCGTTCCAGAGTAATCTCGATAGCGGCGCCGACGTCGGGGCCTCGTTCTGCGCCACGGTCGAGGGCGAGACGGTCGTCGACCTCTGGGGCGGGTTTACCGACGCGTCCAGGACTCGGGGGTGGGAGCGGGACACCATCGTCAACGTCTACTCGACGACGAAAACGATGACCGCGCTCTGCGCCCTGATCCTGGCTGACCGGGGCGATCTCGATTTCGATGCGCCGGTCGCCCGGTACTGGCCGGAGTTCGCAGCCAATGGAAAGGACCGGATCAAGGTCAGCCACCTGCTGAGCCACTCCGCGGGCCTGTCCGGCTGGAAAGAGCCAATCAGCAAGGCGGATCTATACGACTGGGAAAAAATGACCTCCCTGCTGGCCGCCCAAGCGCCCTACTGGGAGCCGGGGACGGCGGCGGGCTACCACGCCCTGACCCAGGGCTACCTGGTGGGCGAGGTGGTGCGCAGAATTACCGGACGCTCGCTGGGGACCTTCTTCCGCGAGGAAATCGCCGAGCCGTTGGGGGCGGACTTCCACATCGGCCTGCCGGCGTCGGAGGACCACCGGGTCGCCGAACTGATCCCACCGCCGCCCGGCCAGGCCGTGGGCGATGGCGGCGGTCAGACCGAGGTCCAGGCCAATATGTCGAACAACCCCGGCATTGATGTCGCGGAGACCCGTACGCGGGCTTGGCGAGGCGCGGAAATCCCCGCAGCCGGGGGCACGGGCAATGCGCGCTCGATCGCCGAAATCCACGCTATCCTGGCCAACGGCGGGGTCGCCAAGGGCAAGCGGTTTCTCTCCGAGGCCGGCTGCCGCAAGGCCCTGGAGCTGCAAATCGAGGGCGAGGATCTGGTCCTGGCCGGTCCGGCCCGGTTCGGTATGGGCTTCGGCGTCGCGGGCGGGGTGATCCCCTTCCCCAATCCCAACACCATCTTCTGGGGTGGCTATGGTGGCTCGCTCGCGATCATCGACATGGATGTCCGAACGAGCTTCGGCTACGCCATGAACAAGATGGCCGGCACCACCACGGGGGACATGCGGGCGCTGGGGCTGGCCATGGCCATGTGGCGTGCACTCGGGATGCAGCCGAGCTGATCACCGCTGCATCTGAACTGCACCACGGCGACGACGAGTGTCTAAAGAGGTCGGGGGCGGCGATGGCGAAGGGTGCGGACCGGGCGGTGCTGGCCCGCCTGGACAGGGTGCGGAAACGCTACGGCGAGACCACCGCGCTCGACGGGCTGGACCTTGAGGTGCGTCAGGGCGAGCTGCTGGCGGTGCTTGGCCCCAACGGCGCCGGCAAGACCACCGCCATTGCGCTGATGCTTGGCCTGCAGAGGCCGGACGCCGGCGAGGTCCTGCTGTTCGGCCGCTCGCCGCATGATCTCACGGCCCGCCGCGGCGTCGGCGTTATGATGCAGGAGGTGGCGCTGGCCGACGCGCTGCAGGTGCGCGACCACATCGCCATGACCCAGGCCTACTACCCCGACCCGCTGACCCTGGACGAAGCCATCGCCCTGGCCGGCGTAGGCAAGATCGCGCGGCGCCCCTACGCCAAGCTGTCCGGCGGCCAGAAGCGCCAGGCCCAGTTCGCGCTGGCAATCTGCGGCCGGCCGCGCCTGCTGTTCCTCGACGAGCCCACCACCGGCCTCGACCTGACCTCGCGTGAGACCATGTGGGCGACACTCCGCGGCCTCGTCGCCGGCGGGACCTCAATCGTGCTCACCACCCACTACATCGAGGAAGCCGAGGCCCTGGCCGACCGCGTCGTAGTGATGGCCAAGGGCCGCGCCATCGCCAATGGCACAGTCGACGAGATGCGCGCGCTGGTGGTTCGCAAACGCGTCGACTGCGCCACGCGCCTAGCTCTCTCCGCCATCGAGGCCTGGCCGGAGGTCACCGCGGCTGCCTATGACAACGGCCGTGTTTCGATCACCACCCCCGACGCGGAAGCCGTCGTCCGCCGGCTACTCGCCGCCGATCCCGCGCTTGCAGATCTGGAGGTCCGTCGCGCGGGCCTCTCGGAAGCGTTCGCCGAACTCACCCAGGAGCCGGCACAATGAGTGCGCTCGACGTTCCGGCCATGTCGCCGCGCCGCCTGCTCCGCGCCTATCTCAGCGACGCCAGGTACGAGTCGATCCGGCTGTTCCGGACGCCGTCCTTCTCGATCCCGATCCTGGCCATGCCGATCCTGATGTACAGCTTCTTCGGGGTCCTGATGTCGGGCGGCCGCGCCCACGGCGGCATGGCCAACCTGCTGTTCGTGGGCTGGACGGTGTTCGCGGTGATGGGACCAGGCCTGTTCGGTTTCGGCATCCTGGTGGCGGTGGAGCGCAACCAGGGCCTGCTGACCTTCAAGCGCGCCCTGCCGATGCCGGCCGGCTCCTACCTCGCCTCCAAGCTGATGATGGCCCTGATCTTCGCGGTGGGGGTCATGACCATGCTGGTCATCGCCGGCCTGACGATCGGCCATGTGACCATGAGCCCGGTCCAGCTGATCACCGTGGCCTCGGTGATGTCACTTGGCGTGATCCCGGCCTGCGCGGTCGGACTGCTGATCGGGGTCTTCGCGCCCCCGACCACCGCGCCCGCCATCGCCAATATAACCTATCTGGCCATGGCCTTCCTCTCGGGCCTGTTCTTCCCGCTGCCGCCAGGCCTGCAGGCGTTCCGGTCGATCTGGCCGACCTATCACCTGGCGCAGCTCGCGCTGGCTGCGGCGCACCTGCCGAGCCAGGGCTTGATGTGGACGCACATCGCCGTGCTGGCCGCGATGACTGTGGTCCTGACCACGATCGCCGCAAGGAAGCTCGCCCGCCTGGGCTAGCGGAACGCCGCCAGCCGCGAGTCCAGGCGTTCCCGCACAGCCGGCCATTCGTCTGCCAGGATCGAGAACACCACCGTGTCGCGGATCCGGCCGGTCCAGGTGACCCGGTCGGCCCGCAGGATCCCCTCCTGCACCGCACCGAGTTTGGTCACCGCTGCGCGGGAGCGCGCGTTGATGGCGTCGACCTTGTACTGCACCCGCCGCGCGCCGGCCTCGAACGCATGAGCCATCAGCAGCCGCTTGGCCGCAGGGTTCACCGCCCCGCCGCGCAGCTCGGGGCCATAGTAGGTGGCCCCGATCTCCACCGTGGCGTTGACCGGGTCGATGGCCAGATAGCTGGAGCATCCCTGGCAGCGGCCATCGATCATCACGGCGAAGGGAATCCATTCCGGCGCCGGATCAGCGTACATCCGCGCCCAGCCGACGTCGAATTCCGTCCCCAGCATCGAGAAGGGATAGAGCCGGTTCCAGGTGTCAGGGTCGGCGGCGCAGGCCGCGCGGAGATCCTCGCGATGGACCTCGGTCATCGGCTCGAGCCGCACATGGCGATCTTCCATGACCTTCGATTCAAGCTTCATGCGCCGGTCCCCCGTCTGACGGCCCCGCCATAAGCCGGAAACGGCCCGCTAAAAACGGCCAATTCCGGCGCCGGGCGCAGACCACTTCTATGGGGCGCCTCGGTGTCTCCGAGCTTCATCATCAAAAAAGCTGTCGGGCGTCCTTGCACCGCCACGATGCGTACATATCTCGGGTCTGCCCATTCCTGGGCGTTTCCTCCCTAATGACTTTAAAGGCCCGGTCCTTGTGACCGGGCCCTTTTTTTGGCCGCTCGCCCTAGCCGCCGAGGATGAACAGCCGCGCGGCCTGCACCAGGTAGACCGCGCCGATCACGGTCAGGATCAGGCGGAGATAGCGCTTGAAGTCCAGGTCGTTCAGGCTGTTCAGCAGGATGCCGCCCGCCGCCGTCCCCAGCATCGAGAGCGGGATGGCCACGGCGAACACCCAGGCCGGGGGCAGGCCCGCGCCGTGCAGGGCCAGCAGCGGCGCGCCATAGACGACGATCTTCATGAGGTGGCTGAACACCTGGGTCGCGGCCTTCGTGGCGACGATCTCGTGTCGGGTGAGCGCCGTGCGCACGAAGAAGACGTCGAGGATCGGTCCCGCCACACCGGCCGTCAGGTTCACCCCGGTAACGATGAGGCCGCAGATGAAGGCCTGGGCGGGCCGCGACGCGTCCACCTTCACCCAGCTCTGCGGCAACCAGACCAGACCGGGCACCAGGCCCATCAGCAGGAACAACCCCGCCTTGGTCGGCTGCAGGGCGACGAAGGTCATCAGGCCCGCGGCCAGGAACGCCCCAAGCGCGTAGACCCCCACGATCCGCCAGGCGACGTGCTTGCGGTGCAGGATCGCGCGCCAGCCGTTAGCGACGAGCTGCAGGATTCCGTGGGTGACGAAGGTGGCCGAGACCGGCAGGACGAGCGCCAGCGCGCCCTTCAGCATCAGGCCGCCGGCCATGCCGAACACGCCGGATATGGCCGCGGTGATGAACGCCATCGCCACGATAAAGAGCGCTGAAATCATGCTCATGGGGAAAGTCCTCCGGGTTGCGACCCGCCCCGAAGGGTGGGCACAGGCCACCCCCGATTGCGGATCTGCTGCGCGTCGCGCGCAAAAGGGTCGCGGGGTATGCCCGCGGTAGGCCCGGCCCCCACCGGGCAGCATCAAGAATGGGGCCGAGCCCTGGGCCGGCGTCCTGATGGGAAAGGGCGGCGATCACGCCAGCGCCTTGTAGAAGACCGTGGTGGAGCTCATCGCGCCGTCGGGCATCAAGGCGTAGTCGGGGATCACCCCGACGCGCGTCCAGCCTTGCTTTTCGTAGAGCCCTTCGGCCGCGCCGCCGGTGACGGTGTCCAGCACCAGCATGGTGCGGTTCATCTGGCGCGCGGCGTCCTCGGCCGCCGTCAGCAGCGCCGCGGCGGCGCCCCGGCGCCGGCCGCGGCGATGCACCAGCATCTTGGAGATGTCCGCCCGGTGCGGCTGATTGGTCGGCCAGGCCGGGATCACCTGGACCACGCCAAATACGCCCGCGTCGTCCTCAGCCACAAGGATCGCGCGCCCATCGCCGGCATCAGCCTCGCCCCGCCAGAAGGCAACGGCGTCGTCGTGCGTGAGGTCAGCCATGAAGCTCACCGACGCGCCGCCGGCCACGCAATCGCAAAGGATGTCGGCGAGTGCGTTCGCCGCCCCTTGCGCCTCAGGCATCGCCAGGCGCCGTATGCGGTAGGTCGGGGTCACGGCGTTCGCTTACACCCGAGCCCAAACTCATGCCAGCCCGCTAAGGCACAGCTTCAGGGCCGGCCTGCCACTCGATCGCCAACAGGGCGGCGAAGGCGGCCGCCGCGGCCAGGGCCAGCAGGCCCGCGCCATAGGCGCCCGTCGCCTGCTTCATGAACCCCATGATCGAAGGCCCGGCATAGCCCGCCAGGTTGCCCACCGAGTTGATCAGGGCGATGCCGCCGGCCGCGGCGGCGGCTCGAAGGAACCGGGTCGGGAAGGCCCAGAACATTGGCGCCGCGCAGGTGACCCCGATGGTGGCGGCGCAGAGCCCAGCGAACTGGATCGCCGGGTCGGCGGCCAGCCCCGCCGTCAGAAAGCCCGCCGATGCCAGGCTCGCGGGCAGCACGAAGTGCCAGACCCGTTCCTGCGTCCTGTCCGAATGCCGGCCCCAGAACACGGTCGCCACCGCGCCCATCAGATAGGGCAGCGCGGTCAGCCAGCCGGTCTGGATATTGGAAAGTCCGCCCAGTCCCTTGACGATCTGCGGCAGCCAGAAGCCCAGGCCGTAGCTGCCCATGATCACGCTGAAATAGATCAGCGCGAACCGCCAGACCTGTGGGTTGGAGAGCGCCGCCGTCAGTCCGGTCAAGTGACCCCTGACGGGAGCCGACGCATCGCGGTCGAGGGCGCGTTGCAGGGTCGCCTTCTCGTGGCCGTCCAGCCAGTCGGCGACGGCGGGGCGGTCGGTCATGCGGAAGAACACCACCACCCCAAGGATCGCGGCGGGAAGGCCTTCCAGCAAGAACATCGTCTGCCACCCCTTGAGCCCGAAGACCGACGTCCCGAGCAGGAAAGTCGACACCGGAGCGCCCAGCACGCTGGAAAGTGGAATGGCCAGCATGAACAGAGCCACGATCCGCCCGCGCTGGGCCCATGGGAACCAGTAGGTCAGATAGAGGATCATGCCGGGGAAGAAGCCGGCCTCGGCCACGCCCAGCAGGAACCGCACAACGTAGAAGGCCATCGGCGTGGTCACCAGCGACATGGCCGCCGACAGCACGCCCCAGGTGACCATGATCCGCGCGATCCAGCGCCGCGCCCCGACCTTCTCGAGGATCAGGTTCGAGGGCACCTCGAACAGGAAGTAGCCTATGAAGAAGATCCCCGAGCCCAGCCCAAAGGCGGCCGCCGACAGGCCTATGTCGTGGTTCATGGTCAGCGCCGCGAAGCCCACGTTCACCCGGTCGAGGTAGGCGGTGAAATAGAGCAGGCCCATGAACGGCACGACCCGCCATGCGATCTTGCGCAGGACGGCCTGTTCGTCAGGCCGCACGCCGCCCGCAAGCTCGGTCATCTGGCGCGGGAGGCCGCACCGACCTTGCAGCTCCAGGTCTCTCCGGACCTCCGCGCCACGCCCGGATAGGGGCAGAGCGTCTGGGACACGCCGGCGGCGCCGGTCGCCACCAGGTCGCCGGGCGCCGCCTTGTCGCCCACCCAGCGGTCGAGGACCGCCAGCCAGTCGACCGTGCCCGGGCCCGGCCCGCCACCGCAATGGAGCATGCCTGGAACCATGTAGAGCTTATAGAAGTCCTCGGTCGGTCCCATGGTGCGACGGACGTCCTCGTAGTAGCGGATCGACGACCGCGGCGGGATCGCGGGGTCGTTCCAGCCATGGTACTGGACGAGCTTGCCGCCATGCTTGCGGAAGGCGCTGAGGTCCGGATTCTCGGAGTCGATCAACGGGCTCATGACCACCTTGGCCCGATCGAACTGGCCGCCAAGATTCAACTTCAGGAAGTCGAAGTCGGGGTCCTGGAAGGCGAAGTACTTGAAGGCATTGGACGAGAACTGGTAGCCGGCGGCGCCGGAGTGCTTGTCTTCGGTTGGCCCGGTGATCCAGGCGTTCCAGCTGTTGGGTTCGGCCTCCGCGCCCGGGCTGAAACCGGGGAATGCGATCTTGCCCGTGCGGGGATCGCGGCGGCCGTCATAGATGGCCCGCGCCGAAGCGATCTGCGGCGCTGTCAGACAGCCCGCCGACTGGCCGGACTTGCATTGCAGCTTGCTTGGATCGAAGTGGCAGGCGGCTGGGTCGCGCACGAAGGCCTCGCCGCCGCACTGCGCCAGCACGGTCTTCTGGAGCAGGTTGCGCTGGTCGTCGCCGAGGTAACCGCCGGGCGCCGAGAGCGCCTGGTGCTGGCCCGCCGAGATGCCGAACAGCTGGCTCATGTAGTTGGCCGGCGCGCCGGCGACGATGCCGTCGAAGTCGCGCGGGAAGCGCTGGGCTTCCATCAGCGCCTCGCGGCCGCCGTCGGAGCAGCCGTAGAAATAGGAGCGCTTCGGCCCGCTGGCCTTCTGGGCCGCGATCAGCAGCTTGGCGATGTCGGTGGTCTCCTTCAGCGAGCGCCAGCCGAAATCGACGATCTTTTCGGGGTGGCCCAGGGCCCAGACGGCCGAGGTGCCGACATTGCTCTGGTGGCCGTTGTCGGTGCCGGCTGTGGCGTAGCCCTGCGCCGCCACCGCCCTGAGCTGGCCCGAGGGAACACGGCCCGAGAACCCGCCGTTGCCCAGTTGGACGAACTTGCCGTTCCATGAGTCGCCCACCGGAATCCAAACTTCGAGGAGAATGTTGGAGTCCTTGGTCGGATGGCTGGCCACCGCGACCTTGCAGAGCATCCTGTCGCCGGATTTTTCGGTGGTCGCCCGGGTCACCTCGGCGTGCGGCAGGGCCGTTTTCGCCAGGCCCTCGCACGCCGTCTCGGCGCGCGCCATCGCCGGCGCCGCCAGCGCCACTACGGCCGCAGCCGCCATCAATGCAGATTTCACGATCATCCCCTCCCAAGGCTCTCTTTGAGCGGAGTTGACCACAGGCCCGGCGAAGCGCCTAGGCCCCGACGTTACGCCGGGGCCCGAAGCGTCGCGGAGCTAGTGCCGGAAGATCGAGGTCTCGCCCGGATCGCGCGCAGTCTCGCGATACTGGCGCAACTCGTTGCGGCCGACGACCATGTGGTGAACTTCATCCGGGCCGTCGGCGATCCGAAGGGTGCGGGTCGAGGTGTACATGCGGGCGAGCGGGGTGTGCTGCGAGACGCCCAGCGCGCCGTGCATCTGGATCGCCTGGTCGATGATCTGGCAGACCCGTTCCGGCACCATGGCCTTGACCATGTGGATCCAGACGCGGGCTTCCTGGTTGCCGAGGACGTCCATCGCCTTGGCGGCCTTCAGCACCATCAGCCGCATGGCCTCGATGTCGATGCGGGCGCGGGAGATGATCTCCAGGTTGCCGCCCAGGTTGACCAGTTGCTTGCCGAACGCCTCACGGCTGAGGCCACGTGTCACCATCAGGTCCAGCGCCTTTTCGGCCGAACCGATGGCGCGCATGCAGTGGTGGATCCGGCCGGGGCCCAGGCGAAGCTGGCTGATCTCGAAACCGCGGCCCTCACCCAGCAGCATGTTCGACGCCGGCACGCGGACGTTGTCGAAGATGATGTGCATGTGGCCATGCGGCGCGTCGGGATCGCCGAACACGTGCTGCGGGCCGACGATCCTCACGCCGGGCGCGTCGGTAGGGACCAGGATCTGCGACTGGCGCAGGTTGGGCGGGCCGTCCGGCGTCGTCTGGACCATGGTGATCATGATCTTGCAGCGCGGGTCGCCGGCTCCGGAGATGTAGTGCTTCTCGCCGTTGATGACGTACTCGTCGCCCACCAGGGTGGCGCGGGTGTTGACGTTCTTGGCGTCCGACGAGGCTGAGTTCAGCTCGGTCATCGCGAAGGCCGAGCGGATCTTGCCTTCCAGCAGCGGCTCCAGCCACTGCTTCTTCTGGGCCGGCGTACCGACGCGCTCCAGAACTTCCATGTTGCCGGTGTCGGGCGCGGCGCAGTTCATAGTCTCTGAAGCCAGCCGGTTCTTGCCCAGCTCGACGGCGATATAGGCGTAGTCCAGGTTCGAAAGACCTTCGCCGGTCTCGGCGTTGGGCAGGAAGAAGTTCCACAGGCCGTTGGCCTTGGCCTTGTCCTTGGCGGCTTCCAGGCATTCCAGCTGACCGGGCGCATAGGACCAGATGTTGGGGTTTCCCTCGCCCAGACGATGGAATTCCTCGCTCATCGGTTCGACGACTTCGCGGATGAACGCCTTGACCTTGTTGAGCAGCGGCAGCGCCTTTTCGGACATCCGCAGGTCGTTGAGCTCATCCTGCGGGTTCAGGCTGAAGCTGGATTGAGCCTGCTTGTTCAGGGTCTCGCTCATCTGGTCTCTCCCAATAGCGGTTTGTCGTTGGTCGTTCGCACGGCCCGTCTGCGCGCGCGTCAGCGTTGGCGGCAAGCTTTGACCCATATTCGATCTGGAATCAAACAAGTGTTTTAATGTTCGCGACTACAGGGTCTTGTCCGCGATGATCCGCGCCCGCACCACCGCCTCGTCGGGGGGATCGGCATAGAGTTGGCGGATGCTCAGGCCCTGGCGGTCCAATAGATAGGCCACTTCCAGGTGATGGCGCCGGTAGAGGCCGCTGGCCCTGGGGTCCATGGCGAGCGCGCCTGCCCTCAGGTCGGCGGCGTTCTTCGCCAGATCGAACTGGCCGGCCTTGGCCACATAGTCGGCGTAGCCTTCGTTGATCCAGACCGGATAGCGCACCGCGCTGCCGCGCCCGAATGCGCGGCTCTCCATCACGTGGGCCAGTTCGTGGGCGATGTAGTAGGAGAGCGGCCTGTCGGCCATCTTCGCAGCCGCCCAGCCACTGGGCGGGATCAGCCGGTTCCTCGGGATGTCGGACCGGCGGATGTAGACGTTGCGGGTGAAACCTGTATCCGCCATCCCGCCCATGCCGCCGGCGAACCGCTGCGAATAGAGCGTCAGGCGCCATTGGTCGTTGCAGATGAAAATCCGGAACCGCTGATCCGGCGAGTAGATCGCCGAGCGGGAGATGCGCCGCGTCACGTCGTCGAGCACGCCCCGGATCTCCGCCTCGATGGGACGGTCCGACCAGACTTGGTAGCGGCCGTAGCTCAGGTGGTGGCCGAACAGCGGCTGCGGCGTGCAGAGCACGGCCAGGCCCGCACCGACGACAAGGCCCGCGATGGCGAAGAGCCGGAGAAGGAACCTGCGCATGGCGGTATTTCAGCCGGCCCGAGCGCGCCGCGCCAGTGAAGGATTGAAAACCCTATGCGTAGAGCGCCGACGGCGTGCTGGTGAAGACCAGCACGGCCACGCTGCCGAGCGCCAGAACGGCGGGGAGGAGTTTGAGCCACAGAACCATGTCGCCGAAGTAGGGACGCTGGGACCGGTTTTCCAGTTAAGCTTTGGACAGGTAGCGCCCAAGACGTCGGGACATGCGTCGCCGACCTGGAACCCGACAAGGTCGGGCGCCGGCCGGCGGTCGCGCTCGCTACTTTTCCGGGACGTGATCGATGTGCTGGCAGACCGCGGCCAGCAGGGCCTGGTTTTCCGCACCTTCGGCCTTCTTTGGCGTGTCCGAACGCCAGTTGGCCTTCATCTCCATCGGCTTGGACGGCGTGTAGGAACCCAGGCTGATCAGGTTCTTCTTGGTGCAGTCGATCGCCACGATGCTGCCGACACCGTCGGCGGCGCCCGGCGCGCCGGGACCGATGCTCTTCTCCGGAACGGAGATGGCCTGCATGACCACCATGCGGCCGGTGGCCTTGTCCTTGTAGCTGTAGTCGCCGTCGTACGACCAGGCCTTGCCCCCGTCGACGTCGACGTACTTGGTCCAGTGGGCGGCGGCCGCGCCGCCGGCGGCGACGGATGCGGCGATAAGGGCGGCAAGCGCGATGACGCGGCGCATTTCTGGTATCTCCCCGGAGATTCTAACGATCGTTTCAATCCGACCCTAGCGGCGGCAATGAGGCGCCTCCAGCGGAATCCGCATCGGACCTGACCCAAACCTGCTTGCGGCCTACCGCCAAATCGCCCTCTTCGCCTTGACTCCGCCACATGCCCTTCTTAAGTCCGGCGCGCCGTTAGCACTCAACGGTCAGGACTGCTAACATCGACTCCTGGGCGCTGCACAGCGCCATCAACAATCCAGCCGTTTCGTACGGAAAGAGAGAGAAAACACATGGCGTTTCGTCCTCTGGGAGACCGCGTCCTCGTGAAGCGTGTCGAGGAAGAAGAGAAGACCAAGGGCGGGATCATCATTCCCGACACCGCGAAGGAAAAGCCGCAGGAAGGCGAGATCGTCTCCGTTGGCCCCGGCGCCCGCGACGAAAGCGGCAAGATCCAGCCGCTGGACGTCAAGGCCGGCGACAAGATCCTGTTCGGCAAGTGGTCCGGCACCGAGATCAAGCTCGACGGCAAGGACCTGCTGATCATGAAGGAAAGCGACATCCTGGGCGTGCTCGAAGCCTAACGGCCGAGCCCCAGACGCTTTCCTTTCCCCCAGAAAACATTCAGAAAAAGAGAATCCAACATGGCTGCGAAAGACGTCTATTTCGCTTCAGACGCGCGCGATCGGATGCTGCGCGGCGTCAACATCCTGGCCAACGCGGTCAAGGTGACGCTCGGTCCCAAGGGCCGCAACGTGATCATCGAGAAGTCCTTTGGCGCCCCGCGCTCCACCAAGGACGGCGTCTCGGTGGCCAAGGAAATCGAACTGGCTGACCGCTTCGAGAACCTGGGCGCCCAGCTGATCCGCGAAGTCGCCTCCAAGACCAACGACAAGGCCGGCGACGGTACGACCACCGCCACGGTGCTGGCCCAGGCCATCGTCATCGAAGGCCTGAAGTCGGTTGCCGCCGGCATGAACCCGATGGACCTGAAGCGCGGCGTCGACAAGGCGGTCACCAAGGTCGTCGAGGAGATCAAGAACTCGGCCAAGAAGGTCACCACCAACGCCGAGATCGCCCAGGTCGGCACCATCTCCGCCAACGGCGACGTCGAAGTGGGCAACATGATCGCCAAGGCGATGGAGCGCGTCGGCAACGAAGGCGTCATCACCGTTGAAGAAGCCAAGACAGCCGAGACCGAACTCGACGTCGTCGAAGGCATGCAGTTCGACCGCGGCTACCTGTCGCCCTACTTCATCACCAACGCCGAGAAGATGGAGGCCGACCTCGAAGAGCCGATGATCCTGCTCTTCGAAAAGAAGCTCTCCTCGCTGCAGCCCCTGCTGCCGGTGCTGGAAGCGGTG
>JBBREC010000108.1:0-13015 GCA_038203295.1 Caulobacterales bacterium
GGTCGGCGTGCAGCTTTCGACACTGCCGCCGGGGTGGATCTTCGGGGCGTAGAGCCGCCGCCTACTTCAGCGGATGGAAGAAGCGGCTCCAGTTGAGGTTCAGCCAGGTCCAGGGCTTGAAGATCGACGCGCCCTTGTTCCACGAGACGATGATGATCTGGGCGTGGCCGACGAAGTTCTCGGACGGCATATAGCCCACACCACCGGCTTCAGATGGGACGCGGCTGTCCTCAGAGTTGTCGCGGTTGTCGCCCATCATGAAGTAGTGGCCGGCCGGCACGGTGTAGACGTCGGTGTTGTCGAGCTGGCCGTCGGTCCCGAAATCCTGGGTCATGTAGGTTTTGCCCCCCGGCAGGGTCTCGCGGTAGAGCGCCACGTCACGGACGAAGCCCTCACCGATATCCTCACGGACCGAGCCGGCGGCCACGCGGGGCACCAGCACGCCGTTGATGTAGAGCAGGCCCAGCTTCATCTGGATGGTGTCGCCCGGCATGCCGATGACGCGCTTGATCAGGTCGGTGCGGTTGTCGTGCGGCGTCTTGAAGACCGCGATATCGCCCCGGTGCGGCGCATGTTCGAAGATGCGGCCCTTGAAGATCGGCGGGCTGAGCGGGATCGAGTGGCGCGAGTAGCCATACGAGTACTTGGTCACCACGATGTAGTCGCCCTCGTAGAGGTTGGGCTCCATCGAGGCCGACGGGATGGTGAAAGGCTGGAACAGCAGAACCCGCAGGAACAGCGCGATCAGCAGCGCCCAGAAGACGGTCTTGATGATCTCGACGGTCTCGTTCGGCTTGGGCTTGGCGTCCTGCGCGGGGGCGGTGGTCTCGCTCATCGGGTGTCCTGAAGCTTTCGGTTCGGCCTGCATACCCCAGGAGCAAGTTCCATGCCCATGAACTCTTGCTCATGAGCGTTCCACGGCTGGGGTGACAAACGGCCAAGCTCCGACCACATAGGCGCCATGACCCGCGACACCCTGCCCCCGCTGCACGCGCTGCTCGCGCTCGCCATCGTCACGGTGTGGGGCACCAACTTCGTGGTGATGAAATTCGCGCTCGGGCACCTGCCGCCGCTGACCCTGTCGGCGCTGCGGTTCACGCTGGCCTGCGTTCCCGCGATCTTCTTCTGCAGGCGGCCGGCCGGCTGGGGCAACCTGGCGGCCTATGGGCTGCTGATCGGGGTGGGCCAGTTCGGGGCGATCTACACCGCCATGAACGGGCACATCTCGCCCGGAATGGCCTCGCTGGTGGTGCAGGTGCAGGCGTTCTTCACCATCGGCCTGGCCATGGCGCTGACCGGCGAGAAAGTGCGTGGCTATCAGCTCGCCGCCCTCGCCCTGGCGGCCGCGGGGCTGGGCTGGCTGATGCTGCACACCAGCGCTGACGTCACGCCGCTGGGCCTGGGACTGGTGCTGGTCGCGGCGATGGGGTGGGCCGGCGGCAACATCGTGGCGCGCCGGGCGGGCCAGGTGAACATGGTGGCCTATGTGGTCTGGTCGAGCCTGTTCGCGGCCCCCGCCCTCTTTGCCCTGGCCTTCGCGGTCGAGGGGCCGGCGGCTATCGCGGCTGGTATCCGCAACGCCGATACGGCGACCTGGGGCGCCGTGCTCTGGCAGTCGGTGGGCAACAGCCTGTTCGGCTACGCAGCCTGGGGATGGCTGCTGGCGCGGCATCCGGCGGCGACGATCAGCCCGCTGTCACTGCTGGTGCCGGTGTTCGGCATGGGCGCCTCGGCGCTTATCCTGCACGAGCCGCTGTCGTCATGGAAGCTGACGGCGGCGGCGCTGGTGCTGAGCGGGCTGGCGCTCAACACCCTGTGGCCGGCGCTAGTCCGGCGGCGCGTAACAATCGCTCCACCAGCGTGACACACAGACGCCATGAATCCGGCGCGGGGTCCCAATGCGGCGCTATACTGGCTGCATCGATTCCAGGGGACCAATCATGACTCGCACTTCTCTCGTCGTCGCCGCCGCCATCCTGCTGAGCGCCATCGCCGGCGGTGCATCCGCCGCACCCTGCCGTGACGCGACCGGCAAGTTCACTGCCTGCCCGACGGCGACCTCCGCCAAGAAGGGCCCGTGCCGCGACGCAGCCGGCAAGTTCATCAAGTGCACCGCCGACGCCAAGCCGGCCGGTATGGCGACCACCGCTGCCAAGGCGCCCGCGAAGAAGAAGTAGACGATGAAGACTCGTCATCCCCCGGTCAGCTGAAAGCTGATCCGGGGGACCCAAGCTGACTCCAGAACGGCTAAGTCGGCTTGGATCCCCCGGATCGCGTCTCCGCGCGACCGGAGGATGACGGAAGTGTGGGGCACGGAGCCCTTCCCCCTACGCGTCCGGCACGGCTTCGATGATCACGAAGGCCTGGGCATAGGGATGGTCATCGGTGAGACTGAGATGGACGACGGCCTTGTGTCCGGGCGGTGTCATCTCATTCAGGCGGGCGAGCGCGCCATTGGTCAGCGCCATGGTCGGCTGGCCGGAACGCATGTTGACGACCCCCATGTCGCGCCAGAAGACGCCGCGCCGCATGCCGGTGCCGAGCGCCTTGGCGCAGGCTTCCTTGGCGGCGAACCGCTTGGCGTAGCTGGCGGCGCGGTCGTTCTTGCGCTCGGACCGCGTGCGTTCGATCTCGGTGAAGATCCGCTGGATGAAGCGGTCGCCGAACCGGCCCAGCGTGTCCTCGATCCGGCGGATGTCGGACAGGTCCGCCCCAATGCCCAGGATCATGCCGCGCTGGAAGCGCGGGCTTCGTCCATCAGCGTCCGCATCCGCTGGATCGCCGGGCCCAGACCGATGAAGATCGCCTCGCCGATCAGAAAGTGGCCGATGTTGAGCTCCATCAACTCGGGGATAGTGGCGACGGGCTTGACGGTCTCGTAGTCGATGCCGTGCCCGGCGTGGACTTCAAGGCCCAGGCGCGCGCCCTCTGCGGCGGCGGCCCGCAGCTTGTCCAGCAGGCGCGGGGCCTCGGGCGAACGCTCGCGCACCGCCTGGCACCAGGCGCCGGTGTGCAGTTCGATCACCTCGGCGCCGACGGAAGCGCAGGCCGCGACCTGCGCAAGGTCGGCGTCGACGAAGCAGGAGACGCGGATTCCGGCGTCGGTGAAGCGGCGGGTGACGGCGGCGATGGTGTTGTGGCCGCGCACGACGTTGAGGCCGCCCTCGGTGGTGACCTCTTCCCGGCGCTCCGGCACCAGACAGGCGGCGTGCGGCAGGTGAGCGAGCGCGATGGCCTCCATTTCGGCGGTGACCGCGCATTCGAAGTTCAGCGGGCGGCCGCGCCGCCGGCAGATGGCGGCCAGGGCGTCGATGTCAGCGTCGGAGATGTGCCGGCGATCCTCGCGAAGGTGGGCGGTGATGCCGTCCGCGCCGGCGGCCAACGCCATCTCGGCGGCGCGCACGGGATCGGGATACCCCTCGCCGCGGGCGTTGCGGACCGTGGCCACGTGGTCGATGTTGACGCCCAGCCTGAGCTTGCTCATCCGCGCAGCCTCTTGGAGCCCGGCTCCTCGGCGGGGAGCGCCGCGAGTTCGGGGGGGATTTCGTCGGGGGCGTAAGACGGCACGTCGACGGTGGCAAGGGCCACCAGTGGCCAACCCACATCGGCCTTGCCGCCGGAGCGATCGACGATGCAGGCGCAGCAGAGCACCACGCCGCCGGCCGCCTCGATCGGCTTCACGGCTTCGCGGAACGAGCCGCCGGTCGTGATCACGTCCTCGACCACAACGACCTTGGCGCCCGGCGCGATCGTGAAGGCGCGACGCAGCCGGAACTCGCCGTCCTCGCGCTCGACGTAGATCGAGGGCACGTCGAGCCAGCGAGCGACCTCGTAGCCGGGGATGATCGCGCCGACCGCCGGGGCGACGATCACGTCGGGCTTGCCGAATTGGGCGATGATCTTCTCGGCCAGGGCCTTGCAGAGTCGTGAGGTGCGCTCCGGGTACTGGAAGACCAGGTTCTTCTGCAGAAACATCGGGCTGTGGCGGCCGGACGCCAGGATGAAATGGCCTTCGCGCAGCGCGCCGGCGGCGCGGAACTCGTTGAGGACGTCTTCGGTGTTCATGGAGACTTTCCTTACACGGCAAAGCTCGGTCTTGTCGTCAGGCTGGGGGGCTGAAATTCTCGCAAATGGCTATCGCCACCGACATCGCCGGACCGGAGGCTGCGCAGCGCCGCGATCGCGACTTCTTCGGCCATCCCCTCGGGCTGGCGTACCTGGCGTTCATGGAGGCCTTCGAACGGTTTTCATTCTACGGCATGCAGGCGCTGCTGGTGCTCTACATGACGAGCTCGCTGCTGCACCCGGGGCATATCGAGCATGTGGCGGGGTTCGGGCCGTTCCGCGCCGCGATCGAGAGCGTGTTCGGGCCGATGAGTCCGCAGGCGCTGAGCTCAGAGATTTTCGGGCTCTACGCGGGGTTCTGCTCGTTCACACCGGTCTTCGGCGGGATTATCGGCGACCGGCTGCTGGGCCAGAAGCGGGCGGTGCTGGTGGGCGGCGCGATGATGGCGGCGGGCCATTTCATGATGGCGTTCGAGGTCACCTTCCTGCCGGCGCTGGTGCTGTTGATGACCGGCTGCGGGATGCTGAAGGGGAATATCTCGGCCCAGGTCGGCAACCTCTATCGCGGGCTGGACCGGCGTCGGGAGGCGGCGTTCCAGATCTTCTACCTGTTCGCCAATATCGGGGTCCTCGGCGCGCCACTGGTCTGCGGAACGCTGGGCGAACTCTACGGCTGGCACTGGGGGTTCGGCGCGGCGGGGGTCGGCATGCTGGTCAGCCTGGGCATCTATCTGGCGGGCTATTCGCGCCTGCCGGCCGACACCCTTCCCGTCCGCGGCGCGGCGGCCGTGCTGAAGCCCCGGTTGACGCAGGCCGATGTGCCAACCCTGGCGGCGATGGGCGCGCTGCTGGTGGTCGTGGCGCTGTTCTGGATCGCCAACGGCGAGGTGCTGAACGCCTACATGATCTGGGCCAGGGCGCACCTCGACCGGCGGATCGGACCTCTGGAATTGCCGACAACCTGGCTGCAGGCGGCGAGCGCCATCGTCGGCATCACGGTCGCGCCCCTGCTGATCGCGCTCTGGAACGCCCAGGCGCGGCGCGGCGCCGAGCCCAGCGCGCTCGGCAAGATGGCCATCGGCTGCGCGATGGCGGCCGCCGCCTATGGGTTGCTTGCCCTGGCGGTGGTGGTGAGCGGCGGGGACAAGGTGCCGCTGTTCTGGGCGCTGTGTTTCCACCTGATCGTGCAGACCGGCTACCTCTTCGTCTATCCGATCGGGATGGCGCTCTTCAGCCGCGCGGCTCCGGCGGCCATCACTTCACTGATGATCGGGATCTATTTCCTGTCGGTGTTCGCCGGCAGCCTGCTGGTGGGCTGGATCGGCCAGTTCTACGAAAAGATGCCGGTCCCGGCCTTCTGGCTGCTGCACGCCGGCGCGGCGGGTACGGCGGGGCTGATCATCGTGGTGCTGTGGCGCCCCCTGAAGCGCGCCCTTTTTCCGGACGGAGTGACGTCGTCATGAAGCTCTTCCAGACCTACGACTCGCCGTTCCCGACCCGCGTAAGGCTGCTGCTCTACGCCAAGGGGATCGCGGCTGAGATCATCCATCCGCCGGGCTTCCACGCCTCGACCGAGACCAAGGCCGAGTACCTGAAGGTCAATCCGATCGGCCGGGTGCCGGCGCTGGTGCTGGACGACGGCCGCGTGCTGCCGGAGTCCGAGGTGATCTGTGAATACCTCGAGGACGCCTATCCGGAGCCGAGCCTGCGGCCTACCGACCTGTTCGAGCGGGCGCGGATGCGGCTGCTCAGCCGGATCTGCGACTTCTATGTGGTGATGGCGATGGTCCCTCTGTTCACCCTGGCCGGGCGTTCGCGGCGGCATTGGGAGCCCGCTGTGGTCGAAGCGGCGACGGGCAAGCTGGCAGAGGCGCTGGCCTATCTGGACGAGTTCATCGGCGAGGACGGCTATGCGGTGGGCCGATCGCTGACCCAGGCGGACGGGGCGATCATCCCTCAACTGGTGCTGTCGGCAGAGTGGATCCCGACCCTGTTCGGGACCCCCGATCCGCTGGAGCAGTTGCCAAGGCTTGGCGCTTACTGGCAGGCGATCCAGACCGACCCACTGGCTGCGCGGCTGATCGCCGAGACCCGCGACGCCATCGCCGAACGCAAGGCCGCGGCGAGGGCCAGCGCGGCGGCGCAGCGCTAGGCGCCGTTCGCGCAACGCCAGCCGCGCCGGTGTCCGTTCACGTAGTCCTTGCGGCGGTCCACGAGTCCGCGCGTGCAACGGCGGCGGCGCACGCTAGCATCCGGCCATCGTTCAACCCGTCCCGGGATCGCCCATGCCTCGCCTCGCCGTCATCGCCGCCGCCTTCGCCCTTTCCCTGACCGGGACCGTCCACGCCGCCGAGCCCACGGGGGACCTGACCGTCACCTTCCAGGGACTGAAGGCCAAGACCGGGGCGATCATGATGTCGCTGGTCGCCGGTGAGGACGGCTATGCCGACAAGGCCCCGCCGGCCGGTCAGGCGATGGTCCCTGCGACGGGCGACGCTGTGACGACGACCTTCAAGGGCCTGGCGCCTGGCCGCTACGCGATCAAGGCGTTCCACGACATCAACGCCGACGGGAAAATGGGGGTCAATCCGTTCGGCATGCCCACTGAGCCCTTCGCCTTCTCGAACAACGCCCATGGGAACATGGGTCCGGCAAAATGGGCCGACGCCAGTTTCGAGGTGAAGGCCGGCGCCAACACCCAGACCATCGATATCGACTGAACGGAGCGAAACGCCATGAACCGTCGTCATCTCCTGCAGGGCCTCGCTGGCGGGGCCGCCGTCTCGATCCTGACCCCCGAACTGGCCCAGGCCGCAGCGCAACTTCGGGCGGGCGAGGCCGCCGGTCTCGACTGGCGCGTCGCCTTCGCCGACCTTGAAGCCGACATGCCACAGACCCCGATGCACCTGGTCCAGGGCCGCGCGCCGGCCGGCCTGGCGGGCAGCCTCTACCGCAACGGGCCGGGCAAATTCCATCGGCCGGGCGGGTCGGTGGACCACTGGTTCGACGGCGACGGCCTAATTCGCGCCTTCCGGATCAATGATGGTCAGGCGACGCTGGCGGCCCGGTTCATCGACACGCCCAAGCGCCGCGCCGACAGCGCCGCCAACGCCGTGGTGACGCCCGGCTTCGGAACCCGCGGCCAGGCCGGGGCGCGGGTCGAGTCCGCCGACGACACCAACGCCGCCAACATCTCGGTGATGCCCGTGGGCAAGGAAATCTGGGCGCTGTGGGAGGCCGGCTCGCCGATAGCTCTCGACGCGGGCGATCTTTCCACCAAGGGTATGCGGACCCTGTCGCCCGACCTGGCGCACATGCCCTTTCTTGCCCACCCAAGGCGCGAGCCGGGCGGCGACATCTGGAGCCTTGGCCTCAACGGATCGAAGGCGATCGTGTGGCGCCTGGCGGCGAACGGCGGGCTGAAGGCCGCCCAGGTCATCGACCTGCCAGCCGCCAGCTATGTCCACGACTTCAGCGCGACCGAACGGCATCTGATCCTGGTCCTGCAGCCCTGGGTGCAGGACCGGATGGTCATGCCCTATGCCGACAGTTTCAGCTGGAAGCCGGAGCTGGGGACGAAGGTCCTGGTCCTGGACAAGGCCGACCTGACCAGGCGGCGCACCTATGAGCTGCCCGCCTTCTTCGCCTTCCACTACGGCTCGGGGTGGGAGGAAGCCGACGGGACCCTGCGGTTCGACGGCTGCCTCAGCCCCGACGCGAGCTTCGCCACCACCAACGGCAAGAGTGTCATGAAGGGTGTCTGGACGCCGGAGCCCAGCCCAAAGCTGGCGATGTTCGCCCTGCGCCCCGATGGTCGGGCGACCGTTGAACGAACCGCCGTCGAGGCGGAGTTCCCGCGCACCGACGGCCGCTTCAGTGGCAGGGCCCGGCGCTACACGATTCACGCCACGGCGGCCGGTCAGAACGGACCGCTATTCCACGGCTATGCGACACACGACTGGAAGACCGGGAGGTCCGACGCCTTCAACTTCGGACCAGGCCATCTGGTGGAGGAAGCTGTTTTCGTCGCGCGGCCCGGGGGTTCACAGGAGCTGGATGGCTGGCTGCTGGCGCCCAGCGTCAATGTGCGGGCAAAGGCGACCGAACTGCATGTGTTCGATGCGCGGCGCGTGGCCGCGGGGCCCGTCTGCACCTGGCGCGCGGACCGGGCGTTGCCGGTCAGCCTGCACGGGGCGTTTGTGGCGGCCTGAACGGAGATCCGGCCGGATCCCGCGCCGCAAAGATGAATCGATTTTTAACCCCGCTTGTTAAGCGCTCGCAGACCTCGCGCATCTATTTGTAAGCTCGTCGAGGTTGGATGCAGGGGCGGTTGGCGCGTCCCGCAACGGCGCCGGCGCCCCGCGCGACGCTCGAATGGCGCCGCCTGCATACGTGAGTGGAAGAATCCGGTGTCGCCCAGCGAGAGGAAAGCCTTCCCGTCTGACTTTCCCGAGGGGCTGAAACCGCGCCTGCGGCTGTTCTTCAGCGTCGACCTAGTGGGCTCCACGCCGCTCAAGCAGTCGCAGCAGGCCTGGCGGCCTTCGATCCTGAATTTCTACCGGGACTTCGACCAGACCGTCTATTCGGCCTATGCGAGGTTCAACGAGGGAAGCAACCGTATCCTGCCAACGCCGGAATTCTGGAAGAGCAACGGCGACGAGCTGCTCTACACCTCCGAGTTGACCAGCCTCGACCAGGCGCACGAGACCATCAACATCTGGCTGGGCGCGCTGCACCGCTACCGCGAAGCCATGGCCGTGGGCGGCGATCAGCTGGACGTGAAGTCCACCGCCTGGATCGGACTCTTCCCGGTGCCCAACGCCGAGGTGTTCTTCCGCCGTGGCGGCGCGCGCTTCCGCGCCGACCTGCTGGATGACGCCCAACTGCTTCAGGCTGAACTGCGCGACGAATGGTACGCGCAGAAGGGCCGCGGCGACATCACTCGCGACTTCGTGGGCCCCTCGATCGATACAGGCTTCCGGCTCACCTCCTGGGCGACGCCGCGCCGGCTGGTGATCTCGGTCGACCTGGCGTTCCTGCTGACGGGCCTCGGCGCGGTGGCGACAGAGTCCCTGCCCCTGCATTTCAGCGGACGCGGCACGCTGAAGGGGGTGATCGACGACGAGCCCTACCCCGTGATCTGGATCCCGGTTGGCGGGCGGGCAAAGCCCGCAGATCCCGCCGTCGGGCGCGATCTGGCCGATCCCGCTGTACTTCGCGCCCGCTGCGAGTCGGTCATCGAGCAGCACTACAGGTTCATCACCCCGCTCTTCCTGTCCGATGAGGGATCGCAGGATTTCGACTGGGCGCCGCCTTACATCATCGCCGAGATCCGCAACCAGTGGGCCGAGGAACTGCGCCAAAAGGCCCAATCCAAGCGTGACCTCGCCGACCTGTTCGGCGACGCTCACCTGGGCCGGTCGCGGCTGGAAGTCGCGCTTGCCCGCACGCGCCGTCGCGTCGCCTGATCCACCGCCCATGACCTGACGGGTCATGGAGCGCGCGAACGTCCGCCCCTAGGGTTCCCTCGCACTGATGGGAGCCGTGACCCTTGGTTGGGGCCTGACCCTGATGACCACCATCCAGGCCGCGCACCAACTCGGCGCCGCCGGCCGCTCGACCTCGGTCGGGCTGATCGTGAGCGTGCTGGCCTGGTTCGTGATCGACAGCAGCCTTTCGGTGGCGACAGGTTTCGGACTCAACGCCGTGTCGAACTCGATCCTGCTGGCGGGCTTCCTGCTCCCCATCGTCCGCAGCGGGGTTCTGCGGAGTTAGCGCTTACGGCGGTCCACGGTCTCGACACTGGGGTTTGCCCTCAACGCCGCGGCGATGTGGGTCAGGTGGCGGGCGTCGTTGACGTCGACGTCGATATCCACGTCGAAAAAGTCGGCCTGGCGGTGGTGCATCCGCAGCTGGACGATATTGCCGCCAGCCTCGCCGATAATGGTGCAGACCTGGCCCAGGACGCCCGGCGAATTGCGGATGGTGGCGATCAGCTTGGCGCGGGCAATCGAGTTGCGCTCGGCCTCCGGAGTCCACTGCAGGTCGCGCCACAGCTCTTCGCGATCCTCGAATTCCTCAAGCTTCTCGCAATCGATGGTGTGGACGGTCAGCCCCTGGCCATCCGCTTCCAGGATGCCGACGATCCGATCGCCGGGCACGGGCGAGCAGCACTCGCCGAAATGGATGGAGACGCCCGGGGTCAGGCCGCCGCCGCGCACATAGAGCTTGGCCGCCTTGCCGTCCTCGATCCGGTGGCGGGCCGTGGCCGCCTCCCGCTCGGCCGCCTTCAGTCCAGGGAAGACGGCTTCCAGCACCTGTGGCGGCGACACCCGGCCACGGCCGACGGCGTCGAACAGGTCTTCTTCAGTGGCCGCGGCGAAGCGGTCGAGGGCGGGCCGCAGCGACACGTCCTTGCGGCTCTTGCCGGCGCTGGCGAAGATCTGGTCGACAGTGGCGCGGCCGAGGCGGGTGAATTCTTCCTTCTCGGTCTGGCGGATATGGCGGCGGATGGCCGAGCGCGCGCGGCCGGTGACGGTGATGGAGCGCCAGTCCGGCGGGACCACAGGCTTGCCACCGCGGATCACCTGGACCACGTCGCCGTTGACCAGCACGGTGCGCAGCGGCTTCAGCTCGCCGTTGACCTTCACCCCGATGCAGGTGTCGCCGATGTCGGTATGGAGCGCATAGGCGAAGTCGAGCGGCATGGCCCCGCGTGGCAGGCTGACCAGTTGACCCTTGGGCGTGAAGACAAAGACCTGGTCGAGGAACATCTCGAGCTTGGCGTGCTCGACCAGTTCCTCGGCGTCGCCGCCGTGTTCCAGCACCTGGACGAGGTTGCGCAGGTTGACCAGCGGATCCACGCCGCCGGTGGCCATCTGGTGCTCGGCGTCGAAGCCGTAGGACTTGTCCTTGTAGCGCCAATGGGCGGCCACGCCCTCGTCAGCCACCCGGTCCATGGCCTCGGTGCGGATCTGCATCTCGATGCGCATACCCTTGGGGCCCACCACGGTGGTGTGCAGCGAGCGGTAATTGTTGCGCTTGGGCGTGGAGATGAAGTCCTTGAACCGCTCCGGCACCGACGGCCAGGCGCGGTGGATGACGCCAAGCGCCCGGTAACAGTCCTCCTCCGTGTCGGTGATCACCCGGAAGGCGTAGATGTCGGAGAGCTGGGAGAAGCCGATCGACTTGCGCTGCAGCTTTCGCCAGATCGAATAGGGATGCTTCTCGCGGCCGAAGACGCGCGCCGGCACATTGGACGCCTCGAGCCGGTTGGCGATTTCGCCGGAAACGAGGCTGACCGCCCCGCCCTGCTGTTCGCGCAGCGTCGCCAGGCGGCGATAGATGGCGTCGCGGGCCACCGGGTTGAGGTGCTCGAAGGCCAGTTCCTCAAGCTCGGTGCAGATGCGGTGGACGCCGATGGAGCGCGCCAGCGGGGCGTAGATGTCGAGGGTCTCGCGGGCGATCCGCTCGCGCTTGGCGGGGCTGGCGATGTGCTGCAGCGTGCGCATGTTGTGCAACCGGTCGGCCAGCTTGACCATCAGGACGCGGACGTCCTTGGAGATGGCCAGGATAAACTTGCGCAGGTTCTCCGCCTGGCGGAGGTGCTCGGAGGAGAGCTCCAGCTTGGAGAGCTTGGTGACGCCTTCGACCAGTTCGCCGATCTCGGCGCCAAATAGCCTGTCAATCTCCTCGCGGGTGACCGGAGTGTCCTCGATCACGTCATGCAGCAGGGCCGTGACGATGGTGGCGGTGTCGAGCCGGTAGTCGGTCAGGATGCCCGCCACCTCTATGGGGTGGGCGAAGTAGGGATCGCCGGACGCCCGCTTCTGCGCCCCGTGCATGCGCATGGCGTAGACATAGGCGCGGTTCAGCAGCGCCTCGTCGGCGGTGGGATCGTAGGAGCGGACCTTCTCGATCAGCTCGAACTGGCGAAGCATCTTCGGGCGCTTCACCGCCTCCTTGGCCGGAAGCGGGGCGTCCTTAATCGGGGCGGCGGTTTGGGGCGCCGCCTGGGCCGTCAGAGGGTCTGCGCCGTCTGGGCTCAGTACCGCTCCTCTTGACCGCCATCGCGGTCGCTCTGCAGGGCGCGAACCAGCTCCAGTTCGCTCATCTGCATGTGGGTCGGATCCGCCAGCAGGGCCAGGGTCTCGGCCTCTTCCTCGGCTTCCGAACGCTCGTCGACGCGTTGCAGGGTGCCGATCAGGTTCTCGCGGAGCTCCTCGGCGTCGACCACGTCGTCGGCGATTTCACGAAGCGAGACGACGGGATTCTTGTCGTTGTCGCGATCCACCAGGATCTGCGAGCCGGCCGAGATGGCGCGCGCGCGGTGAGCCGCCAGCAGCACGAGGCTGAAGCGGTTGGGGACCTTTTCGATGCAGTCTTCGACGGTGACGCGAGCCATGGATTCCTCGGACGGGGGATAGAACCGGCTAAAATAGAGGGTCCGGCCCTTTTGTGCAACGCCGCAAAGGCCGCAGCCGCCAAGGGGGCCCCATCCGTTTTCGTGTAGAGGTCTTCTTCACCACATCAGGTTGCAAAGCCTCAACACCCGTCGGTCATAGTCGCAGGCCTGTCCCTGGAGTCGCCGATGTCGCTCGCGTACGCCGCCCCCGCCCTCTTTCCCTGGGAGCCGGAGTCCACGATCCGCGCCAACCTGGCGGTGGCCGAGCTGCGGCAGCTGCTGGTCAAGCGCGCCCACGGCGTGGCGCATGCCGCAACCCTGCTGTCGGCCGCGGGCGCGATGGTGGGCTTCGCAGCCCAGAACGCGGCGCTGGAACAGGGCGAGCTGCTGACCCTGCGCCGCGATCTGGTGGCGCCCAAGAGCCTGCTGATGTTCGTCAGCCCGACCTCGGAACGGCACCTCCTGGGAAGCTGGGTCAACGGCCCGCTGCTGCTGGGCTACGGCCACGCCTTCCCGCTGGTGGCGTTCGTGGCCAAGGCGGCCAGC
>JBBREC010000109.1:0-12895 GCA_038203295.1 Caulobacterales bacterium
TCGCTGCTGCTGCGGTCGCTCGCCCACGGGCACATGACCTTCTTCGAATGGGGCGTGGCCGAACTGGCCGGCGTGCCCCACCACCGCACCTGGCTGATGATCCACGACGCCGGGCCGCTGGGCCTTCGCGCCATCTACGAGCGCGCCGGGCTGCCGGCGCGGCTTTTCCCCGCGTTCCGGGTGGCGGTCGACACTTACCATTCGGTCGAGTTTGACGGCGGCCAGCGCGACGTGGAACGCTTTCAGGAACGCATGCTCCAGCGGTTCCTGACCCAGCCGCAGGCCGCGTCCCGCGAGGACGTCGACTACCTGCTCGACAAGATGGACCAGCTGTCCCGCGCCGCGCGCGCCGACGCCGCACTCGCGGAAAGGGCCTAGGGAAAGGCGCGCCGCCCCGGCGCCCTTGTGTCGACGCTCGCGCCGTCCCAAGCTTGGCGGATGAGCGACATTCCCACTCCCGCCGAAATCAAGCCGGCCGCCACAATTCTCCTGCTGCGCGACGCACCGACCTTCGAGGTGCTGATGGTCAAGCGCCATCACCAGATCGACTTCGCGTCGGGCGCGCTGGTGTTCCCCGGCGGCAAGACCCACGCCGGCGACGACGATCCGGGCTGGGCGCACCACGTCGTCGGCTGGGAGCTGTTCGACGCCGTGCAGAGGGGGCTGCGCATCGCCGCTATCCGCGAGGTCTTCGAAGAGGCCGGTATTCTGCTGGCGCGCCGCCGCGACGGGGCCTCGATCGGCGGCGAGGCCTGCCCGATGGACGTGCGCGCCGCCGTGGACCGTGGCGAGACCCATTTCCTGGACGTGATCCGCGACCTGGACTGCCGGCTGGATCTCGACGCCCTGACGGTGTTCGCCCGCTGGATCACGCCCACCATGATGCCCAAGCGGTTCGACACCTGGTTCTATGCGGTCAATGCGCCCGTCGATCAGCTGGCCGCCTGCGATGGCCGCGAGACGGTGGACGCCGAATGGATCGCGCCGACCGAGGTGCTGCGGCTGGAGAAGACTGGCGAGCGCAAGGTGATCTTCCCGACGCGCATGAATGTGCAGCTGCTGGCCGAGGCGTCGAGCGCCGCGGACGCCGTGGCGCGGGCGCAGACGCGGACCCTGGTCACGGTCTTGCCGGAGATGGCCAGCCGGCCGGGCGGGCGCGTGCTGGTGCTTCCGTCCGACGCCGGCTACGGCGTGGTCGAGGAGCCGATGGAAAACATTATGTAATCGGGGGCTTGCGCCCGAAAGCTCCTAGGCGCCCATTTCCCGGACGCGGCGCTCGAGCTCGAGAACCAGGATGCTGCCGACCGGGTGTTCGTCGGACTTGATGTCGTCGCGGACCGCCGCCTTGATGGCGTCGATGTGCGCGTCGACCAGTTCCAGCGGCGTGGCCGCGCGCTTGTCCTTGTCGTCGATCATCCGGCACAGCGAGCCGGCGATGCGCGTGATCAGCTGGTAGCCATAGGTTGTCCCCAGGCCCTTCAGGTCGTGAGCGCGCAGGTAAAGGTTTTCCATGCTGGCGAGCGTGATGCCGTCCACCTTGACCTGGTGGCGGGCGGCTTCGAGCTTGGTGATCTCGTCGGCCAGCCATTGGGTGAAGTTGGAGGACAGGCTCTTAAGCGCGGCTTCGGCCCGGGCGATAGCCGCGGGGTCGATCGCGCCAAGGCGTCCGACGCCAAGCTTGAGCTTGAGCGAGTTGGTCGGCTGGATCATCTGACCGGAATTCGGCTGGCTCATGGGGCGCCCCCTTTGACGTTACCGGTCAAACTAGGGGCAACCCGTTAATAAGGGGTGAGCCGCAACCTACGGTATCTGTTGGAGTTCCGCGACTCCCGGCCGGATCCTTTCAGGCCGAGAATTGCTCCGCCAGGACACGTTCCTCAAGACTGCGGCCTTCATCGAACAGCATACAGAGCTGCACCGAGCGATCCTCTGCGACGTGCACATCCATGACGTCGCGGACCTCAAAATTGTCGGCCACCGCGCTGACCGGACGTTTGTTGGCTTCGAGGATCTCGAACGTAACCCTGGCGGTGTGGGCGAGCAGAGCGCCGCGCCAGCGCCTGGGCCGGAACGCGCTGATCGGGGTCAGGGCGAGCACCTTGGATTCGAGGGGAATGATCGGCCCGTGGGCGGAGAGGTTGTAGGCCGTCGAACCGGCCGGCGTAGAGACCAGCGCGCCGTCGCAGGCCAGCTCGCCCAGCCGCAGTTTGCCGTCGATGGAGATGCGTAGCTTGGCGGCCTGGCGGGTCTGGCGCAGCAGGCTCACCTCGTTGATCGCCAGCGCCTCGTGCGTCTTCCCGTGTACATCTGTGGCGACCATTCGCAGTGGAAAGATAGCCGCCTGTTCGGCCGCGGCGATGCGCTCCATCAGGCCGTACTCGCTGTACTCGTTCATCAGGAAGCCCACCGAGCCGCGGTTCATGCCGTAGATCGGCAGGCCCAGCTTCATGTTCTCGTGGAACGTCTCAAGCATGAAACCGTCGCCGCCCAGGGCCACGATGACCTCGGCCTCTTCCACCGGCACGCTGCCGTAGCGGGCGGCGAGGCGGGCGCAGCCTTCCTGGGCTTCAGGGCGGCCGCTGGCGGTAAAGGCGATGCGTTTCAAGGGTAGCCCCGACGGTTCGTTACGCCGCCCAAAAGCAGGCGCCGCGCCGAGCTTGTCAAACCGGGGCTCAGACGGATTTCACAGCCTGCCGAAAGGCGGCGGCGGCGATATCGGCCGTCACCGGAGCAAAGGCGCCGGCTGCGCGCCGGGCGCCCTCTGCGCCGCCAGACGGCAGGCCGCCGTTCAGCTTACGGATCAGATCGAGGATCGTCGGAAAGACGCTGCGGTCGATCCCGACGGCGGCGCAGGCCAGTCCGAGCAGTTCGGGCCGGTCGGAATCGATGGTCCGCTGCACCTGGTTGGTCTCGAAGCCGCCAAGCGTCGCCAGCGCCGCGGTGAACAGTGACAACCGGCCTTCCTGAAGGGCGCGCACCAGGTAGCCCGGGCGCAGCTGGTCAGCGGCGTGTAGCTTTTCGATGAGGCGGCCCTCCATCGCCTCGCGCTCGCCGTCGCGGGCGAGGACGACGAGGCCCTGGCCATCGGGCGGAGCGGCGTGCGCCTCGGCAACAGCCTCGGCCAGCGCGGCCTCCAGCAGCCTGGGATCGAGACGGAAGCGCTCAGCCAGCGCGTCGCGCAGGGTCTGGCCGACCCAGATGTAGAGCTTGAGCGCCAGGTCGGCGGTGAGCTTGGGGTGGTTCGAGAGCGGCGTACGCAGGGCGGCGATCTGGTGCGCCGCCTCCACCAGCCGCAGCATGTCGGCCTCGGCGATCTGGGCGGTGAGGTTGCCGGCCAGCGCGGTCATCACGGCGGGCTCGGCCCGGCGCAAGATCTCGGCGGCGACGCCGGCGGCGAGGTTGGGGCGGCGGGCCACCTCGATCTGGTGCTCGATGGTCGCCTCGATCAGCAGGCGAATGAGGTCGCCCTCCTTGAGCACCGGGCTGGCCGCGATGATCGGCCGGGCGATCTCGATCTCGTCGAGCGCAAGCACATTGACCAGGGCCGCGGGGCACCATTCGGCGGAGGCTAGCTTGGTGGACAGCAGGCGGCGGATGTCGCGCTCGGCGCCGACCACCAGGCCCATGAAGATGGAATTCAGCAGTCCCTGGATCTGCTTGCTGGCGGCCACTTCGGCGGCGTCGCTGGCGCCGCACAGATCCACGATGCCCAGCAGGAGGCGCTCACGGTCGGCCGGCACGCGGCTCCTGGCGAGTTCGAGCAGGCTTTCGCTGCTGGACGCGACACTCAAGCCTGACCTCCATTCTGTCGGTATGGCTAAGCTGCAAACTCGTCGGTCCGGATGAAAACATGTTTAAGGGGCGCCAACCTTTATTGGTAACCACAGACGCCGACGGCGCGGGGAGGGACAAACGATGGCGCAACCGCTGATCCTGGCGCTGGACCAGGGCACGACGAGCACCCGCGCCATCCTGTTCGACGCCCAGGGTCGCGCGCTGGCTGAGGCGGGCCGTCCGCTGGAACAGTTCTACCCTGACGACGGCTGGGTCGAGCATGACGCGGAGGCGATCTTCCAGGCCTGCGTCGAAGTGCTCGGCGAGGCTGTCAGCAAGGCCGCGCGCTCGATGTCGGACGTCGTCGCCATCGGGGTCACCAACCAGCGTGAGACGGTCGTGGTCTGGGACCGCGACACCGGCCGGCCGATCCACAAGGCCATTGTCTGGCAGGATCGCCGCACCGCCGGGGCTTGCGAGACGATGCGTGCCGCCGGCCATGAGGGCCGGGTCACCGAGATCACCGGCCTGCTGCTCGATCCCTATTTCTCCGGCACCAAGATTGCCTGGCTGCTCGACCAGGTCGACGGCGCCCGCGCCCAAGCGGAGGCCGGCAAGCTCCTGGCAGGGACCATCGACTGCTGGGTGATCTGGAAGCTGACCGCGGGTCGGGTCCACGCCACCGACGCCACCAACGCCTCGCGCACACTGCTGTTCGACATTCGCGCGCAGGCCTGGTCGGACGAGATGTCCGCGATGCTGAACGTCCCGCTCAAGCTAATGCCGCAGGTGCTCGACTGCACGGGAGATTTTGGCGCGACGGACGCGGCGTTGCTTGGCCGGGCGATTCCGATCCGCGGTGTGGCGGGCGACCAGCAGGCGGCGTTGATGGGGCAGGGCTGCATCCGGCCGGGTGAGATGAAGGCCACCTACGGCACCGGCTGCTTCATGCTGGTCAACACCGGCGAGACGCCGGCGCCGTCGCGTTCGCGCCTGCTGACCACCGTAGCCGCGCGGGTGAATGGCCGCACGACCTATGCGCTCGAAGGCGCGATTTTCATCGCCGGCGCCGCCATTCAGTGGCTGGGCGAGGGCCTGAAGATCGGCGGCGGTCCACAGGCGGCCGAGCGGCTGGCGGCGAGCGCGCGAGACGACCATGGCGTGGTGCTGGTCCCGGCCTTCACCGGCCTCGGCGCGCCCTGGTGGGACGCCAACGCCCGCGGCGCGATCCTCGGCCTGACGCGGGATTCCGGCCTACCTGAGATCGCCCAGGCCGCCTTCGACGCCTGCGCGCTGCAGACCCGCGATCTTATCGAGGCCATGCGCGGCGACGCGCCCGACGCCTTCAGGGCCGGGGCCGAGATCCGCATCGACGGTGGCATGTCGCGCAGCGCCTGGTTCAGCCAGCGGCTGGCCGATCTGACCGGTATCGGCGTGGCGCGCGCCACCTATCAGGAAACCACCGCCCTGGGCGCGGCGCTGTTCGCAGGCGTCGGCGCCGGCGTCTATGCCAACGTCGCCGAAGCCGCCGCCGCGCGTCCGAAGACCGAGGCCTACGCGCCCGCCATGGACGGGCCCCGCCGCCAGGCCGCATATGCCCGCTGGCTGGAGGCGGTCAGGCGGGTCCGGACCGGAACTTGACGACGATCACCCGGAGGAGGACTCTGGGACCAACGAACGCAGATGAGGAGACGCCCGATGGCGGATGGATCGGTTGCCGGCGTGATTTCGCTGAAGAACAAGGTCAGCGCCGAGGAGTGGCAGGCCCGGGTCGACCTCGCCGCGCTCTACCGCCTTGTCGCGATGTATGGCTGGGACGATCTGATCTACACCCACATTTCGGCCCGTATTCCGGGGCCGGAGCATCACTTCCTGATCAATCCGTACGGGATGCTATTCGAGGAGATCACCGCCTCGTCGCTGGTGAAAATCGATCTTGAGGGGAACGTCCTTCAGGAGACGCCCTACTTCATCAACCCGGCGGGCTTCACCATCCACTCGGCGATCCACGCCGCGCGGGAAGACGCGAAGTTCGTCATGCATCTGCATTCAGACCAGGGCGTCGCCGTCGCCGCGCAGAAGGACGGCCTGCTACCGCTGTCGCAGCACGCTCTGATCGTGCTGCCCCGGCTGGCCTACCACAACTATGAAGGCATCGCGCTGAACCACGACGAGCGCGAACGCCTGGTCGCCGATATCGGCGACAAGACCCTGATGCTGCTGCGCAATCACGGTACGCTCGCGATTGGCGACACCGCCGCCAACTGCTGGGTCGGAATGTACTATCTAGAGCGCGCCTGCACGATGCAGGTCCAGGCGATGTCGGCGGGCCGTGACAATGTCCTGATCGCGCCGGAGGCGTCCCAGACCGAAGTCCGGAACCAGGTGGCGCGGGGGATCGGCGGGGCGCTCGCCTGGCCTGCCTGCCTGCGCAAGCTCGATCGGGAGTTGCCGGGCTACGACGCCTGACCCCAGTTTGGTGATTGGTGTGGTCCGGGCGCCCTGCAGGAGGCGCCCGTTGCGTTTTAGCGCGGCTGTTTCAGCCCGGTAACGCGGAGCCATCGTTCTGTCACCGGACGTGGTGTATGCGAGGCCCCAAACAGCGCCTGTTTTCTGCAAGGCCACGGAGCCAATCGGTTTGTTGCGACGGCATTTTTTCCTGATAGGCGCCCTGGCGGTCCTGATCCTCATGGCGGTCGCCGGCGGCCTGAAGCTGGCGACCAACAAGAGCGCGGCCGGAGCCGGCGGGGGGCCGTCGGCGCAGGGCCCGTCGGGCGCCGGCGGCGGCCCCGCTCAGGTTTCGCTGGCGTCCGTGCAGATGCGCACCTTCACCGACGAGATCGAGGTCCTGGGCGTGGCCAAGGGTCGCCAGTCGGTGACGCTCACCGCGGCCACCACGCAGCTCGTCGATCGGGTGCGCTTCACCGACGGCCAGTCGGTGCCTCGCGGCGCCATCCTGGTCGAACTCAAGGATACCGAGCAGGACGCCGGCCTCGCCCAGGCCCAGGCGGCGCTGGTCCAGGCTGATCGCGCCTACCAGAGATACAAGATGCTCGGCCAGCAAGGCTGGTCCTCGAAGGCGCAGATCGACCAGTACGAGGCGGCCTACAAGTCCGCCGCCGCCAACGTCAACGCCGCCAAGGCTCGCCAGAATGACCGGCTTATCCGAGCGCCTTTTGCCGGCGTCGTCGGCCTGTCCGACGTCACGCCGGGCGCCCTCGTCAACCCCGGAGCGCCGATCGTGACGCTGGACGACCTGTCGGCCGTGCGCGTCGATTTCCAGGTGCCGGAGCGCTATCTCGCCCAGGTTCATGAAGGTCAGGCGATCACCGCCAAGGTCGACGCCTATCCGGGCGAGACGATCAGCGGGCGGATCGCCAAGCTCGACACGCGCATCGACGAGCGCACCCGCGCCATTACCGCGCGGGCCGAGTTCCCCAATCCGCAGCGTCGCCTGAAGCCCGGCATGATGGTGCGAGTCGGCGTGGCCAGGGGCGTACGCCAGAGCATGAGCGCGCCGGAGTCTGCGGTCTCGGTGCAGGGCTCATCGGCCTTCGTCTATGTGCTGCATACCGCCGACAAGCGGACCATGGCCGAGCAGCGCCCGGTGGTCACCGGCGTGCGGCAGGACGGGTTCGTAGAGATCACCGACGGGGTGAAGACCGGCGACAGGATCGTCGCCGACGGCCTCAACAAGCTCCAGCCCGGCCAGGCTGTCCGTGTCGCGGGCGACCGTACGCCTGGCGCGGCGGGCGCTGGCCCCGGCGGCGCGCCAGCCGGCAAGGGTCCATCTGCCTATGCGGGAGCCCGGCCCCCGGCATGATGCTCTCCGACCTCTCCGTCCGGCGACCGGTCTTCGCCGCGGTGGCGGCGATCATGCTGTGCGTGGTGGGCCTGGCCGCCTTCACCGCTTTGCCAGTGCGCGAGTTGCCCAGTGTCGATCCGCCCAGCGTCTCGGTGCAGACGAACTATCGCGGCGCCTCGGCCGAAGTGGTCGAAGAGCGCATCACCCAGGTGATCGAGCGCCAGGTCTCGGGCATCCAGGGCATCGACCGGGTCAATTCGTCGTCGCGCGACGGCAACTCCCGGATCAACATCGCCTTCACCCTTGACCGCAATCTTGACGAGGCGGCGAACGACGTCCGTGACGCGGTCAGCCGGGTCACGGCCCAGTTGCCGGTGCAGGCCGATCCGCCGCAGATCGCCAAGGCCAACGCCGACGCGCAGCCGATCCTGTTTCTCAGCCTTATTTCGACGACGCTGAACCGTCTGCAGCTCTCCGACTACGCCAATCGCTATCTGGTGGAGCGGCTCTCGACCGTGCCGGGCGTGGCCACTGTCGGGCTCGCTGGGCCACAGTTCTACTCGATGCGCATCTGGCTCGACCCCAACGCCATGGCGGCCCGGGGCATCACCGTCGATGACGTCGAGATGGCGCTCAACAGCCAGAATCTAGAGCTTCCCGCTGGCGCGCTGGAGGCTGCAGCCAAAGACTTCACCATCCGCGTGGCCCGGGGCTATTCCACTCCCGCCGAGTTCGCGCGGCTGCCGGTGGTGCCAGGCGGGGCGCGCGCGAGCCCTCAGGCCTCGGCTGCGGTGGGCGGGGTTTCGGCCGGCGCCGGCGCCGCCGTCGGCGCGCGGACCACGATCACCACAACGGCCGGTGCGACCGCGGCCAACGCCTACGTCACCCGGCTGGGCGATATCGCCCGGATCGAGGAAGGCCCGGACGAGCGCCGGCGCCTGTTCCGCTCCAACAACGCCGACCAGGTCGGTATGGGCATCACCCGTCAGTCCCAGGCCAACGACCTCGAAATCTCCGCCGGAGTCCACAAGGCGGTCGCCGAGATCAACAAGACCCTCCCCAAGGGGACGAAGCTGATCATCGCGATCGACTTCACGGCCTTCACCAAGCACGCGATCCAGGAGGTCTGGATCACCATGGCCATCTCGCTGGGCCTGGTGGCGCTGGTGAATTTCATCTTCCTGGGGACGTGGCGCGCTGCTGTGATCCCTACGATCGTCGCGCCGATCTGCATCCTGTCGACCTTCATCGTCCTGGCGCCGCTGGGATTTTCCATCAACCTGCTGACCCTGCTCGCTCTGGTGCTGGCCATCGGCCTGGTGGTCGACGACGCCATCGTCGTGGTCGAGAACATCCAGAGACGGATCGACGAGGGCGAGCCGCCGATCGTGGCGGCCCAGCGCGGCGCGCGGCAGGTGTTCTTCGCGGTGGTCGCCACCACGATCGTTCTGATCGCGGTGTTCGCGCCGCTGATGTTCATGCCTGGCTATATCGGCCGGCTGTTCGTCGAGCTGGCGGTGGCTATCGCCGCCGCCGTCGCCTTCTCCGCGCTCCTCGCCTTGAGCCTGTCGCCCATGCTGGCGTCGCGGCTGTTGCGGCCAGCGCATGGCGAGGGATGGCTGGCCCGCAAGGTGAACACTGGAATGAACCGGGTTCGCGGGTCGTACCATGCCTCGCTGGACGCCATGCTCGGCCGCCGCGCCGTGTCGATCTCGGCCTTCGCCCTGGTGATTGCGCTGGCGGTGGCTGCAGCGCTCCTCTTCAACACCCTGCCCAAGGAGTTGGTGCCCAACGAGGACCGTGGACGGGTGGACATCGGCATCCAGGCTCCGGAAGGCGCCGGTTACGACTACACCCTGCGCGCCGCGGGCCAGGTGGAAGCGCGGTTGCAGCAGCTGCTGAAGGCCGGGACCATCGTGCGATACACGGTGTCCTTGCCGGGTTTCGGCGGCACCCAGTACAATACCGGCAACGCCAACGCGGTGATGAGTGACGACAAGCGCCACAGCATCACCTCGCAGGATCTGGCGGCCCAGCTCAACCGAGACTTCTCTTCCATCACCTCGGCGCGCGCGATCGCGTCCGTTCGGCCCAGCCTGCAACGGGGCGGCGGTCCCGGTGGCGGCGGGAGCAACATGGACCTGATCGTGCTCGGCAACGAGTACCCGGAGATCAACGCCCTGGTGCAACCCCTGCTGGCCGCGGCGCAGAACAACCCCGGCATGGCCCGTCCGCGCATCGAATACGAGCCGACCAGCCCGCGCCTGCTCGTCGAGATCGACAAGGACAAGGCGGCCTCGCTTGGTGTCTCGGCGCAATCGGTAGGGCGCGCGCTCCAGGCTCTGTTCGGTTCGGAGAAGGCGACCACCTACATCAAGGCCGGTCAGGAATATGACGTCATCCTGCAGACCGACCGCGACCAGCGCGAGAATGAGACCGATCTTAGCAAGGTCTATGTCCGCACCAATTCCGGGGCGACGGTGCCGCTGACCGCTGTGACCACCACCAAGGTGCGCGGCGATACGCCCAACCGGCCAAGGCTCGACCGCCAGCGCTCCATCACGCTCTCGGTGCAGCTCAACCCCGGCTACACGGTCGGCGAGGCCGTGAAGTTCTTCGAGGACGAGATCAAGAAGCAGCCCACCGGCGTCAACTACAAGTGGGGCGGCACGGCGCGGGACTACCTTGAGGCCGGCGGCTCTGTCGGCCTGGCGTTCGGCCTGGCCCTGCTGCTGGTGTTCCTTGTGCTGGCCGCCCAGTTCGAAAGCTGGATCCACCCGGCGGTGATCATGCTGACCGTGCCGGTGGCGGCGCTGGGCGGCCTGTTCGGCCTCCTGATCGCGGGCTCCACCATGAACACCTACAGCCAGATCGGGTTGATCATCCTGGTAGGCATCGCGGCCAAGAACGGCATCCTGATCGTCGAGTTCGCCAACCAGCTCCGGGACCAAGGCCTGTCGATCCGCGAGGCGGTCATCGAGAGCGCCTCGCTGCGCCTGCGCCCCATCATCATGACCTCGATCTCGGCTGCGGCCGGCGCCATTCCGCTGATCGTTTGGGGCGGGGCGGGCGGCGAAAGCCGCAAGACCATCGGCGTCACCATCTTCTTCGGGGCGATCTTTGCCACCTTGGTGACCCTCTTCGTGGTCCCGGTTTTCTACAACCTGCTAGCGCGTTTCACGAAGTCGCCCCAGGCGACCGCCCGACGAATCGAGGCCTTCGAGGAAAACGAGAAGGCCGCCGTCGCCAACGCCGCGGAATAGCCGGCGTCCCACGAAAAAGACCTCCCCCGTCGCCGGGGAAGGTCGAGGTCTGGCGCCTGGGTTGGACGGGGGACGTCGCTTGCCCGGGCTGGCGCCGCGGCAGGCCTGGGGGCGGCTCTGGCGCGGCTGTCGACTGGAAGATGCTTAGTGCAGGTTCGACGAACGAACGATGCGCCCTGACGGTTTACGCGTCAAGGTTGTATATAAAATCCACTCGCTATACGCGAGATTCAGGGTTTGTATCCTGTCTGGGTCATCAGGTAGGCGATGACGTCTGTGCGGTCCTTGGGATCCTTCATTCCGGCGAAGGTCATCTTGGTGCCGGGGATCATCACCTTGGGATCGGTGATCCAGGTGTCCAGATGCGCCGCGTCCCAGGTGAAGCCGGCGGCCACCATTCCATCAGAGAACTTGAAGCCCGCGCGGACGCCCGCCTTCTCGCCCAGGATCGCATAGAGGTTGGGGCCGGTCATCGTAGGGCCGCCCTGGCTCAGCGTGTGGCAGGAGGCGCAGAGGGCGAACTTGGCCTGGCCGTTGTCCAGGTCGGCGGTGTTGTAGGGCGCGGGCAGCGACGCCTGTAGCGCCTTCATCTGATCGGCCGTCGGAGCGGGCGCGCTGGGCGCCGCGGCCTGGTCACCCGCGGCGGCCGGCGCAGTTGTCGAGGACTTGCCACAGCCGGCCAGGGTGGCGGCGATGGCGGTGGCGATGAGCGTCAAACCCAGGCGGCGCATACGGATCTCCTCGGAAAAGAACATGTGCAAGGCTCTAGCGCGAAGCTCAGCCGATGCAAGACTGGCTTGACGAAAAAGAAACCTAGAGGTTACATGTAACCTCTAGGTGACTTCCGTAGGAGCAGATCATGTCGACCAGGCCCGTTCCCCCGCCGCCCAGCGCCGAGCGCATCGAGCGCCTGCAACAGCGCCGAACGCGTGTGATGTGGGTTCAGGCCCTGTTCTTCGTGATCTGGCAGACGAGCTATTTCAGCGCCCAGGATCACGCCCTCAACGGCGCGCGCCTGGTGGATCATGTGAAGATCGGCGCCTACCTCGTCTGGTCGCTCGCGCTTCTGGCGTTCATCGCCACCGGCGGCGGCTACCTGCAATCGCGTGAGGTCCGCGCCGTGCTGAACGATGAGACCACCATCGCACATCGCCGGACCGCCATGGTCACCGGCTACTGGGTCGCGATGCTGGTGGCAGTTGCGGCCTATCTCATCTCGCTGTTTCAGCCGATCACGGCGGGCGAGGTGATCCATGCCGTCCTGACCGCCGGCGTCGCCTCGGCACTGATCCACTTCGTGAAACTCGAGCGGCGCGCCCAGGCGGATGGCTGAGCTGCTCACCAACATCCTGCGGACCGCGCGGGCCGAGCGCGGCTGGACCCAGGCGGACCTGGCCGCGCGGGTGGGCGTCACCCGCAAGACCGTCAATACAGTAGAGAACGGCGTCTTCGTCCCCTCCACGGTGCTGGCCCTGAAACTCGCCCGCGCCTTCGGGGTCACCGTCGAGGAGCTGTTCCAGCTCCCGCCGGAAGCCTAGCGCCGGCGGCGCGTCTCGCGGTTCACCGCCTCGTCCAGGGCCTGCAGGAATTTCGAACGGTCGCCGGCCGAGAAGGGCTTCGGTCCGCCGGTTACCTCTCCCATGGAGCGGATGTGCTCGCCGATGGCGCGCGACGCCAGCGCCGAGCCGATCGAATCCGGCGTGAACGGCCGCCCGTTCGGCGCGATCGCCGCGCCGCCGCCCTTGATCACCCGGTCGGCCAGCGGAATATCGTTGGTGATCACGATGTCGCCGGGCGCGACCCGCTCGGCGATCCAGTCATCGGCGACGTCGGGTCCCGCGTCCACGATCATCCGCTCGATCAGTTTCGACGACGGGATCGCGATGAAGCTGTTGGAAACCACGGTGGTGGTCAGGCCATAGCGCGCCGCCACCTTGTAGACCTCGTCCTTCACCGGGCAGGCGTCGGCGTCGATGAAGATGCGCATGGCGGACTCAGGCGGGATGGGTGGTGCCGGATGCAGGACTCGAACCCGCGACCTTCGGTTTACAAA
>JBBREC010000110.1:0-12721 GCA_038203295.1 Caulobacterales bacterium
GGCCAACGCCATGGGGCTGGGGCTGATCTGTCCCGAAGCCTGCGGACCGGAGGCGGCCTGGGCCGGCGACGCGCGGATTCTGGCTGCGCCTTCGCTGATCGCCCTGGTCAACCACTTCCGCGGGACCCAGATCCTGTCACCGCCCAGGCCCGGGCCGATGCTGGAGGGCGAGCGGGTCCCGGACCTGCGCGAGGTCAAGGGCCAGGAGAACGCCAAACGGGCGCTGGAGATCGCCGCGGCCGGCGGCCACAACCTTAGCTTCATTGGACCGCCAGGCTCGGGCAAGTCGATGATGGCCGCGCGCCTGCCGGGCATCCTGCCGCCACTCAGCTCCGCCGAACTTCTGGAGACCTCGATGGTGCATTCGGTGGCCGGCCTGATCGCCAAGGGTGAGCTGACGCGCGCCCGGCCGTTCCGCGCGCCCCACCATTCCGCCAGCATGGCCGCGCTGACGGGCGGCGGCCTGAAGGCCAAGCCCGGCGAGGTGAGCCTGGCGCACAACGGCGTGCTGTTCCTGGATGAACTCCCGGAATTCTCGGCCCAGGCCCTGGATTCCCTGCGCCAGCCGCTGGAGACCGGCGAGGTGATCGTCGCCCGCGCCAACGCCCATGTGCGCTATCCCGCCCGGGTCCAGCTGGTGGCGGCGATGAACCCCTGCCGGTGCGGCCAGGGCGGGCCGGGCCGCGGCGCCTGCGGGCGGGCGCCGCGCTGTCAGACAGATTACCAGGGCCGCATCTCCGGGCCACTGATGGACCGCATCGACCTGCAGGTGGAGGTCCCACCGGTGACGGCCGCCGATCTTGCCCTGCCCGCGCCAGCGGAGGGTACCGCCGAAGCCGCCGCCCGGGTGATGACCGCCCGCGCCCTTCAGGCCGACCGCGCGGCCGGGGGCGGCGACGGCGCGCAGGCGCTGAATTCCCGCGCCGACGGTGACTGGCTGGAAAAGATCGCCGATCTGGACGCGCCAGCGCGCGCACTGATCTCGCGGGCCGCCGAACAGGGCGGCCTTACCGCGCGCGGCTGGACGCGCACCATCCGGCTGGCTCGGACCATCGCCGACCTGGAGGGCTCGCCCGCCGTAAGGCGCGTGCATATCGCCGAGGCGCTGATCTATCGCCGCGTGGCGCCGGCCGGGGTCCCCGGCGATGCGGCCAGGGCAAGGTAAGACCGGCCGGAGGCGCGGCTCACCACGGTATCGCCGTCCCGTCCCACGCGTAGAACCCGCCACTTGACGCGGGCTCCAGGCCATCGAGCACTCGAAGGATGGCCCCGGCCGAAACGGCCGGGGTGAACAGCCGCGCCGCCGAAGCCTGGCCGGTGAACGGCGCGCTCAGTGGCGTCGCCACAGTGCCTGGATGGATCGCCACGCAGACCCCCAGCGGATGGGACCGGGCATGTTCGATCGCCGCCGTCCGGATCAGCATGTTGAGCGCCGCCTTGGAGGCGCGATAGCCGTACCAGCCGCCGAGCGCGTTATCGCCGATGCTGCCCACCCGCGCCGACAGCGCCGCGAACGCGGCCGGACGGTCGCGCGGCATGAGGGGCAGAAAGCGCTGTGCGACGAGCGCCGGGCCGATGGCGTTGACCTGGAACAGCCGTCCCAGCGCCGCGGCGTCCAGGGCCCGCATGGACTTCTCAGGGCGCAGGCCCGGATCGTGCAGGAGGCCGGTTGCGACAATCACCCGGGTTGGCGCCCCCAGGTCAGCGATCCGCGCCGCCGCCGACGCGAGGGTGGAGTCCTCCAGCAGGTCGGCGGCGAGCCAGGTCTGGCGATCATCATCGATCCAGTCCCCGGGTTGGCGGCGGGACAGGCCAAGGACATGAGTGTATCGCGGGTCGCGCCGCAGCGCCTCGACCAGGGCGCGCCCTATGCCGCCCGTCGCGCCCACCACGACGGCGAGGTCTCCAGACATCGTCGGATCAGCCTCTCAAGACCACGACGCTGACGCACAGGCCGCCGACGGCGCCGACGGTCAGCACGGTTCGCAGGCGCCCATACCAGGGCGGCAGGCCCTGGGCGCGGACGTCCCAGGCCCAGCTCAAAGTCAGGGCCACGGCCAGGCCAAGCAACTGCAGCCGCACGGCGCCATGCGCCAGCGCCATCACCAGAACGCCGGCGAGCGTCGGGATCATCGCCAGGCCCACCACCACGGGATCGGGCGCAGCATCGCGTACTGCAAGGCCCCAGCGGGCGCCGCCGAGAAACGACAGGATCAGGGCCGCATAGAGAGCCACGAGCGCCGCCGCGACGCTGGCGGCTTGCGGCGCAAACCAGGCCACGGCCGGGACTGCCCAGAACGGCGCGACCCCGAGAAGACCCCACGCCCGCACTGCTGTCGGCGGGGCATCCGCCGCTACTGGGGCCCCGACAGCCATGCGTAGGCCGAGTGGTTGTGGATCGACTCGAAGTTCTCGGACGACACTTCGTAGCGGGTGACGCGGGCATCGGCGGTCAGGGCCACGGCGATGTCGCGCACCAGGTCTTCCACGAACTTCGGGTTCTCGTAGGCCCGCTCGGTCACGAACTTTTCGTCCGGCCGCTTCAGGAGGCCCCAGAGCTGGCAGGATGCACTGGCCTCGGCGATGTCGATAAGGTCCTCGACAGGCATCGCGGCGCCGTCGCGCAGCGTCGCGGCAATGATGATGTGGGAGCGCTGATTGTGAGCGCCGTACAGGGAGATCTCTTTCGAGCAGGGGCAGAGGCTGGTGACCGGGGTCTGCACCTGCTGGGTGATCTCCAGGCGGCCGTCGCGCTGTTCTGCGCGCAAGGTCAGCTGATGATCGAGGAGACTCTCGACCCCCGACACGGGCGCGGCCTTCCGAACGAAGTAAGGCAACCGCATCTCGATGACGCCGTCCTGGGCGCCAAGCCGCTCGAGCATGTCAGCGAGCAGGCTCCGCAGGGATTGCGCCGACAGGGGCTCATGGAACGCGCCGAGCACCTCCAGGAACCGCGACATGTGCGTTCCCTTCACATCGCCCGGCAGGCTGACATACATGTCGATCACCGCGACAGAGGGCTGGGCGCCGTTCCGGGTCGCGACGAGCACGGGATGGGTGACCGACTTCACCCCCACACGCTGGATGACAAGGCCGCGGCTGTCCTCGCTGGACTGGACGTCGGGCAATTCGACAGGATTGATCATATCCATGAAAGTCTCAGGCTCCGCTATTTGTCCTAGACAAATATGCATGAAACGCCCACATTCCAAGCAGATGTTGAATTTTGTCCATGACAACTAGGGTTGAGGCTGCCGACGGGCCGCTGATGAGCATCGCGGCCGTGCAGCGCGACTCTGGCCTGTCGAAGGACACCCTGCGTGTCTGGGAACGTCGTTACGGGTTTCCGGCGCCACTTCGGGACGAGCATGACGAGCGGCTCTATCCGTCCTCCCAGGTGGCGAAACTGATATTGCTCCGCCGACTCATCGACGCAGGCCATCGCCCCGGGAAGATCGTCGACTTGTCCGCGGAAGAGCTTGCGGGGCTCATGCGGGACTTGGGCCGCGAGCCGCAGGGCGTCAGTCCTGAGGCCCGGGAGGTTCTGAAGCGGTTGGAGGCCTATGACGCCGAGCGGCTGCGCGGCTTTCTCGCCGGCCTGGTGGTGCGCTCCGGGCTGCGCGCCTTCGCCACCGAGATCGGCCCAGCCCTGGCCGAGGCGGTCGGCGCCGCCTGGTCGCGTGGCGAACTCGAGATCCATCAGGAGCATTTGTTCACCGAGCAGTTCATAGCCGTGCTGCGCAGCGCCATCAGCGCCGTCCTCGGCGCCGCAACGTCTCGTGCGCACCCGAGAGTCCTTCTGGGGACCTTCCCGCAGGAGCCGCACGCACTGGGGCTTCTGATGGCCGAAACGATGTTTGTTCTGGAAGGCTGTGCGTGCGTCTCGCTGGGCGTGCAGACGCCGGTCTCCGAGATCGCAGCCGCAGCGAGAGCGCACGGTGCGGACATCCTGGCGCTGTCGTTCTCCGCGATCGTTCCGGCCTCCCAAGCTCAGTCGGGGTTGGCGGAGCTCCGTGCGATCGCGCCCAAACGCGCGGAGATCTGGGCCGGCGGCGCCTGCGCCGGTCTGCGTCCGCAGCCCGGGGTTCTGGTCTTCCGCAGCCTCTCCGACATTGGTCCCGCAGTGGCGGCCTGGCGATCACGCAACAGTGGCGCCGGTGCGCCGGCGTGACGATCCTCGTCTGGTTCCGAAGGGACCTTCGTCTCTCGGACAATCCCGCCCTGTCGCATGCCGTGGCGACCGGCGAGCCGATCGTGCCCATCTTCATCCGCGACGATACCGACGCGGGCGACCGTCGCCCTGGCGCGGCTTCGCGCTGGTGGTTGCACGGATCTCTGGAGCAGCTCGATAGCGACATCCGGCGTCTCACCGGCGGCCCGGGCCTGTTGCTTCGCACCGGACCGGCGGAGGCCGTGATTCCGGCGCTCGTCGAGGAAACCGCCGCCCGCACCGTGGTCTGGAACCGCCGCTATGAGCCCTGGGCGGTGCAGCGCGACACGCGGCTAAAGGCGGCTCTGCGCGCCGGCGGCGTCGAGACGCATTCGTTCAACGCCGCCCTGCTCAGTGAACCGTCCTCGTTCGCCAACAAGCAGGGCGAGCCGTACAAGGTGTTTACCCCATTCTGGAGGGCCCTGCGCGCCGCGATCCAGCCGCCGCCGATGCTGCGCGCTCCGCTGCGGATCGCCGCGGCTCCGCAGCCGCCCGGAGAGCGCCTCGGCGACTGGACGCTGCGGCCGTCGCGGCCGGATTGGGCCGATGGCCTGAGCACCGCCTGGACCCCGGGCGAGGCCGGCGCGACGGCCAGGCTGGACGCCTTCGTGGACGCGGCTGTCTTCGACTATACCGAGCGGCGCAACCTTCCAGCGCAGGCCGGCACCTCCAGGCTGTCGGCGCATCTCCATTTCGGCGAGATCGGTCCGTGGCAGGTCTGGCGCGCGGCGACCACGGCGGCTGAGGCGGCCTTCGGCGATCCATTCCATCGGGGCGTGGAGACCTTCCTCTCCGAACTGGCCTGGCGGGAATTCAGCCATCACCTGCTGTTCCACGTTCCCTCTCTGCCGACCAAGGCGATCCGGCCCGGGTTCGACCGCTTCGCATGGCGCGAAGATCCGGTGGGCCTGGAGGCCTGGCGTCGCGGCCGCACCGGCTACCCCATCGTCGACGCCGGTCTGCGGGAGCTGTGGACCACAGGCTGGATGCACAACCGCGTGCGCATGATCGTGGCCTCGTTCCTGATCAAGGATCTGCTGGTCGACTGGCGCTACGGCGAAGCCTGGTTCTGGGACACCCTGGTGGATGCGGACCTGGCGAACAACGCGGCGAGCTGGCAGTGGGTGGCCGGCTCCGGCGCCGACGCCGCGCCCTATTTCCGGGTCTTCAATCCGGTCTCCCAGGGCCTGAAGTTCGATCCCGATGGCGCCTATGTGAGGCGCTGGGCGCCCGAACTGGCGGGCCTGCCAGATGCGCTGATCCATGCCCCCTGGCTGGCGACGCCGGCGCAGCTGGCCACCGCCGGCGTGCAGCTGGGACGCGATTATCCACGGCCGCTGGTGGACCACGCCATGGCCCGGGAGCGTGCGCTGGCCGCCTACCAGGCCGTGCGGATAACCGCCTGATTTATTGGGTGGTGGCGGCCGGATCGTCGTCGGGGTTCTCGGCAGGCGCGCCGTGGGCGGTCCAGGCGCCGTAGCCGATGGCGGCGGCCAGGAAATAGCCCCACACGATCTCGGCGGTGATGTACGCCCAGCCGCCCACGCCGGGGTCCGCCAGCCTGGCCACGTGGGTAACCACCGCCAGCAGGTGGAAGCCGGCCCCAAATAGCGGCCAGAATCGGTCGCTGCGGAGCGCGATCCAGATGAAACCCGCCAGCGCGCCCGCGTCGACCGCAAGGATGCCCCACTCCGTCTGCTGGAAGCCCGAGCGATAGACGACCATCGTCACGGCCCAGGCGGCCAGCATGATGCCGGCGGCCAGTTGCTCGTCGCGACGGCCGCGCCACACAGCAAGGGCGCAGACGACCAGCACGGTCGCCGCCCAGACAAAAGCGCGGATGGCGTCGGCTGACATTGAAAAAGAAGGAGCCCCCTTGGCGGCCAAGAGGGCTCAATCTGACAGAACGCCGCGGACGGCGAAATGGGCTGCGGATCAGGCGGCCTGGACGCTCCGCAACGCACGGCGGCCGATCTGCCGCTGCTCGACGCCGAGGAAGGCCGGCGGGGGCTTCGCGCCGCCCGGATCGCCGAGCATTACGGCGCCGAGGCCGATCTGGGTCTGGGCGATCGAGAGTTCCTTGTGGGTCTCGACGATGGCGCGGCGGGCTTCGGCCAGGGCCATGATCGCCTGGCTTGCGCGCTCCACCGCGTCCTGGCCCACCAGGGCCGATGCGCCGGCTTGGCTGCGAAGGCTGGGCATCACCCCGGCAAGAGCGGCGGTCTTGGCAAGGGCCGCGTCGATGGCGGCTTCGGCTTCAAAGAGGGCGCCGGCGATTTGTTCGGCGACCATGCGGCGTTGCTTGAGCATGAGTTCTCTCCTGCGCGCCACCATTACGAGGCGCACTGTGATGTTTAAATTGGGTATGGTTTCGGTCCGGTTCAGACCGGGAAAAAAGTTCGCCCGAGATTCTGCAGCGCCTCGAGGCCCGCCAGCATCCCCCCGAAAGCCAGGGCGGTGATGACCGCAACCCCTACGATGGCGCCCAGGCGGGCGGCGGGGCTCAGATCATTTCGGCCGAGCCCTCTTCGGGTTCGGTCTTGAAGTTCTCGTCGAGGAGAACCCACGTCAGACAGAGGACTTCCCTCAACACCATCTCTGAGGGTTTGAAGGGTGCGAGCTTTTGCGTCGCCGACACCAGGTGCCTTGCCATGGTCGCCTGCGCCGGTGTGGCCGCCAGATCGACGAGCTGTCGTTCCAGCTGCTCCCACGAAAAGGTGGGAAGGTTCTCTTCCCGCGTCGTCGTGCTGGGCCAGCGGGTCTCGAATTCGTCGATCTCCCGACGGAGACGCAAAGCCCGTCCGATCACCGCTCGATTGTCGAAGTTCTGCCAGTCGCCCATCGGAAGCCCCCTCTGTTGCCGGCTCATCGAGCCATGCGTCGGGGTGGTCGTCTGTCCTGATCGCGTCCTGTCCTGACACAGTCAGGACATGGTTAACGTCGAGCTGGCGGGCGAGGCGCGCGGCGGAATAGCGATCATCCACACCGAGCTTGCGCCGGGCGCGGTCGCAATAGGTGTCGACCGAGGTCTTGGACATCCCAAGCTCACGGGCGATCTGCTTTGAGGACAGGTGCTGATCGACCAGCCGCAGGCATTCGCGCTCACGTGGCGTAAGAAGCCCGGTTGGATCGTCCATGATATCCGCTCTTCCGCGCATAACCGGGACACTTAACGATGAACTGGCGGCCACGTCTACTTTAAGGCGAAAGACTGCGTTCGATCAGCTACACTCTGCCGCATTCGGAGGCCCGTTATGGAACCCAAGGACCTGGCTCGCGTGGCCGCGCTCGAGTTGGCCATTGGCGCGCGCATGCGGACCCGCCGGCGCCAGTTGGGGCTCAGCCAGAGCGAACTGGCCGAAAAACTCGGCGTCTCCTTCCAGCAGGTGCAGAAGTACGAGCGCGGGGCCAACCGCGTGGCCGCCTCGACCCTCGTCGTCGCGTCCCACGCGCTGGGCGCCTCGGTCGCCTGGCTGGTCGGCGAGGAAGCCTCGGGCCGTGACGACGACGAGGACGTTTTCCGCGCGCTGGCCCGTCCCGGCGCACTGGAGATTCTGCAGGCGTTCAACGCTATCGGCGAGCTCCCGGCTCGAATGGCGCTGCTGGCGCTGGCCCGGGAAATGGCCGTCGCTCCGGGCGGCGACCCTGGCCAAGGCCGAGCTTGACCGTTCTTTAAGCCGTGGGGGCCTACCAAGGTCCCCGATGCGCCGTACCCCCAGACCCCTCGCGCTGCGCCGGCCCCGCCGGGCGCAGATCACCGCCGAGCAGCTGGCCTCGCTGAGTCATGAATTCCGCACACCCCTCAATGGCGTGCTTGGCATGGCCGGGCTGCTGGAAGCGACCAAGCTGACCGCCGAGCAGCGCGCCTATGCGGCGGCGCTGCGGGAAAGCGGCGAGCACCTGTTGAACCTCGTCAACGACGTGCTGGATTTCGCCAAGCTTGGCGCCGGCAATATCGAGCTGCACCTCACCGACGTCGATGTGGAGGGGCTTCTGCGCAGTGTAAGCGAGCTGCTTTCGCCGCGGGCCCGCGAAAAACGCCTTGAGATCGCCTGGGCCGCGCCGAAGGACATCGGCGCGATCCACGCAGACGAGGGGCGCCTTCGTCAGATTCTACTCAACTTCGCCGGCAACGCGGTGAAGTTTACCGAAACCGGCGGCGTGCTGCTGAGCGTCTTGCAGCCGCAGCCCGGTCGCCTGCGTTTCATCGTCGAGGATACAGGCCCCGGGGTGACCGAAGCCCAAAAGGACCGCATCTTCGAAGCCTTCGCCCAGGCCGACGCCGCCCACGCCAATCTCGGAGGCGCGGGGCTTGGCCTGGCCATTGCCCGCCGGCTGGCCAACGCCATGCAGGGCGAGGTGGGCGTCGAGGCCGCGAGCGACCGCAGCGACGCCGGCGGCGCCGTATTCTGGTTCGAGGCCGATTTCCGTCGCCTGCCGGTGGTGGAGCCGGCCAGTCCTCTCGCCGGCCTGACGGTAGGCGTCGCCTCGCCCAACCGCATCGTGCGCGAAGCTGCGCGCCGGCAGATCGAGGCCTGTGGCGGTCGCGCCGTTGTCGCCCCGGACCCGGCGGGGCTCGAAGGCGCGCTGGAGCCCGGCAGCGTGATCCTTCTGGACCACGCGCTCGCCGCGCCGGCGCGCCGCCGGCGGCTCGTCGACCATCCGTCCATCGTGCTGCTGGCGCCGGACGAGCGGGGCCGGATCGCGGCGCTGCGCCGTTCGGGCCATGCCGGCTATTTGATCAAGCCCCTGCGCCGCGCGTCGCTGGCTGAGCGCGTGCGGATCGCCGCGGGCGCCGGTGCAGGCCAGAATCCGGCCGACGGGCACGAGGATGACCGCGTCGTGGTCGCCGCCGCCTCCGGCCGCCGCATCCTGCTGGTGGAGGACAACCCGATCAACGCCCTGCTGGCCCGCGCACTGCTGACCCGCGAGGGCTGCTCCATCGACCACGCCAGCCGCGGCGACGAGGCGATTGCGGCGATAAAGGTCGGGTCCTACGACCTGATCCTGATGGACATGCGCATGCCCGGCCTCTCCGGCGAGGAGACCGCGCGCGAACTGCGCAAACTCGGCGTGACCACGCCCATCGTGGCGCTGACCGCCAACGCCTTCGAGGATGACCGCCACGCCTGCCTGGCCGCAGGGATGAACGACTTCCTGGTGAAACCGTTGTCGCCGGACGCCCTGCGGGCCATGCTGATCCGCTGGGCGGGGCGCACGACCCTTCCCCGGGAAGGGTCTCTCTTTCAGAAAATTAGGGCATGACGGGCGCCGGAACCGGCCGCCACTTCCGGCCGTTACGCCCTAGCTGGACGGACACGGCGCAGCACGCCAAGGTCAGCTGACGTCGGGCGCGTCGCTGCGCCGCTCCAGCCAAGGCCTTCCATGACCGCGAACGCCCCGGCCGCGCCACGCAGGAAGCGCACGGTCCTGGAGGTGCTGGGCCAGATCCGCCAGCCCAAGGTGGCGGTGATGCTGGCGCTGGGCTTCGCCTCGGGCCTGCCGTTTCTGCTCACCCAGAACACGCTGGGCTACTGGCTGCGCGACGAGGGCACCAGCCTAAAGGTCATCGGCTTCATCTCGTGGGTGGGCATGGCCTATGTGCTGAAGCCATTCTGGGCGCCGATCGTCGACCGGGTCGACGTTCCGCTGCTGGGCCGGATCGGACGCCGCCGCGGCTGGATGCTGCTGTCCCAGATCGTGGTGGCGGCGGGACTGGTCGGCATGGCGGTGGTCGGACCGGGAGGTGGCCTGACAGCGATCGGCGCCTTCGCCGTCGTGGTGGCGTTCGCCTCGGCGACCCAGGACATCGTCATCGACGCCTGGCGCATCGAGGCGGCCGCCGACGCCGACGAGATGGGCTTGCTCTCGTCAGCCGCCCAGCTCGGCTATCGCGTCGCCATCCTGGTCGCCGACGCCGCGATCATCGCGGGCGCCGCGCATTTCGGCTGGCCGGCCTCCTATGTGGCCATGGCCGTTCTGATGGGAATCGGCGTTGCGGCCAGCCTCTTCGCCTTCGAGCCCACCCGCGCGGACGAGGTGATGCATGCAAAGGCGCCGCTATGGACGCCGCGCGGCTTTTTCGATGCGGTGGTCGGACCGTTCGTCGACTTCTTCGCCACCCACAAGGCGCTCGGCCTGCTGATGCTCGCGGCTATCGCGGCCTACCGGTTGCCCGATTTCCTGATGGGCCCGATGTACAACCCCTACTACCACGACCTTGGCCTGACGAAGGACGTGGTGGCGGTCGTTCGCGCCGCGACGGGCCTGCCGGGCGCCTTCGCCGGCATCGTCATCTCAGGCCTGTTCGCGGTCCGCTTCGGCCTGTTTCCAACCCTGATCGTGGGGTCGATCCTGCAGGGGTTCGGCACGGCCGCCTTCGCGCTTCTAACGCTCTCGCATGACATCGGCCTGTTCACCGCGGTGATGGCGCTGGACAACTTCGCCCAGGCCTTCGCCGGGGTCGCGCTGGTAGCCTACATGTCGAGCCTCACGGGCCTGGGCTATACGGCCACCCAGTACGCTCTGCTTTCCTCGACCTACGCGTTCCTCGGCAAGTTCCTGAAGGGATTCTCCGGCGCGGCCGTGGATGCACTGACGGTAACCCATGGGCTGATGGGCGCCTACGCCACGGCCTGGGTGTTCACGGGGCTCACGGCCATTCCACCGATCCTGCTGGTACTGCTGCTGGCGCGGCTGCAGTCACGGCGCGACGCGGCGCGCGGCGCCGGAGCCGCCTAGCTCGTCAGGCAGACCACCTGGGCGACGCGCAGGTTGCGGCGCATGTCGTCGGCGACCCGGCCGTAGTTGTCGGCGGTGATCGGCGCGCCCATGCCCGTCGACCCGCCCCTCGCATTGGCCGACAGGGTGCGGGCCGTAAGCTCCGGCGCCGTGGTGTAGATTCGGCCCCGGCGCGGCGCCTCTGCGATGGTGACGCCGATCACCCGGCCCTCGGCGTCGAGCGCCGGCGCGCCGGACAACCCGCCCAGCGTCCCCTTCAGCCCGTCCGTCCGGCCGGTCTCCGCCCACACCAGCACCGATTCCGTACGTGCGCCGCGGCCGTGCACCACCAGGTTCTCGCGGCCGATCAGGCGAGAGCTGGCCTCGCCCGGTTTGCCCTGCGGGAATCCAGGGTGAAACGCCCGCTCGCCCCGGCGCAGGCCAGCGGTCAGGCCCAGCGGCAGGGCCGGGGCGCCGCCGTCGGTGGTCAGGATGGCGGTCTCGCCGTTCGGATCAATGGTGACGGTGGCCGCGACGCCGCGGCCCGGCGAAACCACGATGGCCGCCTGGGCGCACCCCTCCACCACGTGGCGCGCAGTGACCCAGGTCCCGGAGTCGCCGATCGAAAACGCCGTTCCGGCCCCGGGCTCGATCTTGTCCGCGACCTCGACGATGACGGCGGGGTCGAACGGCGAGGCCGGACCCAGGGCCGCACCCTCCACTTCCGGGGCCGGCGGCGGCGCGGCGGGCGCGTCCGTGCGCTCCTGCCGCCCGATTGCAGCGATCAGCAGCGCCACCACCACGGCGGCGTAGATCAGCCAGTCCGGGAGCCTCGGGAAATGCATTGGGCTAGGTTCAGCCGGCCACAGCCGCCGCGAGGATCAGGGCGGTGGCGAGCTTGGCGCCTACCAGCATGGCGGCGGCCGCCATCTCGCCGTCCTGGATGCGCTTGGGGAGGCCGCGCAGCACCAGGTCGACCAGCCGGAAGATCAGGAGTTGGATGGTCATGGTGGCGACGCCCCACAGCGCCAGTTCGATCAGGGTCGTGGACGCCTTCAGGGAGACCGCCAGAGGAATCGCGAGACCGACCAGAACCCCGCCCAGCGACACCGCCGCGGCGGTGTTGCCCTCGCGGATGAGGGTGATTTCCTTGTGCGGGGTCAGGATCACATAGATCGCCGCCGCCGCGAACAGGATCGCCACCGTGACGGCGAAATGCATCAGCGTGATCGGGAAGCCGGTGGCGAAGGCCTGGATTTCCGGCGACTGGATCGGATTGGACATGGCGACGCTCCCGCTTGCGGCGCCCTCGATAGCACGAGCCGGGTCCTGGCGGGAAAGGGGCCTAGCCCTCCGGCGCGATCGTCGCCTTGCGCCGCGCGCTGGCCCGGACCTTTTCGCTCTCGCTCTTCAGCTGGCCACAGGCGGCGAGGATGTCGCGGCCGCGGGGCGTGCGGATCGGCGAGGCGTAGCCGCCGCGGTTGAGGATTGCCGCGAAGGTCTCGATGGTCGACCAGGACGAGCACACGTAGTCCGTGCCCGGCCAGGGATTGAACGGGATCAGGTTGATCTTGGCCGGGATGCCCTTGAGCAGCTGGACCAGGGCCTTGGCCTCGGCGGGGCTGTCGTTGACACCCTTGAGCATCACGTACTCGAAGGTCACCCGCTTGGCGTTGCTCAGCCCCGGATAGGCGCGGATGCCGGCCATCAGGTCGGCGATCGGGTACTTCTTGTTGATCGGCACCAGGACGTCGCGGAGCTCGTCATTGGTGGCGTGCAGGGAGATGGCCA
>JBBREC010000111.1:0-12673 GCA_038203295.1 Caulobacterales bacterium
CGACGACTATCGTGGCAACATCAATCTTTCGCATAAAGCGAGTGCATTCGGCATAAGCCCCAGATGCCCCGCCCGCTCCAATCTGCTTTCCGCCCGGTCCCCAAAGGACAAATTTCCAGTAGCCCGAACGCGGTGGGGAAAAGGAGTTCGAACCACCGCCAAAGACGTACGTTTCCTGCGAGTTTGCTGAGACGTTGCTGGCGATCTGCCTGCGACCGGCGGCCTTGCTATTCGCAATGCCACGACGGGCAATACCCCTAACCATCACAGGTTCTCGTATTGCGCGTCGACCACCACGGCGTTGGTGGGCGCGATGCTGGTGGCGACCCAGATCTGCTCCAGCGGCGCCAGGCGGCGCGGCGTGGTCTCGGTGTAGCCGAGGTCGCTAGGAACCGGCGCGGCCGTCGTGGACTGGGTGTAGGCGGCGAAATTCGCGCTGTTGATGAACGCCAGTGTCGCGCCGTTGAGCGAGGTGAACACGTCCACCCGCCCGCCGCCGCCGGTCGTGCCCCTTGGCCGCGCGCTCATGCCGTAGAGCACGCCGCCGTTGGCGCCCGCCGTCAGCAGCAGGACCGCGTTGGTCGCGTCCGTATAGGTGGTCTTGGCGGCCGTGCAGGCAGCCTGCGCGGTCTGGACGCCTTGCGGGGTGATGATCGAATTGGCGGTGACGGCCATGAGTGTCTCCTAGAGAGCCACGGCGAGCGCGATGGCGCGGCCGAGAAGGGCGTTGGAATCGGTGAGGTCGGCGCTGGACAGCGACTGCCAGCTGGCGGTCGTCCCGTCGGTCTTGACGACCTTGCCGGCGTTACCCGACTGGGCGGGCAGATTGCCGGCGTTGTAGGACCAGGCGGTGGCGGCGACGTAGTCCTTGATCGAGGATCCGCCGTACCCCGGTGTCTTCACGTTCGACCCGTCGCAGAGCACCTGCACGATGTCCCCGGGATCGACGACAACGACGCTGCCGGCGCCCGTGGTCAGGGTCACCGCGCCGGCGCAGGCGTTCCAGACCACATAGGCCTTGCTCACCGATGGGAGGATGACCGCGAACGGTCCCGCGCCGGTGAACTTGATCATCGCCGCGCGCGCCTCGTCGTCGCCGGTGTTGGCGGTCGACAGCGCCGTGGCGCCGGTCAGCGGCTTGGTCAGCCAGCCCGCCACCGCATAGTCGGCATGGGCCAGCACGGCGTTCAGCTTGTCGCCCCACAGATTGATGTTTTCGCCGGTGAACTGCAGCTCGAACCGGAGTGATGTGGACCAGGATGAAGGCATCAGACGATCACGGCTCCCGTGTCTTGGCGGATCCAGTGGACCCCGTCGGAATGGGCGAGGATGTTCAGGTCGGCGACCAGCGCGACGCAGCCCGGATAGGTCGCGGCGGGCGGCAGGCCGGCCTGGGCGATGGCGAACACCGGCTTGGGCTCCGCCGGCTGCTGCAGATCGAGCAGCGCGTCGGACACTGACTTGAGCAGTGCCCGCAGGGGCTCCGGGATGCCGGGCCCGATCGGCAGCGGCGTCACAGCGCCGCCCGCGCGCCCACGAAGGGCGACGTCAGCTCCGTGGTCAGCGTTCGCGCCGCCCGCGACCGTGCGTCCTTGGAATTGATCTCCTCGATCGCGCGGCCCAGCCGCGCCTCATAGCTGCCGGAAAGATCCGCATCGCGCAGGAATGGCGCGGCTTCGCAGAGCGTCGCGAACAGGTAGGCGTCGGGATAGTCGCTCAGCAGGGGATTGGTCGGCGCCGCGTCCGAAAGCGCGAACTTCGCCAGCATCCGCAGCGTGAAGGCGTAGGCTTGGTCGCACGGCCGGTCAAAGGCCAGCGCCACGCCATCCACCGTCCACGCCGAAGGCGCGCCGCGCAGGCTGGACGCCGCCATCAGGCTGGGCTCGAGGAAGGGCAGCGCCTCGCGTCCCACAGGCCGCGTGATCCACAGCGCCAGGGGCTCGGCGAAGCCCGTGGGCAGCGGCAGGGTCCGCGCGCCGACCACCGCGGTCAGGGCGGTCTCCACCTCGGCCAGCCGGGCCCGCAGTACGCGGTTCAGCCGGGCCTCGGCCAGGGTGATGAACTCCGGAATCCGCGCCGTCAGGTCCCCGCGGACCAGCCAGTTGGCCGCCGCCGCCTGCAACTCGGCATAGGTCGTGATCGCCATCGGCGCCTCGATCTCAAAGTGTCGGAAAGGGTCTCGGGCGGCCGTCGCTGGCCGCCCGAGCAGGTCAGCCGATCAGGCGGCTAGTTGTTCGCCAGTCGGCAGGCGAGCTGCGGCCGCAGGGTCTTGAAGCCGTAGAGCACGTCCAGCCGGCACGGAAACTTGTCGGTGTTGATGTCGTACTGGCGCACGATCCGCATCGACACCCCGTCGAACACCTCCCGGGCCGCGAAATCCACGCCCCGGGGCATCACCATGTCCGCCGAGGCGAAGGCGAAGGCGCCCTTCTGATAGGCCATGCTGATCCCGTAGTTGGTCGACGCCGTGGCTGCGAAGGAGACCGCCGCGCCGGCCGCGGGCGAGCCGGAGACATTCTGGCCGGCGCCGCTGGTGACGATGGCCGGGCTGATCGGGAACGAGGTGGTGGTGGCGCCGACCCCGACCACGAACTGCTGCAGCACACCGGTCGACTGCTTGGTCTCCGGATGCACCCGGAACACATTGGCGATGATGAACACGTCGCCGGCGTTGGGTGCCCCCGTACCAGTGTTGACCGTCAGGGTCGCGCCGGTCTGCGAGGCGCCGTTCACCAGATAGCCGGCCGCGGCGTTGCGGGTGTGCGACGGCCACAGGGTATTCTCCATGAAGTCGAACCCTGCCGTGCGGCCCATGAAGCCCTCGCGGTTCTGCCGGGCAATCGAGGCTTGGTCGTTGAACAGCCCTTTCAGGTCGTTGACCATGTCGACATTGTCCTGCGTGTTCAGATTGCAGGTCCGGCCCGACAGCGGGGCCAGGTTGTCCACCAGGATCTTGCGACCCTGCAGCACCTTCATGAAGGTCGCCGGCGCCGCCTGGCCGTTCACCTGATTGTAGATGTCCTTGTACATGGTCATGGCGTCCGCCTCGATGTTGGCGGCCAGCACGCTCATCGCCGGCTCCAGGATCCGGTCGGTGAAGTCGTCAAGGTTCATGGTCAGATCGACGGACGTGAAGTTGAGGTCGACGCCCTTCTGCGTCTGCACCTTCAGGTCTACCGAGCTCTCGGTGGTGTCGAGCAGCGGCCCCGTCGACAGGGCGGAGCCCGTCCGCACCGGATACTGGTTGGGCAGGCGCACCTTCAGGGTGTCGCCGATCTTGGCGCCCTGGCGGGCGAAGCTGTCGTCGTATTCGCGCGTGATCGAGCCCACGAAGTTGAGCTTCTGGTGGAGCACACGAAGCGCCTCGCGCGTCACCGCGGTCGGCGTCAGGAAGGCGTTGGCCATCTGTCGGTCCTTTTTGGATTGGGTTGGGTCGGAAGCCGCGCGAAAGCCTCCGAGGCGCTGGCGCGCTTGCTCGGCGGCGGCCGGCGTTCAGCCGGCGGCGGTTGGAATTCAATCGGTGCTATAGATGTCCCGCGTCCTCTCAGCGCGCGGTAAATCCTCTGAAAATCATGGTGAGCGATCGCATCGGCCGTCGTCCGTGGAAGCCGGCGGGCGAGGTACGCTCGCACTGAAAATCCCGTCTCTCCAGTCGCGCGGATTCGGTGAGGTTTAGTTCGCCAGCGGCTTCAAGTGCCTTTGCGGCCTCGATGAACCTTCGGCTTTGGTCCTCGTCCTCGTCCTGTTTTGGTTTCGGGGTTTTCGCCATCACGCCCCACGAGATGCTGCGTAGGCCAGAAGAGCCGCAGAACCTGCATGACGATGGGTCCTGGTCCGGAGGCCGTTCATCACCTCGTCGTAGCCCCGTCGTCAGCGCCCCTTGGCCATCTGGGCGTTGCGGCGCGCCATCCAGTCCTGGGTGGCGAGCTCGTCGCGCACCCCGCCCCCGCCGGCCGCGGCGCCGCTGACCATCACCGCAGGGCGCACGGCCTGCGCCGCGGCCGTTCGCTCCGCCGCACCGGCCTGCTGGCTCGCCTGATCAGCCTGATACCCCTTGTGCAGCAGCTTCCAGAGCCGGGGGTCGGCCATCTGCGACAGCTCCTCAAGGGTGACGCCGAAGGCCTGCGCATATTCCACCAGCTTGCCCGCAACCTCCGGCGACCAGCCCTCGATTTCCTGCTGCAGGACGCGGCCGGTCTCGGTCATCTGTTCGGCCGCCTCGCGCGCGGAGCGAAGTTGGCTGTGCGCCTCGTGATGGCTCAGCGCGTAGGCAAATTGCTCGCGCAGCGCCTTGGTCTGCTGGAACCGTGCCCACAGCGCCTGCGCCCGGGCGGGATCGGCCTGGGCGATGGCCTCCCAGTTCGCTCCCGCGAAGTCCTGAATCTGGCTGTCGAGCGCGGCCAGATGCGCCCGGTCGCCGCCCGCGCCCTCAAGCGCGCGCCGATCCCGTGCGAGCGCGTGGCGCTCCACCTCCGTGGCGCGGCGATGCTCCGCCAACTCCTGGGTCTTGCGGGTATAGTCCGCCTGCCGCAGGAACGCGCCCTTCAGCGCACCCGGCAGCGTGTGGACCTCGCCGTCGAGCTCAAGGTCGAAGGTATCGTCGTTGTCGCCGGCTTCGTCGACCGGCGGCTGCTCCACGCGCGCAAGGTTGTCCTCGCCTGCGTAATTGGCGTCATCGTCTTCCATGGTGTCCTCTGGGTGGGCGCCGAAGCGCGGATGGTCATGGGCGCCGCCGCCGCGGAGCGGCTAGCGCTGCGTCGCTCGCAACCGATTGGTCTCCGCCTCGAAGGCGTCGATCTCCAGCTTGCGGGCCTCGTGGCTGCGATCCTGCTGCAGGGCCGCGATCTGCACCTTCGCCGCACTCAGCGCCTGCGCCAGTTTTGCCATCTGCGCCTGGGCGGCCTGGACCTCGGGTGACGCGCCGGCGGCCTTGGGCGGCAGCATCGACTGCAGCCGGCTCGCCACCTCGTCGGCCCCCGGCCAGTCCAGGTTCTTGGCCAGCAGGTCGCCGATTACCGGGGCCGCCGCCGGATAGGCGCGGATCAGCTCGATCATCTGGTTCGCCGCCTCCTCGCGGCGGCTGGTGAAGCTGGGTCCCGCGCGGACGATGAGGTCGTACTTGCCCACCGTCAGGTCGAAGATCTTCTCGACCTTCCGGGTCTGGCCGAGCGGATCGGCCTGCGCCGGCTGGTTTACCGACACCGCCTTCGCCTGCCCGTCAGGTCCGAGGATCCGCAGCACCCGCGGCGTCGCATAGACCGTGGGGATCAGGTCCAGCAGGATCCTTCCGGCGTGCCGCATCGCCCGGTTCAGGTTGTCGATGTAGTGGAAGGTCGAGACATCGCCCTCCCGCTGGCGGGCCATGATCGCCCGGCCCGAGGTCTCGTTCGACCGTGCGCCCAGGCTTGCATCGTAGAGGCCCATGATCGCCTTCATGTCGTCCGACGCGTTCATCGCCTCCTGCAGCGCACCGGCGGGGGCGCCCGCGAACGGCTGGCGCTGCGGCGGCTCGGGGCCGTCGTATTCGATGTAGGCATGGGTCTGGGTGTTGGCCGTCGCCCACTTGGCTGAGTCCGTCTCGAACGCGCCCTTCCGCCCGATGAACGGGGTCTTGGGCGCCAGCGCCACCAGCTCCGTGGACGTCGTGCGCCAATAGTTGAACATCCGCTGCGGGTCCTTCGCGTCGCGCACCAGGCTCCTCAGCCGGCGGCGCCCGTCGACGTGCAGTTCCTCGCCATAGACCGGCACGATCGGGATGAACCGGCCCGCCCATTCGACGGTTTCCAGCACCTCGGCCCCGGTCATGATCCGCTGGGTCACCTTGTGGCTCGCCACGTCGCGCGGGCGGCCGACGACCTTCACGCCCAGAGCGTCGAACATCGCCTTCTGCTTTTCATAGACCGCGAGCTCGACGACCTGGCCGTCCGACAGCGCCACGATGGTCCGCTTCACCGCCTCGCGGATCCACTGCTCGGCCACCATCACCCGGTCGCCGTCCAGCCAGGGGCCGGTCAGCGACGCATAGCTGTCCGCCGACCAGTCGACCACCTCGGCGCCCTTCCAGCGCGCCTCGAAGGCCGCCTTTGGCAGGGTGTCCACCACGAAGGCCGAATTCCAGTCCGAAGAGTCCGCCGCCGTCCCGTCCGGGTCGCCATAGATCGAAAACGGATTGGCCACCCGCTCCACCACCAGGTCCTGGTCGAAGCCGTCGTCGCAGGCGTAGCGGGTGTTGATCCGGAAATAGCCGAACCCGCCGGTCACCGCGAAATCCAGCGCGGTGTCGTAGGCCACCTCCGCGTCCGACGATTGCTCGATATGCCGGATCAGCCCGTTGAACACCTCGGCGGTCTCGGGGTCGGCCGCGTCGTCCACCGGATGCACCACGATCGCCGGCTTGTTCTGCCGCGCGTCGTTGACCACCTGGCGGATGAAGGCCGGCAGCCGGTTGATCGTCAGACAAGGGCGCCCGTCCAGGTCCCGCTCCCGCCGGATCGCCTCCGGCCACTGCTCGCCCAACCGTGCGAACCGCAGATCGTCGAGCGCCTCGCGCCGGTTCTCGGCCTCGGCGTCGGCCGCCCGCTCGAACGCCTCGCGGGCCTCTTTCAGGATGTCGTCGTCGGACAAGGCTCTGGCCTCACATGAAAACGCCCGCGCAAGCGCAGGCCTGGCGGGTGGAAAGGCGGGTTCCCTTTGGAAGGGGGACCGCAATGATCAATCGGAAGAACGGACCGGAGCCTCACCGCAGAGCGGCGGGCGCACCAATCAACGCTGACAAAACTCTATCAGAAACCCGCGCGGGCGTCAAGAACAAATCGCGAACAACTTTGCTAGTCCACCGGCGCCGGTTCCACCGCCTCGCCCGGCAGCTCCAGGTCGCAGACCAGGCCCTCGGGCCGCCAGTCCATCCGCGTCTCACCCTTCAGCGGCCCGCCAAGCGCGCGCGCCAGCATGGTCGCCCCCAGGCCCCGTCGGGTGGGCATGGTCACGACCGGTCCGTCGGTCTCCGCCCATCGGATGGTCAGCGGCCCGTGGCGCTCGCGGCTCCAGGAGACCGCCACCCGCCCCTGCGGCGTCGACAGCGCGCCGTACTTGGCCGCGTTGGTCGCCAGCTCGTGCAGCGCCATGGCCAGCGCCTGCGCCGCCGCCGGCGGCAGGGCCACCTCGTCGCCGCGGATCGACACCCGCGCCGCCTCGCCGAGGCTGAACGCCAGCAACTCCTCCTCCACCAGCCGGCGCAGGTCCGCGCCGACCCAGCGTGTTTCCGAAAGCAGCTGGTGGGCCCGGCCCAGCGCCGCCACCCGCCCGACGAGCACCGCCTTCAGCGCCTCGACGGTCGGCGCCTGCGAGAGTTGGACCGTCCCCTGCACCACCGCCAGCAGGTTGTTGGCCCGGTGATCGACTTCGCGCGCCAGCAGGCGGAATCGCTCCTCGGAATCCTTTCGCTCGGTGACGTCCATGAGCACGCCGGTGACGCTCTTCGGCAGGCCCCTGTCGGTCAGCTGCACCTCCGCGCGGGTCAGCAGCCAGCGCACCTCCCCGTCCGGCCGCCGGATGCGGTATTCGCCCTCGATGTAGCGCTCGCCCCGCGCCAGCGCCGCCCGCGAGATCTTGCGCGTCCGCTCCAGCTCGCCGGGCATGTAGAGGGCGTTGACGTCAGCCAGCGTGGTCTTCGCCGCTTCCGGCAACCCCAGGATCCGGTTGAGCTCCGGGCTCGAGACGACGCCGCGCGCGTCCACCTGCCACACCGCCATGCGGCCGGCCTCGATGGCCAGCCGCAGCCGCGTCGACCATTGCCCGCGCTCGGTCTCGGCGGCGCGGCTGGCGGTCACGTCCTGCACCGTGCCGACATAGCGGCTGGCCCGGGTGACGCCATCCATGGTCTCGAAGACCGCGCGGCCGCTCACCGCCACCCGCCGCTCCTCGCCGGCCGGGGTGATGATCCGGTACTCGATGGGCGCATCGTCGCGCCGCTCGGGGTCCAGGGCGCGGCGGGTCTGCTCGCGGGTTTTGCGCAGGTCGCCGCGGTGGGTGATGGCCGCGATCATCTCGGCGGTGACCGGCGCGTCGGGCGCGAACCCGCAGATCGCCTTGGCCTCGGCCGACAGGATCATTTCGCCCGTCGCCCGCCGCCATTCCCAGACCCCGAGCCGCGCCGCGGCGATGGCCATCTCCAGCTGCGTCTGGCTCTCCCGAAGCGCCGCCTGGCCGGTTGCGAGCCGGGGCGCGTTGGCCCGGAACGCCTCGGCGAAGGCGATGATCGCGCTGGCCGACACGAAATAGAGCACCAGGCTCACCGCCTCGGCTGGACTCCCCAGCGCGAAACTGCGCGTCGGCGTCAGCACCACGTACCAGATCAGCAGGCCGCCGGCCGCCATCACGCCTGCGCCCGACATCCAGCCCGCCAGCAGCGTCGCCAGCAGGACGGCTGGATATATCAGCGCGAAAGGCGTCACACCCGGGACAAGGGAATCGATCGCCAGCCGGATCAGTGAGGTCAGCGACAGCAGCGTCAACGCCACGGCGATGCGGATCACCGGGCGCGGCGCCACCTCGGCCATGCGCCGCGGCAGATCGATTTTGCTCAGGCTGTCGAACACGCCCAGATGCCGATCCATGAGATCATATCTGGGCGCGCCTCCCCGGCGCGGTCAAGCGGTGGGCGCCGCGCCGCTTGGGTCCCCGCCCGCAGGCGCGCTAGGCTGGGCCATCCGGAGACCGCCATGATCAAGCTCAGCTTCTGCCTCGTGCGCCTGCCCCATCTGACCCGCCAGGCCTTCCAGGCCTACTGGCTGGAGACCCATGGGCCGCTGGTGGCCAGCGTGGCCGCCGACCTGCAGATCCGCCGCTATGTCCAGACCCACAGCCTGCCCGCCGAGGTCCAGGCCGGGATCCGCGCCAGCCGTGACGCCCCACCCGAGTTCGACGGCGTCGCAGAGCTCTGGTTCGACAGCCTGGAGGCCATGGCCGCCAACGGCGCCCGCCCGCACGCTCAGGCCGCCGCCGCCCTTCTGCTGGAGGACGAACGCAGGTTCATCGACCTGCCGAAATCTCCCCTCTGGTTCAGCCGCGAGCATGTGATCGTCGAGTGACCTACCCCATCCACCCCAGCGCCGTGCCGCCGCCCGCCCGGCGTTCCGCTGGCCGCTTCACCATCGCCGCGCCGCGCCGGTTGGCCGCGAACTCCCCGAAGGCGTCCGCCCCGTGGCTGGCCGCGTCGTGCATCGGCCCGCCATAGCTGCGCGTCGCCTTCACCCAGCGCTTGCGATAGCCGCGCAGCCGCTCCAGGCCGCCCGCGCATTTCTCCGCGTCGAACCAGGTGATCGGGATCATCAGCCGCCCGGCGTTGATCCGCTCCTCGGGGTCCATCGCCGCCCCCACCGATATCGGCCAGACCCCCAGCGAGCCCAGGGTCTCGAACCGCGAGCGCCCCGCCGCCCCCAGCTCGCGCACCATCACGTCGTGCGGCAGGTGATGTGTTCCGTACACATACGGCCTGTCGCCGAGCGCCCGGCGCACCACCGCGTCGAGCCCCTCGCCAGAGGTCTCGAAATAGTCGATCGCCCGCACCTCGCGCCCCGCCTGCTGGAAGAACCAGACCGCCGTATAGTCGTCGATCCCGAGATCCCAGGCGGTGTCGACCTTCAGCGCCGGATCGTGCGGCACCCGCCCGATCCGACCCGCCCGCTCGGCCTCGCCCAGCAGGCTCGCGTAGTAGGCGCCCGGCGCCGCGGCGTCGAAGTCCACCAGGTATTCCGAGGCGAACCGCGCCTCTCCTTCCTCCACGCTCCCCAGCTCCGCGATCATTTCCGCCCGCTCGCGCACCAGCAGCTCATCGGAAAACACCTTCGTCTCCGTAGCCGGCGATTTCTGGGTGAACCACTCGCCGGACCGCAGCGCCCGGCTCTCGAACGCCCGCGTCGCGTGCCCCCGTCCGCGCGGCGTCCACAGGAACAGCGCCCAGCCTCCGTTCTCCGCCAGGATCGGGCGGATGAACGTCCAGGCCTCGGGCTTGGCCAGCGACCATTCCGAGAACACCACGCCCAGCGGCGAGCACCCCATCAGGGCGTTGTAGTTGTCCGATCCGGCCACCTGCCAGGTGGAGCCGTTGGCCAGCTCCAGTTTCATGTCACTCTCATTGCGCTTGGTCCGAACCTCGGTCGGAAAGGCCTCGTCGATGCGCGGCCGACCGGTATGCGGATTGACCGCGCTCCAGATCGCCTTGCGGCCCTGCTCGGCGTCGGGCAGCAGGTGCCAGTAGCTGCCGGGCTTGCTGGCCGCCCTCGCAGCGGCCCAGTGGAGCGCCACCTCGTCCTTGCCCCATCGCCGATGGGCCACCACGTCGGCCCGCGTGCCGCCCTTCAACAGGTATTCCCACAGTTCGACCTGATAGGGTCGAGGCTCCCATTCGAGCGGCAGCCGCATCGTCTCAAGGCCAGGCTGCGCCGCGGCCTCGCCCTTCGCCCACTGCCTGCGCGTCTTCGCAGGCCTGGCGGCCTTCCCGCCGTCGTCGCTCATCGCCCCCCGCCTTCGCCGTCCGGCAGGATTTCGCGCGTGTAGGCGGTGCCGTCCTCCCGGTAGGCGACCTCGAAGTGACGCACCTCGATAATCACCCGCCGAGCAGCGCCCTCCGCCGCGTCGTTCTCACCGGCCCGGGACCCGTATTTCCGCGGCGCGGCCTTCCCGGCATGCCACTGCAGCGCGCCCACCCGCAGCCGGTCGCGCTGCACCGTCTCGGCCGTCGCTTCCTCGGCCACCACCAGCACCTTGTCCGCCCGCAGGTCGGCGGCCATCTCCTTGGCGCGGGCATAGTCTGCGGCGAAGTCGGGATGCTTCCCCAGCCACGCATAGAGCGTCGTGTAGCTGGGCAGCCGGCCGGTGTTACAGATCTTGTGCCAGACCTCCCCCTGCGCCAGCCGCTGGCAGATCTCGTTCGTGACCTTCTTCGAATACCGGACGTGATTGACCGTCCCGTCTTTGCGCAAGGTCTTGCCGGCGAGCCGCACCTGCGTGCGCCGCCGCGATGGCCCTTCAGACATCGGGGTCTCCTTTCAGGTTGTGAGAAATCAGATCCCGGGCGCAGCGCCAGAAGCGGTGCGTGGCCATCATGCGCGGGCGGTCGGTGGCGTTGTGCGCCGCCGCATGCACGGCGCGCAGGTCGACCCGGTATGCATCGCCCGACCCGCCCGTCAGCTCCAGGACCTCCAGCACGATGTCGCCCACCGCGCCGGCATGCTTCATCAGGCGGGCGTGATCCCAGGCCTCTTCCACCGCGTCTCGGCAAAGCGCGCCGAAGAACGCCTCGCGGCGCATCAGCTGCCCGAGCGGCCTGGCCCGGATGGCCCGGCCCAGGTTGAACAGGCGATGCGCGCCCGCGACCACCAACGTGCGGCCGCCCCGGGGGTCGACCGTGTCCAGAAAGGCGAACAGCTGCACGCCCGGTCGCCGCCCTCTCGCCAGACGCGGCGCGTCCACATGCCAGCCCCCGGGCGCAGTCCAGGCGTCGGCGTTAGGCAGCGAAATCAGCACCTGCGGGCGCTTGAAGAATTCGCGGTCAAACGCGCGCCCCTCAAGCAGCTCAACCCCTCTTTTCGCCGGCGCCCTGCGCCCGGCCCTGCCGCTTCAATAGTGAAACCGGCACTGCGCGATCTCCAGCCGCTGTTCCACGCCAGCCCCCGCCACCCGGTAGACCAGACGGTCCTCCAGCGTGATGCGCCGCGACCACCAGCCGCTCAGGTCGCCCTTCAGGGGCTCGGGCTTGCCCGTCCCCTTGAAGGGATCGCGCCGGCACTCCTTGATCAGGGCGTTGACCCGCTCGGCCACGTTGGCGTCGATCGCCTGCCAGTGCAGATAGTCTTCCCAGGCGCGGTCGGTGAAGACGAGCCTCACGGCCCGATCAGGTCGCGTTCCGTTCCACCGCCCGCGTCAAGCTCGGCGATGGACTGCGCCAGCCGCGCCGCGTTCGCCGGGCTCGACAACAGGTGAAGGGTCTCTTCCATCGCGTTCCAGTCAGAGAGCGACACCATCACCACCGCCTCGGCCTGCTGACGCGTCACCACGACCGGGCTCCTGTCGGCCACCACACGATCCATCACCGCCTTCAGCCGGGCGCGCGTATCGGTGAAACTCAGGACGTCCATCGCAGCCTCCAGCCGTGCCCCGCACATATGTACAACTTTCTGTACAGAGACAAGGCCTTCGCCCAAGGCGCACCCATCAACGCTGACAAAACTCTAGCAAATTTCCGCGCCTCCGTCAAGAACAAATCAGGAACATTTATGGCGCCGCCTCACCCCCCTACGCCGACGCGCCCCTCTTCGCCGCCCACCGGACCAGACCCGTCCTGTTCACCGAGGCGCAGCTCAAGGGCCACGTCGCCGGCGACCACAGGCCCGACGACGCCACGAAATGAGCCGGGGTCAGACAGGGCCCGTCGGCGCAGCCTGATGTCGGTCGCCGCAAATCGATTCAAAGCGCTGCGCTTCCAATGCTGGGCCACAAAACGCGTCCTTGCCGACGCCGTGGTCCAACCTCGGGACAAGACAACTGCTCAGGGGGTCAAAAGGCGGGTTTGGCGTCGTGATCCCTTGCGAGAGGCGCCTCGGTGAATTGCGTGTAGGGCGCCGACAGGGTCCAGCTTATGCCCTCAACGTCGAACGCCAGCTCAACCGTTCCA
>JBBREC010000112.1:0-12449 GCA_038203295.1 Caulobacterales bacterium
CGGCGTCGATCCCCGCGTGCAGCCGATCCCGGTTGCGCCGGCCTGCCACTATCACATGGGCGGCATCGCCACGGACGCGTTGGGCCGGACCTCGCTGGCGGGGCTCTATGCCGCCGGCGAGTGCGCGTCTACCGGCGTCCACGGCGCGAACAGGCTGGCGTCCAACTCGCTGCTGGAGGCCGCGGTCTTCGGCGCCCGCGCCGGCCGCGCGGCCGCCGCAGAGGCCGACCCCGGCACGCCGCCCATCGTGTGCATCGGCGCCCCCGACCTCCCTGCCCCGGCCCTGGCCCAGCTGCGCCTGGCGATGAGCCGCGACGCCGGCGTGGTCCGCACTGCCGCCGGCCTCGAGTGCCTGCTGGCCGAGATCGACGCGCTGGAGACCGCCAACGGCCGTGCCGCGCCGCTGGTCGCCGCCCGCTTGGTGGCGGCCTGCGCCCTGGCCCGCACCGAGAGTCGGGGCGGCCACTACCGCGCCGATGGCGTGGGTCCTCAACCGCCCCGGCGCACCTTCATACGCTGGACCGACCTGCCCGCCGCCTCAGCCTGGAAGTACGCCGCCGAATGACCGAGCCGCTCGCCGATATTTTGGTCGCCCCGACGGTTCGCGCGGCGCTGGCCGAGGATCTTGGCCGAGCGGGGGACGTGACCTCCCAGGCCTGCGTGCCAGCCGACACGCGCCTGCGCGCAGTCTTCGCCAGCCGCAAGGCCGGCGTCGTCTGCGGCATCGCCTGCGCGCGCCTGGCGATCCTGGAGCTCGATCCCACGGCGGATTTCAAGGCGGTCGCGGACGAAGGCGCCCAGGTCGGCGCAGGCGCAAGGCTTGCCTGGGTCGACGCCAATGCGCGGGCCTTGCTCGGCGCCGAGCGAGTGGCGCTGAACCTGATGGGCCGCCTGTCGGGGGTCGCCACCCTGACCCGGGCCTATGTGGACGCCGTGGAAGGCACGGGCGCGCGGATCGTCGACACCCGCAAGACCACGCCGGGCCTTCGGGCGCTGGAGAAGTACGCGGTGCGCTGCGGCGGCGGGGTCAACCACCGTTTCGGCCTCGATGACGCAATCCTGATCAAAGACAACCACATCGCCGCCTGCGGCTCCGTCGCCGAGGCCGTGCGGCGGGCCAAGGCCGCCGCCGGGCACCTGATGAAGGTCGAGGTGGAGATAGATGGCCTGGCCCAGCTCGAGGACGCGCTTCGCCACCAGCCGGACGTACTCATGCTGGACAACTTCAGTCTCGACGACCTGGCCGAGGCTGTGCGCCGAACCGCCGGGCGCGCGGTCATCGAGGCGTCGGGCGGCGTGACCCTCGAGACCGTGCGCGCCATCGCCGAGACCGGCGTGGACGTCATCAGCGTCGGCGCCCTCACCCATTCCGCCAGCGTGCTGGACATCGGGCTGGACGCTTCGGCCTAGACTCGAAGACGCCGCCGATCAGGCCGGCTGCAGCCGCACGGCGGCCTCTGCCGCGGCGGCGAGCCGCGTGTTGGCCAGGCCGGCGTAGCGCGCGGTCACCATCTCCAGGATCTCAGGCGAGGCCAGTTCCGGCCGGCCGGAATGGAACGGCGGGGCGGGCGCATACTCAAGGCCGAGCTGGACGGCCTTGGCGTAGTCCTCACCGGCCAGCTCGGCCAGCACCACGAAGGCGAAGTCGATGCCCGCGGTGACGCCGCCGCCGGTGATGACATTGCCGTCGCGCACCACCCGGCGGTCGTCTGGAATAGCGCCGAAGGTCGCCAGCAGGTCGCGCGAGGCCCAGTGGCAGGCCGCGCGCTTGCCGGACAGGAACCCCGCCGCCCCCAGGATCAGCGACCCCGTGCAGACCGAAGTGATGTATTTCGCGCCGGCCCCGAGGCGGCGGACCTCGCGCACGAAGGCTGCGTCCAGCATGGCGCTCGCTGTGCCCAGCCCGCCCGGCACGCAGATCATGTCGCAGCGTTCGATCCGGGTCAGGTCTGCGAGCCCTGTGAACGTCAGCCCATCGCAGGTCATATCGACCCCGCCCATCGAGGCGACGATGATCTCGGTGTCGGGCGCTCGGCTCAGCACCTGGTGCGGGCCGGTGAAATCAAGGTGAGTCACGTCGGGATAGAGCGGGATCACGATAGTGAACTTGGTCATCGGCTGGGCCTCCGGGATTTGACCTTCCCAGGCTAAGACGATTATGGTCTGGCGGAAATGACATACTTCCCGCGTTTTCAGACATGAGCCGGCGCATCGCCTTCGTCATATTTCCGGGCTTCCAGCTGCTGGACGCCGCCGGGCCAATCAGCGCGTTCGAGATCGCCGGGCGCCATCAGCCCGGCATCTACGACCTCGCCGTGCTGGCGCCGGTCGCGGGCGAAGTGGCGAGCTCGTCCGGCGTGAAGATAGCGGCCACAGCGCTCGATGGCGCGCCCATCGACACAATTGTGGTCTCCGGCGGCGACGGCACGCGATCGCTGCCGGATCTTGCGAAGACCGTGAGCTGGCTGAGGCGAGCCGCGCCGAAGGCCCGGCGGGTCACCAGTGTTTGTTCGGGCGCCTACCTGCTGGCGGAGGCGGGCCTGCTGGACGGCCGCCGGGCGACCACCCACTGGGAACGCTCCGACGACTTCGCACGACGCTATCCGAAAGTGCGGCTGGAGCCCGACCGCATCTTCGTGCGCGAGGGCGACATCTGGACCTCCGCCGGGATCACCGCGGGCATCGACCTGTCGCTGGCGCTGATCGAGGAAGACATGGGCTCCGGCGTGGCCCGGGCCACGGCCCAGCAGCTGGTCGTCCATCAGCGCCGACCGGGCGGGCAGTCCCAGTTCTCGGCCCTGCTGGACACCGGCGGCGCCCACGGCCGCTTCGCACAGCTGATGGACTGGATCCGCGAGCGGCTGGCCGAGCCGCTGAGCGTCGAGCGGCTGGCCAGCCAGGCGGCCATGAGCCCGCGCAACTTCGCCAGAGCCTTCGCCGCCGAGACCGGACTGACACCCGCCAAGGCGGTCGAGCGCCTGCGCCTGGAGGCTGCCCGCCTGCGGGTCGAGACCACGCATGAGCCGATCGACCGGGTGGCCGAGGCCGCAGGTTTTCACGATCCGGAGCGCATGCGCCGCGCGTTCCTGCGCGCGTTCGGGCAGCCGCCGCAGGCCCTGCGGCGCGCGGCGAGGACCTAGCCCGGACAGGAAGGGCCTAGGTCTTGCCGCTCATGCCGGCAACCTGGGCCCGCAGCAGCTTGATCGCCTCGTTCTGCTTCTTCAGCATCTCGATCATCTGCTTCTCGCGGATGGCGTCGAGCTTGTCATGCAGGTGCATGATCTCGAGCTCGGCGCGCAGGTTGACCACATAGTCGTGCTCGGCCGCCTGGCGGTCGCGGGTGGCGGCGCGGTTCTGGCTCATCATGATCACCGGCGCCTGGATGGCCGCCAGCATCGAGAGCATCAGATTGAGGAAGATGAACGGATAGGGGTCGAAGGCCAGCGGATGGCCCTTGGTCAGCTGGTTCCATCCCATCCAGGTCACGAGGACCACGCCGAAGGCGATGATGAATCCCCATGATCCGCCGACGGCGGCCACCCGATCAGCCAGCCGGTCGCCGAACGAGCGGTCGTCGTGCCTGAGCTTGGGATCGACGCCGGAGGGCGTCTCATTGGCGATCAGGTCGATGACGCTGCGCTGGACCGGCGTCAGGTCGGCATAGGCGCAATTCAACAGCTGCTGGGCGAGTTCGTTGTGCGGTTCTTCGGACATCGGTGGACCCTCGCGCGCCGACCACTCGACGGCCGCGCGCGGGAGCTTCAGCGCGCTCGGCGGCGGCGGCAAGGCTAAACCGCCGTGATCAGGAGTCGGCGGGTCCGCCGGAGGCCTGGGGCGCGCTGACGGGGTCCGAGGTCCGGGTCAAGCCGGCCGGAGGCGCCGTCGGCGCCTGCGGCTTGGCGGACGGCGGCGGGGTCACGCCCTCAGGCGCGGCCAGCGTCGAGTCGATGGTCTGCTCCACCAGGGCCGAGGCCAGGCGGATTGTCGGGGCGGGTCCCGGCAGGCTGACGAACACAGCGGGCTGCGGCGCAGCCGCGAAGGTCCGGGCGTTGGGGTTGAAGCGGTAGAAGACGTGCAGACCCACCTGGGTCACGCGCAACATGCGCGGGCCCCAGCCCGGCGCGACGCCGGTGGTGTGGAAGTGTGTCGCCGAACCGACGTCGGCCAGTACGGCGCCGGACAGCGCGCGGGAGGCAATCTTGCGCGCCCGGTCCCAAGCGCCGGATTCGCGGCCGCGGCGCATGGACCCGTCGCAGGCGAAGGAGAACTGGCAGCCGTGGGTGGCCGCGCCCTGGAACACCACGGCGCAGACACTCTTCGGGAACGCCGGATGCTTCACCCGGTTGAGCACCACCTGGGCGACGGCCGCCTGGCCACGAGGGGTCTCACCGCGGGCTTCGAAATAGACGGCCTGGGTAAGACAATCGAGTTCGCGGCTGCGGTCGAGAACCGAGCCGAAGCGGCCGCTGGCCGCAACGGTGCGAGCCTTCAGCCGATCCTGGAACAGCGGCGCCTCTGGCGTCTCGTCAGCCTGGGGATCGTTCTGCTGCGCCAGGCGCAAACCGGCCGGCGTCATGCCCTCAGCCTCGCGCAGAAGCACGGCTTCGGAGAACCCCCCGGCCGCGGCCTGGGCGATGCGCTCCGCGCGGCTGTGGTCGGTGACGGCCTGAGCCATCCCGCCGGCCATGTATGTCGCGCCAAGGCCCAGGCCAATGCCGGAGCCGATCAAGGCGGCGCTGAACAGCACGCGCCATTCGGCGCGGGCCTGCGTTCCAAAATTCAAGATATTCGCGTCCTACGCGGCGAGGGCGAACTGCCCCCCGATCATTGTCGCCGCGGTCGCCCCTGCTCGTGCTGGAAGCGCCCGCCGGCTGGCCTGCCCGAGACTCGATGGGGGGCAGGCGACGGCAAATGGTAAAGGCTCTATGAACGAAACGCCCCGGCGCTGCAAGCAAATACCGCACTGCAGCATGAGATTGCTTCGGTATCCGGGGAAGTGTTCCGTTTTGAACCGGTCGGGATGCTGCGTCGCAATACGCGGGCCAACTTTCGTGATGCTCAGGTCAAACGGCCGCGACGTCTGATTTGCGCGGCGTTGTTCTTGGCCGGACACAGGACGTCATGAAGGTTCCGGCGCTTGCTTGCCGGCCGCTGCACCGGGGGCGCCGCGGCCTGCGTCCGGACAGCCCGTTTGGCCGTACTTCCGGGCAGGGAAATACGGGAGAGCGGCGGTCGTGCGCCACATACTGATCGCGTTGCTGACGCTGGCCGCCAGCGTGATGATGCTGGCCTCCGCGGCGCGCGGCTTCTAGCCGCTCAGGTCCCCATCACCCGCACGTCGCGGCGGGTGATAAGGCGCAGCGCCTCCCACCCCGCTCGCACCGCGAAATAGGCGATAGTCGCCAGCAGTCCGACCCGCATTCCCCGGTCGAAGTTGCGCGCGATCTCCTCGGCGCCCCGCGAAGAGTCGAACGCGCCGCTTACCACAAGCCAGTGGCCCGCCTGCAGCACGCCCGACAGGATGGCCGCGCCCAGGCTGTATCTGATAAGCGCCAGCGCGCTATTGACGCGGCTCTGGCCAGGCCTGGCCAGGGCGTAGAGGTTCACGCCCACCTCGAACGCTGCGTAGGCGAGGATCGGCCAGTGATAGGTCGTCCAGACGGGCGCCATGCCGATCTGCGGCGCGGGCGGGGTCGGGACCAGGTTGCCGAAATGCAGGAGACCGATCCACCACAGGATGAAGACAACCCCCATGGCGATCTCGCTGGCGATATCGAACTGCGGGCGCATCTTGCGTCCAGCAGGGGGCAGCTGGCCCGGCTTCCATTTCTGCAGGACGCGGGCGGGCGCGTAGAGCTCCATGCAGACCCCCACCAAGGTAACGATGGCGAAGCTCAGCAAGAGCGCGGTCCACAGCGAGGGCCAAAGGCGCAGCATGACGGGCTGGGGCCCCTCCGCGCCGATCGCGACAAGGGTCAGCACCAGATAGATCCCGCCCACAATCGCCAAGGTCGTCTTCAGCGCCGCCCACCAGAACGGGAAGACCTCCGGGCCGATCAGGTGCTGAACCCTGCGGTAACCCCCGGCGACGACCAGCGGGTGGCCGAACGCCAGCAGCAGCGCTTCCAGCTCCTCGCGGGTCAGGGGATGGCCGAGCCGCGCCTCCTCTTCCTCCACGCGGGAGAGCAGCACGTCGCGCAGCTCCGCCTTGATGTCGGCCGCCTGGGCCGCGGGCAGCGCGCGCTCGATGGCGCTGAGATAGCGTTCGACGAGATCCATCAGGACTCCTCTTCAAGAATCTTGGACACTGAGGCGTTCAGGCTCCGCCATTCCTCGGTCAGGCGGGCCAGCACGGAATGGCCGGCCGGCGACAGGCGGTAGAAGCGCTTGTTGCGCTTCTCCTCCTCGCGCCACTCGCTGGTCAGCAGCCCCTGGGTCTCCAGCCGGCGAAGCATGGGATAGAGCGCGCCTTCATCGATCTCGACGCCGGCGTGGGTCAGCGCCTTGCGCAGGGTGTAGCCGTAGTGCTCGCGATGCAGATGCCCCAACACAGCCAGGACCAGCGCGCCCCGGCGGAGCTCCAGCCGGAGCGGTTCGAACATGTCGGCCTCAGTCATGCTGTGCATCATATACTGTGCGACACACACTGTACATGGCATAGCGTGTGCAACCTCTCGCGTACGCCGTAAGCGGTGCTATGGTCGGCGAAACGGGAGGCTCTTCGGATGCGCAGTTTCACCCTGGCCGGCGCGGTGTTCGCCGCGACCCTGATCGCCGCCGGCGCGCAGGCCGCGCCGAAGCCGACCCACGCGGCGCACGCCGCCGCCGCCCACAGGATCGCCGACCGCTACGCGCTGAACGGCCCGGTGAAGATCCACTATGTCGTCGAGGGCAAGGGACCGCTGGTGGTGATGATCCACGGCTTCCCGGACTACTGGGCGACCTGGAAGCCGCTGATGGCCGAGCTGTCGGCCGCCGGCTACCGGACCGCGGCGCTGGACAACCGCGGCTACAACCTGTCCGACAAGCCGCAGGGCGAGGCCGCCTACGCCATGCCCAACCTGGTCGGCGACGTGGCGGCGGTGATCAAGGCCGAGGGCCAGAAGGACGCCATCGTCATCGGCCACGACTGGGGCGCCGCGATCGCCTGGAACGTGGCCATGAGCCGTCCCGACGTCGTCAACAGGCTGATCATCATGGCTGTCCCCCACCCGGCCGGCATGGCCCGCGAACTCGCCACCAACAAGGCCCAGCAGGAAGGCTCCAACTACGCCCGCAACTTCCAGAAGGCCGGCTCGGAGAAGATGCTCACGGCCGAGGGTCTGGCCGGCTGGGTGAAGGATCCCAAGGAAAAGGCGGGCTACGTCGAGGCCTTCAAGCGGTCCGACTTCGCCGCGATGATGAACTACTACCGCGCCAACTACCCCAGAGGTACGGGCCCCGCGGCCGGCCCCGAGGTCCCCTTCCCGATGATCAGGGTCCCGGTGCTGGTGATCCACGGCATGAAGGACACCGCCCTCAACGCCGCGGGCCACGCCGGCACCTGGGACCATGTCGCCGGCGACACGACCCTGCTGATGATCCCCACCGCCGGCCACTTCGTGCAGCACGACGCCGAGAAGCTGGTCGACCGCACCGTCAAGGACTGGCTGAACGCCAGGCGCTAGGCGGTTACCGTCGCCTTTCCGAGGAAGCCGGCCAGGCGCTGGGTGATCAGCATATCGGCCTCGGCCATGATCCGGTCGATCAGGTCCTGCACAGTCGGGATGTCGTGGATCAGGCCCGCGACCATGCCGCAGCTCCAGCCGCCGGCGTCCATTTCGCCGTCCTTGAAGATGCGCGGATAGACGCCCGCCACTTCCTCGGCGATGTCGGCGAAGGTCACCGCCGCGCCCAACGCCTTTTCGGTCGCCAGCAGGCGTTCGACGCCGGCGTTGGTGAGCACGCGCTCGGTGTTGCGCAGCGGGCGCATGATCAGGCGCGTGTCGAGCTCGCTGGCGGCGACCAGGGCGTCCTTCACATGCTGGTGCACGGGCGCGTCGGTGGTGGCGATGAAGCGGGTGCCCATGTTCATGCCCTCGGCCCCCATGGCCAGCGCGGCCACCAGGCTGCGGCCGTCGGCCATGCCGCCCGAGGCGACGAAGGGGATCTTCAGCTCCTCGCCGGCGCGGGGCAGCAGGATGAAGTTCGGCACGTCGTCCTCGCCCGGGTGGCCGCCGCACTCGAAGCCGTCGACGCTGACCGCGTCGCAGCCGATCGCCTCGGCCTTCAGCGAGTGGCGAACCGAGGTGCATTTGTGGATCACCTTGATGCCCGCTTCCTTCAGCGCCGGCAGGTACTTCTGCGGATTGTTGCCGGCGGTCTCGACGGCCTTGATCCCGCTCCTGATGATCGCCTCGACAAAGGCCGGATAGTCGGGCGGCGTCACGGCGGGCAGGAAGGTCAGGTTCACCCCGAACGGCTTGTCGGTCATCTCGCGGCAGCGCGCGATTTCCCTGGTCAGGTTCTCCGGCGTGCCCTGCGTCAGGCCGGTGATGATCCCCAGCCCACCGGCGTTCGACACCGCCGCCGCCATCTCGGCGAAGCCCACCATGTGCATCCCGCCCTGGATGATCGGGTGCTCGATCTCGAACATCTCGGTGATGCGGGTCTTCATGGCGCGTCCTCCCTCAAGGCTTTGACGTTTCTGGAGGACGCGCGCGTCGCCGACAAGCGCTCATGGTCAGGCGCGCGGCGCCGATCCCCCTCCCCCCTTGATCGTCATCGCCCGGCTTGTCGGGGGGATGACGGTCCAGAATAGATCAGCCGCGCGCTAAGGCGCGTAGCTCGAGCGGATCTTCACGCCCCACTTCCCGTTCTCCCGGTTGACCACATAGATCGAGTCGAAGCCGCCGATCACCGTGCCGTCCTTGCGGTAGCGAGTGAAGCGGGTGTCGATGTGCACCTTGTCCGGCCCGGCGTGGATCACCTCGCGGCGGTCCCAGGCCGAGTGGTCCCAGTCGCTCAGCGCCCCGGACCGGAACATCTCCGGCTTCATGTCGCCGGCGTTGATCAGCACCAGCCCCTGCGAGGCCAGCCGCACGCTGGGGAAGTTGAACGTCGCCTCGAAAGCCTTCACGTCCTTGGCGTTGAACCCGGTCATGAAGGCGTCGAGCACGCCCTGGGCGGCGCGGATCGCCTCCGCCGTCGCATGGTCCTGCGCCATCTCCAGTCTCCTCTGCTTTCTGTTGCCACCATACTGTCAGCAACCGCCCTCGCCGACCTAGCGTTTGGGCCTTTGACACCCTAGGTTCGCGTTCATGGCCCGTTCTCCCACAGCACCCGCCGGCGTTCAGGACGCCTCGGCGACCTTCGACTACGACGAGAACACCATGCCGCTGCTGTGGAAGCCGCACCGGCCGTCGCGCCCCGACAAGTCCGAGGGCGGGCGCCCGTTCCGGCTGGTCAGCGACTACGAGCCGGCCGGCGACCAGCTCACCGCCATCCCGGAGCTGGTCGAGGGCGTCAACGCGCGCGAGCACGATCAGGTGCTGCTGGGGGTCACCGGCTCCGGCAAGACCTTCACCATGGCCAAGGTCATCGAGCTGACCCAGCGCCCGGCGCTGATCCTGGCGCCCAACAAGACGCTGGCCGCCCAGCTCTACAGCGAGTTCAAGAGCTTCTTCCCGGACAACGCGGTGGAGTTCTTCGTCTCCTACTACGACTACTACCAGCCCGAGGCCTACGTCCCGCGAACGGACACCTACATCGAGAAAGACTCGAGCATTAACGAGCAGATCGACCGCATGCGCCACTCGGCGACGCGGGCGATCCTGGAGCGCGACGACGTCATCGTGGTGGCCTCGGTCTCCTGCATCTACGGCATCGGCTCGGTCGAGACCTACACCGCGATGACGTTCACCCTCGAGCCGGGCCAGCGCATCGACGAGAAGAAGCTGATGGGCGACCTGGTGGCCCAGCAGTACAAGCGCAACGACGCGGCCTTCGAGCGCGGCACGTTCCGCCGGCGCGGCGACACCATCGAGATCTTCCCCGCCCACTACGAGGACCGCGCCTGGCGCATCTCGCTGTTCGGCGACGAGATCGAGACCATCACCGAATTCGACCCCCTGACCGGCCGCAAGACCGCCGACCTCAAGGGCATCAAGATCTATGCGAACAGCCACTACGTCACGCCGCGCCCGACGCTCAACCAGGCGATCAACGACATCAAGGCCGAGCTGCAGGAGCGGCTCGCCTGGATGATCGCCGAGGGCAAGCTGCTGGAAGCCCAGCGGCTGGAGCAGCGCACCACCTTCGACATTGAGATGATCCAGGCCACCGGGTCGTGCGCCGGCATCGAGAACTACAGCCGCTATCTCACCGGCCGCCGCACCGGCGAGCCGCCGCCGACCTTCTTCGAATACATCCCCGAAAACGCCCTGCTGTTCGTCGACGAGAGCCACCAGACGGTGCCCCAGATCGGCGGCATGTACCGGGGCGACTACCGCCGCAAATTCACCCTGGCCGAGTACGGCTTCCGCCTGCCGTCGGCGATGGACAACCGCCCGCTCAAGTTCGAGGAGTGGGAGGCCATGCGGCCGGACACCGTCCACGTCTCGGCCACGCCGGGGCCGTGGGAAATGGACAAGACCGGCGGCGTCTTCACCGAACAGGTGATCCGCCCCACCGGCCTGATCGATCCGCCGGTGGAGATCAAGCCGGTCAGCAAGGACGGCTTCAGCCAGGTCGACGACGTGATCGACCAGGTGCGCCAGGTGGCGGCCGCCGGCTACCGCAGCCTGATCACCGTGCTCACCAAGAAGATGGCCGAGGACCTCAGCGAATACATGCACGAGCAGGGGCTGCGGGTGCGCTACATGCACTCCGACGTCGACACTATGGAGCGGATCGAGATCATCCGCGACCTCAGGCTCGGCGCCTTCGACGCCCTGGTCGGCATCAACCTGCTGCGCGAGGGCCTCGACATCCCCGAGTGCGGGCTGGTCGCCATCCTCGACGCCGACAAGGAAGGCTTCCTGCGCTCGGAGACCAGCCTGATCCAGACCATCGGCCGCGCGGCCCGCAACGTCGACGGCCGCGTGATCCTCTACGCCGACCACATCACCGGCTCCATGGAACGCGCCATGGCCGAGACCAAACGCCGGCGCGAGAAGCAGGAAGAGTACAACCTCGAACACGGCATCACGCCGGCCAGCGTGAAGAGCCGCATCAAGGAGATCCTCGCCTCACCCTACGAGAAAGACCGCGTCACCGTGCCGGTCGGCGTGGCCGAAGGCGCCGACGGCAAGGCCTTCGTCGGCAACAACTTCAAGGCCAACCTCAAGGACCTGGAAGGCCGCATGCGCGAAGCCGCCGCCAACCTGGAGTTCGAAACCGCGGCCCGCCTGCGCGACGAGATCAAGCGCCTGAAGATGCTCGACCTGGAGTTCGCCAACGAAATGCTGACCGCGCCGGGCGAGGCGGTGGATAGGGGCGTGACCAAGCGGCTGAAGGGCGAGGCCCGGGCGGAGGCGGCGGAGCGGTTCCGGAAGGGGCGGTTGTAGAGGGAGAGGCGCGATGGGTCGCCCGAACCAAATCGGTGTCAGCCGGCTTGGTTTGCAAAAATGCGCTCGATTGCGTCCGATCCGTACTTCTTTCTCATCCGCGCAACGAACTCGGGTTCGGCATCAGACGCGAACGATAAAAGGCCTCTGAGCCGAAGCTTTTCTTGGCCCGAAAGCAGCCCAAGTCCAAACTTGTGAATGAGGGAACTGATCTCTCGCTTTCTATCTCTACCGAGAGAAACCTCGCCCGAGTTCGAAAGAACAAGGCCCGTAACCGTGCGATTGTGCCGCTTAGAAAAGAGATGCGTCTTTTCTCTATTTAGCTGGATCGTGGGGTATCTCAAATCGCGCAGTATAGATATTACCTTCGATATTAGCTCCGATTGTTCAATAAATCTATCTGTTGATACAGTAATATCGTCCGCATATCTCGTATATATTAGATCTTTTGATTGACAATAGATCGCGAACTCGCGGTCAAATTCATACATCATCGCATTAGATATCAAGGGGGATGTGGGCGCGCCAATTGAGAGGAACATCGGCACCGGAAGCCTTGCTCCGAAGAACAAAACATACTCTGAGAAGGCCAAATCTGTCGGATTCCAGTCCGGGAACCGATCAGCAACAAACAATCGCCAGTCTCTTGCAGTAATTGATGGAAAGAATCTCTCGAAGTCTAACTTCAATATAACACGTGATTTCGCATGCCTTGCCGCATTCATGCGGATTGAACGACCGCTGACGTATGCTGCCGCCGCTTCATGGACCGGGCAAACCGGCAGCACTTCACGGAGGAAGAAATACTGGAGTTGTTTCAATTCTCGCGAGGGTTGCGCGATGACACGCACGCCGCCAGATCGCTTTCGAATTTCGTAGATCTTATAACGGAGGGGGCCAGTT
>JBBREC010000113.1:0-12415 GCA_038203295.1 Caulobacterales bacterium
CAGGGCCGGCTGCGACATCCTCGCGCCGTCGGACATGATGGACGGCCGCTGCGGCGCCCTGCGCACCGCGCTCGAGGCCGAGGGCCTTGAGGACGTGATGATCATGTCCTACGCGGCCAAGTACGCCTCGGCCTTCTACGGTCCCTACCGCGAGGCGATCGGATCCGGGAAGCTGGGCACGGGTTCGGTGGAAAATCCCGCCGACAAGAAGACCTACCAGATGGACGCCGCCAACTCCGACGAGGCGCTGCGCGAGGTGGCTCTCGACATCGCCGAGGGCGCCGACATGGTCATGGTCAAGCCGGGCATGCCCTATCTCGACATTGTCCAGCGGGTGGTCGAAGCCTTTAACATGCCGACCTTCGCGTTCCAGGTGTCGGGCGAGTACGCCATGCTGATGGCGGCGGCCCAGAACGGCTGGCTCGACGAGGAACGCGCGATCCTGGAAAGCCTGGGCGCGTTCAAACGCGCGGGCGCGGCGGGCGTCATCACCTACTTCGCCCCACGCGCGGCGCGACTGCTGGGGGCGTAGCTGAGCCGCCCCATCTATATCAACTGGCCGATCTCGAGCTTCTACGGCTGGGGAGTCTATGGGCTGAACCTGGCGCTCAACTGGAGTGTCGACCCGGAGGTGGCGCCCGCCTGCGCCCATCCGCTTATGGCCAGTCAGGTGGTGGTCGATCCGCTGCGCCTGCGGGCCATGGACGGCTTCGTCGCAACGTCCAACGCTTTTCATGGCCAGCTGAAGACGTTCGAAGGCAGGGAGGCCAGCGTCGACGCCCCGGTGATCGACGCGTTCGACGCCGAGTTCGAACGGGCGCGATCGGCTCATCGGGTCCTGCTGAACGGCGCGCCGTCGATCGGCGCGACGTTCTTTGAAACCACTCGCATCGCCGCCGACCGCATCGCCCGCGCTGCGGCCTATCCTGTCGTGGTCACCGGCTCGACCTGGAACAGCCGGGTGCTTCAGGCCCACGGACTGGGCAACGTCCGCCAGGTGATCCAGGGCATCGACCCGACCCTGTTCCACCCCGCGCCGCGCCGCGGCTATTTCCCCGATCGCTTCCTGGTGTTCAGCGGCGGCAAGCTGGAGCGCCGCAAGGGCCAGGACATCGTGGTCGCAGCCTTCGCGCGCTTTGCGCGGCGCCATCCCGAGGCCCTGCTGGCGACGGCCTGGGGCAATCCCTGGAACACCTTCGCGCGGACGGTCAACACGTCGGGTCTCGTGGAGCCCCTGGCGGTCCACGCCGACGGGCAACTCGACATCTCTGGCTGGCTGGCCGCCAATGGCGTCGGCGCCGACAACCTGCTCAATCTTGGCGCGGTCCCCAACGCCCTGATGGCGCCAATCCTGCGGGAGATGGACGTCGCGGTGTTCCCCAACCGCGCCGAAGGCGGCACCAACCTTGTCGCCATGGAGTGCATGGCCTGCGGCGTGCCCACGATCCTGTCGAACAACACCGGCCACCTCGACCTGATCGAGGAGGACAACGCCCTTCCCCTGGTCAGCCAGGGCGCGCTGCCGGGCCGCGAGGCCGGCTTCGAAGACGTCGCCGGGTGGGGCGAGAGCGATGTTGATGAGGTCGTCGAGGCCCTGGAGCGGGTCTATGCCCACCGCGAAGACGCCCGGGCCCGCGGGATGCGGGGCGCCGCGACGCTGAGCCGCTTCACCTGGGAACGCACGGCTCGTGAGATGAAGGCGCTGATTTTCGAGGCGGCGCCCGCGTGATCGTCGAAGTGGTTGGGGCCATCATCTGCGATGCGTCGGGGCGGGTGCTGACGGTGCGCAAACGCGGGACGCAGCGCTTCATGCTGCCCGGCGGCAAGCGCGAGCCGGGGGAGGCAGATCTGGCCGCCCTGGCCCGCGAACTTGGCGAGGAACTCGGCGTCAGCCTGATCGCCGCAAACCTGCTCGGACGCTTCGAGGCGCCGGCCGCCAACGAGCCAGGTGCGACTGTTAGGTCATCCGCCTATATTGCTGAAATCACCGGGTCAATCACGCTCAAGGCCGAGATCGAGGCGCTGCTCTGGATGGATCCGGCGAACCCGCCGGACGTCCCTATCGCACCGCTCTTGATCAGTCAGATCCTGCCCGCCCTCAACCCGGCGGGGTGAGCCAGGCCTTCAGGATCGGATTGACCTTCTCCGGCGCTTCCTGTTGCACCCAGTGTGAGACGCCGGGCAGGCGTTCGATGGTCAGGTCGCGGACGTAGGCGTCGGTGCCGTCGAGCAATTCGACACCAAGGGCGGCGTCTTCCTCTCCCCAGATAATCAGCGTCGGCGTCTCGATGATCGGCCAGGGGCCCGCGAGTTTGCCCTGCAGGCGGAAGGCGGCGCGGTACCAGTTGATCATGCCGGTGATCGCGCCCGGGCGCTGGGCGTCGCGGGCGTAGCGGTCGAGGACGTCCGGCGTGAAGTTCGTTTTATCGACCGCCATGCCGCGGAAAGCCTCGCGGATCGCCTCGCCGTCGTTACGGATGGCGCCCCACTCCGGAAGGCCCGGAAGCTGGAAGAAGAACATGTACCAGGATTTCTTCAGCTGCGCCCACGACCGGCGCAGGCGCGCGGCCATCACCGCCGGGTGCGGCACGTTCATGATCACCAGCTGGCGCAGCGGCCGGGGCGCGTTGGCGGCGAAGGTCCAGGCGAGACCCGCGCCCCAGTCGTGGCCGATCAGGGTGACGGTCCTGGCCCCGCTGGCGTCGATCAGGGCGGCGACGTCCTCCATCAGCCGGTCGATCAGATAGGCGGGCACGTCCTTCGGCTTGGGCTCGGTCTCGCCATAGCCGCGCAGGTCGGGCGCCCATGCGCGGTAGCCCAGTTCAGCCAGCAACGGCAGCTGGTAGCGCCACGAGAATCGGCTTTCCGGAAAGCCGTGCAGGCAGAGCGCCAGGTGGTCGCCCTCGCCCGCCTCGTCCACCGCGAAGCGGAAGCCGTTGGCCTCGACCGTGCGCGTCGTGATCGCCATGTCGGCCCCCTAGGTGGTGAAGTAGGCGCTCTCGCCGGCATAGCCGGGAATCTGGATCGTCCCGGCGGCCTTCATGCCGATCTTCACCAGTACCGCGATAGAGCCCGCATTGGACGGAGTGGTGATCGCCACCACCTTCTCAAGGCCGATGACCTCGCGGGCGTGGGCCAGCGTCGCCGCCGCCGCCTCTCGCGCATAGCCCTGGCCCCAGGCGCGCTCGAGAAAGGCGTAGCCGACGTCGGCGTCCTCCAGCCCTTCGCGCTTGACCAGCCCGCAGATGCCGACCGCCTCGCCGGTCGACGTCAGCGCCGCCAGCCACAGGCCATAGCCGTACTTCTGGTAGCTGGCGCCCGGGCCTTCGCTGACGTAGCGCCGCGCGCCGTCCAGGTCGCGGACGCCGCGGTCGCCGATGTTCTCGATGAAGCCGCGCTCGTTCAACAGCTGCAGGATGAACGGCGCGTCATCCTCGGTCAGGTGCCGCAGGATGAGCCGTTCGGTGCGCAGGACCTCGACGCCGCTCATTGCGGCTTCTCCAGGCGCGCCACCAGGCTGGACGTGTCCCATCGCCGGCCACCCATGGCCTGAACCTCGGCATAGAAGCCGTCGACCATGGCGGTCATGTCGAGCGTCGCGTCGTTGCGGCCGGCCTCGTCCAGCACGAGGCCAAGGTCCTTGCGCATCCAGTCCACGGCGAAGCCGAAGTCGAACCGGCCTTCGGTCATGGTCTTCCAGCGATTGTCCATCTGCCAGGACTGCGCCGCGCCCTTGGAGATGGCGTCGTACACGAGCTGCGGATCGAGCCCGGCGCGCGTCGCGAAGTGGAGACCTTCGGCCAGGCCCTGGACGACGCCGGCGATGCAGATCTGGTTGACCATCTTGGCGAGCTGGCCGGAGCCTGTCGGTCCCATAAGCTTCGAGGCCTTGGCATAGGCCGCGATCACCGGATCGGCGCTGGCGAAGGCCGCTTCGGTCCCGCCGCACATGATGGTGAGCTGGCCAGTCTCCGCGCCGGCCTGGCCGCCAGACACCGGAGCATCCACGAATGCCCGCCCACCCCGCGCCGCCAGATCGGACATCTCTCGCGCCACGACGGCTGACGTTGTGGTGTGGTCGACCACCACACCGCCGGCGGCCATGGCCGGCAGGGCCTCGGCGACGACCTGGCGCACATCGTCGTCATTGCCGACGCAGAGGATGAAGACCTCGGCGCCCGCGGCGGCCGCGACCACCGTTGAGCCGGCCCGGCCACCATGGGCCGCGACCCAGCGCTGCGACTTCTCCGGACTGCGGTTGAACACCGCCATCTCGCGCCCGGCCTTCGCCAGATGCCCCGCCATCGGGAACCCCATGACGCCCAGTCCGGCGAACGCGACCTTCATTTCCGTCCCTCACGCAAATTAACCGCAACGCCATCTTAACGAGGCCCTGCGCAACTACGCCTCTGGTAACAGGCTTGAGCAGGACGAACCATGTCGGTTGGCGAACGGCCGATCATCATCAAGAAGGTCAAGGGCGGCGGTGGTCACGGCCACCACGGCGGCGCGTGGAAAGTCGCCTACGCCGACTTCGTCACCGCGATGATGGCCTTCTTCCTGTTGATGTGGCTGATCAATACGACCAGCCCCGAGCAGAAGCGCGGCATCGCCGACTACTTCGCCCCGGCCAGCGTCTCGGAGACGACGTCGGGCTCCGGGGGCATCCTGTCGGGCACCGCGCTCGGCACCGACGGCGCCAAGCAGAACGGCTCGCAGTCGATCATCCAGGACATGGCGCCTGATTCGAAAAACCCCGCCGACGGAAAGTCGAAGGAAGGCGCCAAGTCTGAAGCCGACGCCGCGGCCGAGGCCGCGGCCGAGCAGGCCCGCGAGGCCCAGCAGAAGCGCGAAGAGGCCGCGTTCGCCTCGGCGGCGCAATCGCTGCGCCAGGCCCTGCAGGACATGCCGGAACTGGCCGAACTTTCGAAGAACATCATCATCGACCAGACGCCCGAAGGCCTGCGCATCCAGCTGGTCGACCAGGAAGGCCGCTCGATGTTCACCCAGGGCTCCGCCCAGCCAAACGACCGGGCGAAGGTGCTGCTGCGCGCCATCTCCAAGGTCATCAACCAGCTACCCAACCGGATCAGCATCTACGGACACACCAGCGCCAACGTCGGCGGCGGGAAGGCCGAGGGCGACTGGATGCTGTCAGGCGGTCGCGCCGACGCCTCGCGCCGGGTGCTGCAGAGCGCCGGTGTCGACCCCGATCGGGTCTACCAGGTCTCGGGCAAGGCCGCTTCTGAGCCGCTTTATCCCGACGACCCGGCGCTGCCCGGCAATCGCCGCATCGCCATCGTCCTGCTGCGCGAGGCGCCGGTCCTGCCGCCGGACCACGGTCTGTAGTTTTCGCCGCAGGTTTGGCCGCTTGCACAAGACCGCGGCATGACGCCTAATCCGGACCGAGGCGCTTCAAGATCAAGAAGGCGACTGCAGGTCCCGTGACGCAGCATTTCCCGACACGCCAGCTCCGGTTCTTCCTGACGGCGCCGTCACCGTGCCCCTATCTGCCCGAACGGTTCGAACGCAAGGTCTTCGCCCACCTGCCGCTGAGCGACGGCGCCAACGTCAACGATTCGCTGACTCAGGTGGGATTCCGCCGCTCGCAGAACATCGCCTATCGCCCGGCCTGCGAGGCCTGCACGGCCTGCGTCTCGGCGCGCATCCCGGCCAACGACTATGTGTTCTCGCGATCCGAGCGCAAGGCCATCGCCCGCAACGAGGATCTTGAGCGCCATCTGGTCGAGGCCGAGGCGACCATGGAGCAGTTCGACCTGCTGCGGCGCTACCTGACCACCCGCCACGCCGACGGCGGCATGGCTGAAATGACCTGGCCCGATTACGTCGCCATGGTCGAGGACACCGCAGTCCGCACCCACATCATCGAGTACCGCACGCGTCCTGAGGACGACGGCCCGGGCGATCTGGTGGCCTGCGCGCTGGTCGACCTGATGAGCGATGGCCTTTCGCTGGTCTACAGCTTCTACGACCCGACCATGGGGCGGCGGTCGCTGGGTTCGTTCGTGATCCTCGACCACATCGTGCAGGCTTGCCTGACCAGCCTGCCCTACGTCTACTTGGGCTATTGGGTCCGCGGTTCCGACAAGATGGACTACAAGGTCCGCTTCTCACCCATCGAGCTGCTGAAACCCGAGGGCTGGACCCTCGGCAAGGCAGGCGGCGAGAGCTGACGCACCCACAACTGTTCCTGTGAATGCCGGTGACGAAACCGGACAGGAGTGGCGTACGCCACCCGCGACTTGCTAGGGTCGAGCGGTGAGTTTTCCTTCGGACATGGCGCATGGCCCGGCAGCTTCGGCTCAGCCTTAAACGGCCCGCCTCCCACACGCGCGACGAGTATGTGCACGGCGCCTCCAACGCCGCGGCGACGGCGGCCGTGGACGCCTGGCCAGACTGGCGGGGCGGCTGCCTGGCGCTGGTAGGGCCCGAAGGCGCCGGCAAGACCCATCTGGCGCGGGCCTGGGCGGGCAATGTCCGCGCCCTGCCCCTCGATCGGCTGGCGCCCGATATCGCGCGCGCCGCGGGACATCCCGTGCTTGTGGAGGATGTCGACCAGGGGTTCGACGAAGAGGCGCTGTTCCACCTGATCAATCTGGCGGCCCAGAAGGGTTCCGGTCTGCTGCTGACAGCGCGCACCCTGCCCGCGACCTGGGCCTGCGCCCTCCCGGACCTGCGCTCGCGCCTCAACGCCCTGCCGGTCGCCGAGATCGAGGCGCCGGACGACGATGTGCTCAACGGCGTTCTCAGGAAATTCTTCCGCGAACGGAACATTCGCCCGCACGATGATGTCTATCCGTACCTGCTTCGGCGGATGGAAAGGTCGATCGCGGGAGCCCGCGCAATCGTCGAACGCCTGGACGAGACCGACCATCCTGAGATCCGACCGGTTTCCCGCGTTCTGGCGCGGGAGATCCTTGATGACGGTAGTGAAAATCTTGACCTTTTCGACGGATGACTTGAAGCGGTCACACCCGGGGTCTTAGATCACGGTTCTCAGCCTCCTGGAGTCTACCGATGAGCTATGCCGCACCTGTCGCCAACGATCCCATGATCGAGGCTGGCCGGGTGACGACGACCTGGGACGCGGAACTCGCCGTTTCCCCCCATCGGTTCTTCAACCGCGAGCTCTCCTGGCTGGCTTTCAACCGCCGCGTGCTGGCCGAGAGCAAGAATCCGCGCCACCCGCTGCTGGAGCGCCTGCGCTTCCTGGCGATCAGCGCCAACAACCTCGACGAATTCTACATGGTCCGGGTCGCCGGCCTGAAGGCGCAGGTCCGCGAGGGCGTGCGTGTCGTCAGCCAGGATGGTCTGACGCCGGCCGAGCAGCTCAGCCGCCTGAACGCCGAGACCGCCGACCTGATGGCCGACCAGCAGACACGCTGGCGGGAATTGTGCGGCGAACTGCACCACGAACGCCTGAGCCTTGTGTCCGCCGCCCAGGTCACCAATGCCGAACTGGATGCGCTCGAGGAGCCTTTCGTCTCCCAGCTGTTTCCCGTGCTGACGCCGCTGGCGATCGACCCGGCTCACCCCTTTCCGTTCATTCCCAACCTGGCCTTCTCGCTGGTGCTGAAGCTGCGCCGGCTTTCCGACAGCCGCGTGCTCTACGCGCTCGTACCCATCCCCGCCCAGGTGGCGCGGTTCTGGGAGCTTCCGGCGCAGCGTACGGGCCGCAAGCGCGCCGAGCGCCGATACGTCTCGCTGGAGAGTCTGGTGAGCCTGTTCCTCGACCACCTGTTCCCGGGCTGCGAAGTACAGGCGCAGGGCGTCTTCCGGGTTATCCGCGACAGCGACGTGGAGTTCGAGGAGGAAGCCGAGGACCTGGTCCGCGAGTATGAGGCCGCGCTGAAGCAGCGCCGACTAGGCTCGGTGGTCCGGGTCGAGATCGAAGCGACCATGCCGGAAGAGCTGCGCAGCTTCATCACCGGCAGCCTTCACGCCGAGCCGCAGGACGTGATCCTGATCGATGGACTGCTGGGTCTTGACGAGCTGACCCAGCTGATCCCCGCCGACCGTCCGGAACTGAAGTTCAAGCCGTTCGAGGCCCGCTTCCCGGAGCGTATCCGCGACCACGGCGGCGACTGTTTCGCGGCGATCCGCGAGAAGGACATCCTGGTCCACCATCCGTTCGAGAGCTTCGACGTCGTGGTCCAGTTCCTGCGCCAGGCCGCACGCGACCCCAACGTGCTGGCGATCAAGCAGACGCTCTACCGCACCTCCCAGGACAGTCCGATCGTGGCCGCCCTGATCGAGGCGGCCGAGGCCGGCAAGAACGTCACCGCGGTGGTCGAGATCAAGGCCCGCTTCGATGAGGCGGCGAACCTGAAGTGGGCGCGCGACCTGGAGCGCGCTGGCGTCCACATCGTCTTCGGCTTCGTGGAGTACAAGACCCACGCCAAGCTCTCCACCGTGGTGCGCAAGGAGGGCGACACGCTGCGCTCCTACTGCCACTTCGGAACCGGGAACTATCACCCGATTACGGCGCGTTTTTATACCGACCTGTCACTTTTCACGACCGACCCCGCGCTCGGTCGGGACTCGGCGAAACTGTTCAATTTTGTCACCGGCTATGCCCAGCCCGACGGCCTGGAAAAGCTTTCCTTCTCGCCGATCACCATGAAGCGCGACCTGCTGAACCTGATCGCCCAAGAGGCGCAGAATGCCCGGGCCGGCCTGCCGTCCGGCATCTGGGCCAAGATGAACTCGCTGGTCGATCCGCAGATCATCGACGGCCTCTACACGGCCAGTCAGGCGGGCGTGAGCATCGATCTCGTCATCCGAGGCATCTGCTGCCTGCGCCCCGGCGTTCCGGGCCTGTCAGAAAACATCCGGGTGAAGTCGATCGTCGGCCGTTTCCTGGAGCACGGCCGGATCGTCGCCTTCGCCAACGGCGCGCCGCTGCCGTCGTCGGAGGCCCGCGTATATATCTCGTCCGCCGACTGGATGCCGCGCAACCTCGACCGCCGCGTCGAGTGCCTGACGCCCATCGAAAATCCGACCGTCCACCAACAGGTTTTGCAACAGATCATGCTGGCGAACCTGAAAGACGAAGCGCAAAGCTGGACCCTTGACCTCGACGGCCGCTATAGCCGTGATCCGTCCTGGGATCATCCGAGCGCGTTTTCCGCGCACGAGTATTTCATGACCAACCCCAGCCTTTCCGGCCGGGGCCAGAAGGTGAAAGATATGCCGCGCGCGATCGATCATGTGGCCTCGCGCGGATAGCAGGGCGGACTCTCGGCGGGCGGCGGTCATCGATGTCGGCTCGAACTCGGTCCGCCTGGTCATCTATCGCCTGGACGGCCGCTCGATCTGGACCCTCTACAACGAAAAGGCCCTTGCCGGCCTCGGTCGTGACCTGCCCGCGACGGGCCGCCTGTCCCCCGACGGCGTGGAGACCGCACTCCCCGCCATCCGCCGCTACCGCGCGCTGCTTGACGGGTGGCGCGCTGAGGACGTCACCGCCGCGGCGACTGCGGCCGTGCGTGAGGCCGCAGACGGCCCGGCCTTCCTGAAGCGGGTGCGCGACGAGACCGGCCTGGTCGTCCGCGTGCTAACCGGCGAGGAGGAGGCGCGATACGCGGCCCTGGGCGTGGTCGCAGGCGAACCGGGGGCGGAAGGCATCGTCGGCGACCTGGGCGGATCCAGCCTGGAGTTGGTGCGGCTGAACGCAAGCGGTCCTGAGGAAGGCGCCAGCCTGCCGCTCGGCCCGTTCGCGCTCGGCGCGCCCCGCCCGCTCGACCTCGACCGCACCCGGCGGCTGATCGACATCGCGCTCGGACCCCATACGGACCGCTTCGCCACCAAGCACTTTCACGCGGTGGGCGGCGCCTGGCGCAACCTCGCTCTCTTCAACATGGAGTTGACCGACTATCCTCTGCGCATCGCGCATCAGTACGAAATGAACCGCACCGACGCGCTGGCTGTCTCCCGCCTCGTGGCGCGCCAGTCGAGGACCTCGCTCGAGCGGATGCAGGGGCTCTCCAAGAAGCGTGTCGAGACGCTCCCCTACTCCGCTGTGGTGCTGGAAAGCCTGATCGAGCGCCTGGGGGTCGAGCGGATCACCATCTCTGCCTATGGAGTCCGCGAAGGTCTGCTGCTGGACGCGATGGACCCGGACATACGCTGTCGGGACCCGCTGATCGAGGGCTGCGAGGCGCTCACCGCCGCGCGCGGTTTCACCCCGGAACTGGGCGGCGCCCTCGAGGCCTGGCTCACGCCGACATTCGAGAAGCTGCCTCAGGTGTTCGGGGACCGCGAACCCGTGCTGCTGGCCGCCGCCTGCCGGCTCGCCGATCTCGGTGCGAGACTCCACCCTGATCATCGTGCGGATCTGGCGTTCGAGGAGGTGCTGCGCGCGCCTATCGCCGGCATGAACCACCCCGAACGGGCTTTCCTGGCCAGCGTCGCCTTCTCCCGCCACACCGCCAGCACGACCACGCCCGAGGCTCAGGCCATGGCGCGCGTCATTGGGGCCGACCGCCGCCTCCGCGCCCGCGCGCTGGGCGGCGCCGTGCGCCTGGGCTGCGATCTCTCGGGGCGCAATCCCCGCCTGCTGGAAAAGTCGAGCCTCGCCATCCAGGGCGACCGGCTGGTGCTCACCGCCGCACGGGGCTGGGAAGACATGTTGCTGGGCGAGCAGACCACCAAACGGGCCCAGACGCTCGCCAGCGCGCTGAAACTGAAACTTGAACTGGGCTGAACATGCAGATCCTGATTACAAAGACCGCGCACGCACGCGTCGGCGGCCGCCTGGCGACCATCGCACCGGACGCCGACGTGGTGACGGTCGGCCCCGGAGAGGTCTATGAGCGGGCCGGCCAGCCGATCGCCCTGGAAGCCGTAGACCCGGAAGTCCTCTGGTTCAGTCTCGACAGCTGGAGCAGCGGTCTGATGGGCGCGCTGGTCGGCCGGGCGTTGAAATCGCCCTCACCGCGCTGGGTGCAGGTGTTCAGCGCCGGCATCGATGCTCCGATCTTCAAGACCCTGATGGAGAAGGGCCTGCGGCTGTCGCGTAGCGGCGCCCAGGCGATCCCGATCGCAGAGTATGTGGTGGCCCATGCGCTGAGTCTGCAGGTCCCCATCCAGACTCAGGCCGACCTGCAGGCCAGGCGCGAATGGAAGAGCACGCCCTATCGTGAGCTCGCCCATACGAACTGGATGGTGATCGGCTATGGCAATATCGGTCGCGAAATCGCCAATCGCATCAAGCCGTTCGGCGTACATCTGACGGTCGTGCGCCACAGTTTGGGCGCCGCCGAACTGGCCGACCGCACCTTGGGGCAGAAGGATCTGCTGGGCGCGTTGCCGGACCAGGACGTCGTGGTCCTGGCCCCAGCGCTCAACGATGAGACGCGCGGCATGTGCGACGCGGCGTTCTTCCAGGCCATGAAGCCTGGCTCGATCCTGATCAACATCGGCCGCGGCGGGCTGGTTGACGAAGCGGCGTTGAAGGCGGGGCTCGATCGTGACCAGCCGGCCCACGCCGTGCTCGACGTCTTCCAGACCGAGCCCCTGCCGGCTGACAGTTGGTTCTGGAATCATCCGAAGGTGCGGGTCAGCGCCCACACGTCCAACTCCGGCGACGGCAACGTCGGACGCGGCGACGAACTCTTTCTGGAGAACCTGCGGCGCTATCTGGCCGGCGACCCGCTGCTCAACGAGGCCGACAGGCGCGAGGTCGGGCTCTAGCGGACGAGGTTGCGATGCCCTCAACCAAACCATTCGAGAATGAAGACCGATAGGGCGGCCTATGGGCCAGGTCTATTCAGTGACCCTCATCAAGCCGCCCAAGGACGCCTAACCCACGCCCAGTTGGGCGGCCTCAGCCGCGCAGTCCCGCGTGGGCCGCAGACCTTTGGCGCGGGCGGCCGCGACCTCGGCGCGCGCCGCCTCGACGTCGGCTCGGAAGGCGGCGTCGGCATGCAGCTTGGCGACCGTCGCCGTCCCGACCATGCGGCCTTCCTCAACATCGCTCAGCCAGTGCACGTTGCAGACCAGCCGGCTCTGACCGAACGCGCGGCCCCGGGCCAGGATGGCGTCGGCGTGGTCGGGCGCCACCTCCGTCAGGATCAGGGCCCAGCCCCATCCGATGGCGCTATGGCCCGAGGGATAGGAGCCGTCCTTGCGCAGCAGCGCGTCAAAGGCCGGCGTGCACATCGGGGCGCCGTTGACCGTGAACGGCCGGGCGCGCAGGTACCTGTTCTTGGTGGGATAGGGGGAGCGGCCGATGTCGGACAGGGTCCGCTTCAGAAGGCTGTAGAGGCGCGGCGTGTCGGCCTCGCTGATCTTCACGTCCATCGCGCAGGCATAGGTTTCCGGCGCGGCGGGGAAGCTGAGGTCGGCGTCCTGGGTGGCCTGAACCCACCGCGGGCCGCCGGACAGCGCCAGG
>JBBREC010000114.1:0-12336 GCA_038203295.1 Caulobacterales bacterium
CGGTCGAGCGCCTGATCGGGCGTCATGCGGCCTCCTGAATGTTCGCGGACGACTATCGCTGCTATGTGGGTGGGAAACCAGATGACGTGAAGCCGGCGCTATGGCTTTCCTTCCACCGGCATGACCCAGACACTTCCGATCCAGCTTCGCGACGCCGTGCGCTTCCTTGGCCGCCTGCTGGGCGACGTGATCCGCGCCGAGGACGGCGCGGCGGTGTTCAGCCAGATCGAGGAGATCCGCCAGGCCTCCGTCAGCTTCCACCGCGACGGGACGGAGAAGGCCGCCAGCCTGATGGCCGAGCGGCTGGCGGGGCTCAGCCTGCCCGAGACGGTGCGCTTCGCCCATTCGTTCGCCTGCTTCCTGCAGATTACCAATATCGCCGAGGATCAGATCCAGCGCCGCCGCGGCCGGGCCGGCGACGCCCGCAACGACACCCTGGCCGGCGCACTGCGCACCCTGAAGGCAGACGGCGTCGGGACTGAGCAGGTGGTAGAGCTCCTGCGTCATGCCCTGATCGCCCCGGTGATCACCGCCCATCCCAGCGAGGTCCGCCGCAAGAGCGTTCTCGACCATGTGGGCGCCATCTCCGACAACCTCGACGCCTACGACCACGCCCGCACCGACGCCGAGCGGGCGGCGATCGAGCGCACGCTCATCCGTCAGGTCTCGATCTTCTGGCGCACCCGCCAGCTTCGCCCCGTGAAGCCGGGCGTGAAGGACGAGATCGAGAACGCCGTCTCCTATTTCGAGCGCAGCTTCCTGCCCGAACTACCTCGGCTATACGCCCACTGGCTGGAGGTGCTGGGCGAACCCAAGGACCTTACCAGCTTCCTGCGGGTCGGCTCCTGGGTCGGCGGCGACCGCGACGGCAACCCCTTCGTCACCGCCGAGGTGATGCGCGAGGCCATGCGCTGGCAGTCGCGCGCGGCGCTGCGGGTCTATCTCGACGCCATCCACACGCTTGGCGGTGAACTGTCGGTCTCGGCGCGCCTCGCAAAGGTGACACCGGAACTTCAGGCCCTGGCCGACGCTGCCCACGACCCGTCGCTGCAGCGCGCCGACGAGCCCTATCGCCAGGCCCTGACCGGTGTCTACGCCCGACTGGCCGGCGCCTATCCGCTCCTGACCGGCGAGCCGCCGATGCGCGCCGCCAGCCTGGCCGCCGCGCCGTACGAGAGCCCGGACGATCTGAGGGCCGACCTGGCGACGGTGCTGGACAGCCTGATCACCGAGCACGGTCCGGCGTTCGCCTATGGGGACCTGCCGAACCTGATCCGCCAGGTCGACACTTTCGGCTTCCACCTGGCCCGCCTCGACATGCGCCAGAACTCCTCGGTTCACGAACGCACCGTGGCCGAGCTTCTGAAGACCGCCGGCCTCTGTCCGGACTACGCCGCCCTCGATGAACAGGCCCGCATCGACCTGCTGGTCTCCGAACTAGGCCATGGCCGCCTGCTGCATTCGCCCTACGAGACCTATTCGGACGAAACCGCCCGCGAGTTCGAGATCCTGCACACGGCGTCCGAGGTGAAGCGCCTCTACGGGCGCGACGCGATCCGCGCCTATATCGTCTCGAACACCACCTCGGTCTCGGACCTGCTGGAGGTCTATCTGCTGCTGAAGGAGGTGGGCCTGTTCACGCCGGGGCCGACCCCGCGCACCCAGATCTTCGCCGAGCCGCTGTTCGAGACCATTGGCGACCTGCGCGCCGCGCCGGAAACCCTGAAGGCCTACCTGGCCCTGCCACTGATCCGCCAGCTGGTGGAGCCCATAGGCATCCAGGAAGTCATGATCGGCTATTCGGACAGCAACAAGGACGGCAGCTACCTCACCTCCACCTGGGAGCTCTACAAGACCTCCCGCATCCTGGCGAAGGTGGCGAAGAACGAGGGCCTGCGCCTGCAGCTCTTCCACGGCCGTGGCGGGGCGGTCGGCCGGGGCGGCGGCTCCAGCTTCGACGCGATCCTGGCCCAGCCCACCGGCACCGTGAACGGCCGCATCCGGGTCACCGAGCAGGGCGAAGTGGTGGCCAACAAGTACGCCGACCCCGAGCTTGCCCGGCAGAGCCTGGAGACCATCACCGCCGGAGTCGTGCTGGCCTCGCTCCGCAGCGCTGCCGCCGTCGAGCAGCTGCCCGCGGGCCGCTCGGCGAAGATGGACTCGCTCGCCCAGGCGGCCATGCACGCCTACCGCGCGCTGGTCTACGAGACGAAGGGCTTCGTCGACTACTTCTATGGCGCGACCCCGATCAGCGAGATCGCCGATCTCAACATTGGCAGCCGGCCGACCTCGCGCCAGGCGACCCGCAGTATCGGCGGCCTTCGGGCCATTCCCTGGGTGTTCTCCTGGGCCCAGTCGCGGGCCATGGTTCCGGGCTGGTACGGCTTCGGATCGGCGGTCCGAGACGGAGGCGTCGAGATCGCCGCGCTGAAGGACCTGCACGACAGCTGGCCATTCTTCTCCTCGGCGCTCGCCAATATGGAAATGGTGCTGGCCAAGGCCGACATGGCCATCGCCGGCCGCTATGCCGAGCTGGTCGAGGACAAGGCGTTCGGCCGCAAAGTCTTCGGTCAGATCCACGACGAGTGGCAGCGGACCAACGACGCCCTCCTGACCATCACTGGCCAGTCGTCGCTGCTGGAGAAAGACCCGGACCTCGCCACCCTGATCCGGTCGCGTCTGCCCTATATCGACCCGCTCAACCACCTGCAGATCGAGCTGATCCGCCGCCGCCGTCGGGGCGACGACGACGAGGCCGTGCGCGACGGCATCCATCTGACCATCAACGGCATCGCCGCGGGCCTGAGGAACACCGGGTAAGACTCCGGACGCGCCAAGCGCGGAATTCTCGCGGCGCGGACAGGAAATCTGCGGGTGAAAGCCTGGCCCGCGTACATACCTGAGCACGACACCTTTAAAGGACCCGCTGGATGCCCACCCTGTTCGATCCCCTGAAGCTCGGCGACCTCACGCTGAAGAACCGCATCATCATGGCGCCCCTGACGCGCGCCCGGTCCGGCGTGGAGCGGACGCCGGGCGCGATGGTGGCGCGCTACTATGCCCAGCGCGCCTCGGCCGGCCTGATTATCAGCGAGGCGACCTCCGTGACGCCGATGGGCGTGGGATACGCCGACACGCCCGGGATCTGGTCGGAAGAGCAGGTGGAAGGCTGGAAGCTGACCACCCGGGCAGTGCACGACGCCGGCGGCCTGATCTTCATGCAACTCTGGCACGTCGGCCGGATTTCTGACCCCAGCCTGCTCGACGGCGCCGCGCCGGAAGCGCCCAGCGCCATCGCCGCAAAAGGCGAGGTCAGTCTGCTCAGGCCCAAGCGGCCCTATCCGACGCCGCGCGCCCTGACGCTGGCCGAGATCGCCGGGGTGGTGGAGGCCTACCGCAAGGGCGCGGAGAATGCCAAAGCCGCCGGCTTCGACGGCGTCGAACTGCACGGGGCCAATGGTTACCTGCTCGACCAGTTCCTGCAGGACGGATCCAATCAGCGCACAGACCAGTACGGCGGGCCGATCGAGAACCGCGCCCGGCTGATGCTTGAGGCGGTAGACGCGGCGATCTCGGTGTTCGGCGCCGACCGCGTCGGCCTGCACATCGCCCCGCGCGGCGACTCGCACGACATGGGCGACAGCGACCTTCCCGCGACCTTCGCCTACGTCGCCCGCGCCATGAAGGATCGCGGGCTCGCCTTCCTGATGGCCCGCGAACGCCTCGGCGACGATCGGATCGGCCCGCAGCTCAAGGCGGCCTTCGGCGGCGTCTATATCGCCAACGAGGGCTTCGATCTGGAAAGCGCCCAGGCCCTGCTGGCGGCGGGCGAGGCCGACGCCATCGGCTTCGGCAAGCTCTACATCTCCAATCCGGACCTGGCCGTCAGGTTCGTAGCGGACGCGCCGCTGACGCCCTGGGTTCTTCAGACGTTCTATGCGCCTGGGCCTGAGGGCTATGTCGACTATCCGATGCTGGAGTCCGCCGAGGCTTAGGAACCGACAGCAATGCCGCTCGGCCCGACCTTCGCGAAGTCGAGCGGCATTGAAATCCCACGGGCGTGAGCTAACCAAGCGGGATGTCCGAGAACCTCTACGACATCCTCGCCGCCGGTTTTCCGGCGGATCGCGTCAAACCTGCCTTCCTGTTGAGCGACGGATCGGTGGTCAGCTACGGCGAACTTGAGGCCGTGACGGCGCGGGTCGCCGGCCATCTGCTCGCGCAGGGCGTCGAGCCTGGCGACAGGGTCGGGCTGCAGGCAGAGAAATCAGTTGCGGGCGTGGTGATCTACCTCGCGACCCTGAAGGCCGGCGGGGTCTTTCTGCCGTTGAACGCCGCCTACACGCCGTCCGAGGTCGAGTATTTCGTCAACGACGCCGAGCCCCGCGTCTTCATCGCGGACGCCGAAGGATTTGTCGCCGCCGCCGCCGCTGCGCCGCCACTCGGCGCCACGGTGGCGCGCGCCGCCGCCGATCTCGCCGCGATCATCTACACGTCGGGCACCACCGGCCGGTCCAAGGGCGCCATGTTGAGTCATGGAAATCTCGCCGCCAACGCCGTCGCCCTGCACGAGATCTGGGGGTTCTCAGCTGACGACGTACTGCTGCATGCCCTGCCGATCTTCCACGTCCACGGCCTGTTCGTGGCGCTGCACTGCGCGTTTCTGTCCGGCGCACCGATGGTCTGGCTGCCGAAGTTCGCCGACGCCGAGGTGCTGGCCGGCCTGGCGAAATCGACGGTGATGATGGGCGTACCAACCTTCTACACGCGCCTGCTGGCCAACCCGGGCTTCACCCACGAGGCGGCCGCCCACATGCGCCTCTTCGTCTGCGGCTCCGCACCCCTGCTGGAGAGCACCTTCGCCGAGTTCGAACTGCGCACCGGCCAGCGCATCCTCGAACGCTACGGCATGAGCGAGGCGGTGATCATCACCTCCAACCCACTGTCGGGCGAGCGCATCCCGGGCTCCGTGGGCTATCCGCTTCCCGGCGTGGCCTTGCGTATCGGGGGAGGCGAGGCGACGGGCGTCATCGAGATCAAGGGCCCCAGCGTCTTCGGCGCCTATTGGCGGATGCCGGAAAAGACCGCCGAGGAGTTCACCGCCGACGGCTACTTCCTGACCGGTGACGTCGGCCGGCAGGATCCCGATGGCCGGGTCTGGATCTCGGGCCGGGCCAAGGACCTGATCATCTCCGGTGGCTTCAACGTCTATCCCAAGGAAATCGAGCTGGTGCTCGACGAGCTGCCTGGCGTCGCCGAAAGCGCCGTGGTGGGCATTCCGCACCCCGACTTCGGCGAGGGCGTGGTCGCCGTGGTGATCGGCGCCGGAGACGAGGCGGCCATGATCGCCGCCTGCCGCGCGCAGTTGGCCGCCTTCAAGACGCCCAAGCGGATCGTCTTCGTCGACGAACTGCCACGCAACGCCATGGGCAAGGTGCAGAAGAATCTGCTGCGCCAGCGGTACGACACGCTATTCAAAATCTGAAACGACAGGAACGAGGGGAGACGGCGATGGATCTGCAACTCAAGGGCAAGACCGCGGTGGTGACCGGCGGCACGCGCGGCATCGGACGCAGCATCGCCGAGTGCTTCGCCGACGAGGGCGCCAATGTCGCCATCTGCGCCCGCACCGCCGATCAGGTCGCCGAGACCGTCAAGGCGCTGGAAGGCCGGGGCGTTAAGGCGTGGGGCGCGGTGGTCGACATTGCCGATGGTCCGGCGTTGCAGGGGTTCATCCGGGCCGCGGGGGAGGCGCTGGGCGGCATCGACGTTCTGGTCTCCAACGCCAGCGCCCTGGTGCAGGGCAACAGCGAGCAGGACTGGCAGGCGATGTTCGACATCGACATGCTGGGCGCCGTGCGCACCTGGGAGGCCGCCAAGCCGTTCCTCGAAGCCGCCGCCGCCAAAAGCGGCGACGCGGCCTTCATCATCACCTCTTCGGTGTCGGCGGCTCAGGCGGACACGCCTTCATCCTACGGCGCGATGAAGGCGGCGCTGATCCACTTCGCCAAGGGCGTGGCCCGCCAGAACGCGCCCAATCACGTGCGCTGCAACGTGGTCTCGCCGGGCACTGTCTTTTTCGAGGGTGGGGTCTGGGGGAATGTGAAGGCGGGCATGCCGGGCTTTTTCGACCAGATGATCAAGCGCAACCCGACCGGCCGCATGGCCACGCCCGAGGAGGTCGCCGCCGCCACCGTCTTCCTCGCCAGCCCGCGCTCTGCCTTCACGACAGGCATCAATATGCTGGTCGACGGCGCAATCTCCCAGCGCGTGAATTTCTAGGCGTACATCCTTGAATTATAATTACTATGAGGTCGATTTGGTGCGGGCCGCTTCTGGTCAGCGCGCGCTGTTCGATCACCTGGAGCAGGCGCTTGGTGACCATGCCGTGGCAGTGTTCTCGCCCTCGTTGGGCTACGCCACCAACCAGGCTTTGGTGCTCACTGACGCCGCCGCCACCGCCGGGGCAGTGATGAAGGCGCCGGGTGTTGTCTCCGCCAAGCACGACGTCCTGACGCCCACCAGCCGGCCCGCGGCAGGCGACCGGCCCGGGGCCGGTGGAATCTATGTTCACCGCTGGCTGACCATCGACGGCGGGGCGGTGGAGGAGTTCGTGGCCCTGTCGAACGCGGCCTGGGTCGGCTTCGAGGGCGGCTTCGACACCGACGTCTACGGCCTCTTCGTCGCCGAGTCTTCTGCGCAGGACCGCAAGGCCGGTGAGCGGCGGATGCTGCTGATGACCCACTACCGCGACTTCGGCGTGTGGGAGAACAGCCGCAAACCCGATCCGGCGACCGCCAGCGCCTTCGCCCGGCGCAACGTCCTGACCCGCATCGCCCTGCCGCGCGCCTGCATCCTCATGACGAAAGCCTGAGCCCATGAGCGGGGCCGTCCACGTCGAGCAGATCACGTCCTCCATCGTGCTGTTGGAGATCGACAACCCGCCAATGAACCCCTTGGGTCTGGAGATGCGCCAGACCTTCATGGACGCCCTTGATCGGGTCGAGGCCGACGCGGCCCTGCGCTGCCTGATCGTCACCGGCCGCGGCCGCGCCTTCTGCTCGGGCGAGGACCTTAAGACGGCCCCGGCCGCCGGCGCCGATTTCGCGGGTTTCGGCCTGTTGCTTGACCGGCTGGAATCCGTCCGCGTCCCCATAGTCGCTGCCGTCAACGGCTGGAGCATCGGCGGCGGGTTGGAACTGGCGCTTTGTTGCGACATCCGCATCGCCTCCACCTCGGCGAAGTTCACCGCCGCCGGTGTGAACATGGGTCTGATGGCGTCCACATACCGTCTACCGCGCCTGATCGGCATCGCCCGCGCCAAGGCGATGCTGCTCACCGGCCTGCCGCACGACGCCGAGACCGCCGAGCGTTACGGTCTGGTCACCGCGCTCCACGCACCCGACGACCTGCGCGCCGCCGCCATGGCGTTGGCTGAACGGATCGCCAGCCGTGCGCCGCTCTCCGTCGAGGCCGTCAAGCGCACCGCAAACCGCGCGCTCGACCTTTCGCCGCAGGACGCCCAGGTCATGCTGGACGCCGAGTTGAAGTTGCTGCGCGCCTCCAGCGACCACAAGACCGCCGTCGCCGCGTTCCGCGTGCGCCGTAACCCGGTCTTCACGCGCAGCTAGATGAGCGACGCTCCACCCACCGGCGCCCGGACCTCGCCCGCCACGGCGCGCAACCGCCAGCCGATCCTGGAGATCCTGGCCGCGCGCCTGCCCATCGCCGCGCGCGTGCTGGAGATCGCCAGCGGGGCCGGGGAGCACGCCGTGTTCCTGGCCGAAGCCCTGCCTGGCGTGCGCTGGCGCCCCACCGATCCCGACGGAGACGCGCGTGCCAGCATCGCGGCCTGGCGGACGCAAGCCGAGCTGCCGAACCTCGCTGAACCGCTCGCGCTCGACGCCGCAGACCTGACCACGTGGCCCACCGAGCCTGTCGATGTGGTCGTCTGCATCAACATGGTTCACATCTCGCCCTGGGCGGCGATGGAGGGGTTGATGGCAGGGGCGGAGCGTCTGCTCGGGCCCGGCGGCCAGCTCATCCTCTACGGCCCCTACATCGAGGCGGACGTCGTGACCGCGCCCAGTAACCTGGCCTTCGACGAGAGTCTGAAGGCCCGTAATCCCGCCTGGGGTCTGCGCGATCTGGCCGACACCACGGCGCTGGCCCGGAGAAGCGGTCTGGCGCTTGCCGAACGCATCGCCATGCCGGCGAACAACCTGATCGTGATTTTCACGAAGCTCTGAGCGGAGACCAATCCCAGTGCGCTACGTCCGTATGCCCATCGAAGTGGAGTCGCCGGAAGAGTATGGGTACGCCCGCATCCGCTTCAATCTGTCGGAAAGCTCGATCGCCGATCGGCGGCTATCCGACCTCGGCCTGACCATCCCCGACATGCCGCTGCTCTACGGCGAGCACCGCGGCCGCGCGCGGCTGCGCCAGCTGATCGCTGCGGAAGGCGAGGGGCTGGCCGCGGCCGATGTGCTGGTCACCACCGGCGCGGCCGGGGCGCTGTTCATCGTCGCGACCGCTCTGCTGGCCAAGGGCGACCACCTGGTGGTGATCAGACCCAACTACGCCACCAACCTGGAGACGCCGCGCGCCATCGGCTGCGACGTCACCCACGTCGACCTCAGGTTCGAGGACGGCTTCCGGATCGACCCGGACCGCGTGGCTGCCGCCATCACGCCAAAGACGAAGATTATCAGCGTCACCTGTCCGCACAATCCGACCGGCGTGATGCTGACCGAGGCCGAACTGCGGGCGCTGGTCGCGCTGGCGGCGAGGCACGGCTGTTATCTGCTGGTCGACGAGACCTATCGCGATCTGAGCTTCGACGGCCCGTTGCCGTTGGCAGCCTCGCTGGGCAGCCATGTTATCAGCGTCTCGTCGCTGTCGAAGGCCTATGGCGTCCCCGGCATCCGCACCGGCTGGCTGATTACCAGGGACCCCGCGCTGCAGGAGATCTTCCTGGCCGCTCACGAGCAGATCAATATCTGCGGCAGCGCCATCGACGAGTGGATCGCCGAGCAGGTGATGGAGAAACGCGCCGCGATTCTCGCGCCGACCCTTACCGAGATGCGCCAGCGGCTGGGGCTGGTCAGCGACTGGATGGCGGGCGAGGACCTGCTGGAGTGGGTCAGACCGTCGGGCGGCGTGGTCTGCTTTCCGCGCATGAAGGCCGAACCGCCCGGCGGAACCGAAGCTTTCTATCGGCGCCTGCTGGAAGACCATGGCGCCTATGTGGGACCCGGCCACTGGTTCGAGATGCCGGACACCCACTTCCGCCTGGGCTACGGTTGGCCAACCGCCGGGGAGCTGTCGGCGGGCCTCGCCGCCATCTCCGCGGCCCTGCGCGGGTAGGACGTCATGGACAGCCTCTTCTTCGACCTTCGCCCGACGCACAATCCGCACCGCTGGTTCATGCCGCTGACGCCGGGCGTCTGCGTCGGGCGGCCGGATGACATGTTCATGTTCGGCGGCGTCGGCCTGGCCTCGGCGATCGGGGCCATGGAGGGCACCACCGGCCGCCCGCTGATCTGGGCCACCGCGCAGTATCTGTCCTACGCCAAGCCGCCCAGCATCGTGGACCTGGACGTGTGGACGCCGGCCATCGGCAAGTACAACACCCAGGCCCGCGTCATCGGCCATGTGGGCGACAAGGAGATCTTCACGGTCAACGCCGCCCTCGGCGCGCGTCCCAGCGACATCTCAAGGCAATGGCTGGCCATGCCGGACGCGCCGCCGCCCGAGGACTGCGACCCGGGCGAACACTGGCGGCAGTCGGATGTCGGCCTGCACAGCCGTATCGAGGTGCGGGTGGTGAAGGGCCGTTACGGCAAGGACCGCAAGGACAATCCCGAGGAGGACGGTCGGTCGCTTCTGTGGATTCGCCCCCGCGAGCGCTTTGCCATCGACGCATCAATGCTGGCGATCATGGCCGACCATGTGCCGTCCGGCATCGGCAACGCGCTCGGCCAGAACGCCGGCGGCAACAGCCTCGACAACACCCTGCGAGTCCGGCGCATCGTGCCGACGGAATGGGTGCTCTGCGATGTCCGCATCCATGGCGTCCACGGCGGGTTCGGCCACGGCGCCATGTACATGTTCGCCCAGGACGGCGAACTGATGGCCACCGCCTCCCAATCGTTGATCGTCCGGGTGCGGGAGACGCCGCGGGACCGCTGACCCGGTCCCCGGCGCCCTTCCGATCAGGTCCGCGACGGGATGATGACCTGCATGCTCTCGTAGCCCTTCACGAAGCTCGAATAGACGCGCTTGGGCTCGCCGATGACCTGGATCACCGGAAAGCGCTTGAGGATCTCTTCCCAGATGACCTTCAGTTGCAGCTCGGCCAGGCGGTTGCCGACACAGCGGTGGATGCCGAAGCCGAAGGAGATGTGGGTACGGGGCCGCTCGCGGTCGATGATGTAGTCGTTTGGCCGGTCAATGACCTCGTCGTCGCGGTTGCCCGAAACGTACCACATGACGACCTTGTCGCCCTTCTTGATGAGCTTGCCCTGGAACTCGAAGTCCTGGAGGCAGCGGCGGCGCATGTGGGCCAGCGGGGTCTGCCAGCGGATGGTCTCGGAGACCATCGAGGGGATCAGGTCCGGGTTGGCGCGCAGCTTGGCGTACTGGTCGGGGTTCTGGTTCAGCGCCAGGATCGAGCCGGTGATGGTGTTGCGGGTGGTGTCGTTGCCGCCGACGGTCAGCAGTACGATGTTCCCGAAGTATTCGCGCGGCTCCATGTTCCGGGTGGCCTCGCCGTGGGCCAGCATCGAGACCAGGTCGCCGGTCGGTTCGGCGTTGACCCGCTGGTTCCACATCTCTGTGAAGTAGGCGTGGTATTCGATGAAGATCTGCATCTTCTGTTCGATGGTGTCGACCAGGCCCTGGCCAGGCGCGGCGGTGACGACGTCGGACCAATAGATCAGCTTGCGGCGGTCTTCCTGCGGCATGCCGAAGAGGGTGGCCAGCGTCATGCCGGTCAGTTCCTTGGAGACCCGCTCGACCCAGTCGAATTCTTCGCCGATCGGCAGGCTGTCGAGGATCGCGGCGGCCCGCTCGCGGATCAGCGGCTCCATGACCTGCAGGTTGGTCGGCGACACGGCCGGGCTGACGGTCTTGTGCTGGGCGTCGTGCTTGGGCGGGTCCATGGCGATGAACATCGGCAGCGGACCTTCGCCGGCCGTCTGTTCGGCGATGGTGATGCCGCCCTCGGACGAGAACACCTGGTGATTGGTGTCGATCGCCATGATGTCGTTGTACTTGGTGATCGACCAGTAGGGGCCGAACTCGTGCTCTTCGGTGTAGTGCACCGGGTCCTCGGCGCGCAGGCGCTCGAAGATCGGCCACATGGCGTCGGCCTGGAAGAGCGCCGGCTGGGCAGGGTTGAGCTCCGCCAGCGGCTTCGCGTACGCCTCTTCCCGGGCCAGGGCGAGGTTCGCCAGATTTCCGTCCGCCATGATGCGTCCTCCTGCAATTTTAGCATTGTATAGATCGTAAAATGACGCTGGCGTCAACTTCGCTGCGGACTGGAGGCAGGCCGTGGCGCGTGACAAAAGCAGCGCCATGACCACCGCCGTCCCCATCGATGATCCCGACGACCCGCGGGTCGCCGATTATCGCCAGGTGCGCGAGCGCCGGTGGCGAGGAATCGCTGAGCGTGACGAGACGATTGCCTTCATCGAGCGCTTCGGTAAAGCGTCCAGCCGACGTCAGCGCGCCGGCGAGGCGCCAGCGCGCCTGAACGTAGGTCGAATCGAGCGTGAGGGTTTTTGTCAGTTGCGCGATCGCATCTTCGTGGCGCCCGGCGTTATTGAGCACCCAGGCCAGGTTGGTATTCACGATCAGCGAGAAGGGGTCAAGATCGCGGGCAATGGTCGCCTGTTCGAGGGCTTCCTTCATTCGCACCCGGGACATTAGAAAGTTCGCGTACCATATGCGCACCAGCGGGTAACTCGGATTCAACTCGATGGCACGTCTAAGCTCCTTCTCTGCGTCCACCCACCGCCATTCGTAGTGCCAAACATAGCCGAGCGTCGCGTGCGCTTCAGCCGAATACGGGTCTATCTGCAAGGCTTTTATGGCTTCGGCCGCGGCGCGAGGGCGGTACTCTCGCGGAGAACCGGTCCCGATCATCACGGTCGCGAGCTGATTGAAGCAGTCGGCGAGGGCAGCGTGCGCGGGCGCGTACGTTGGGTCCAGTTCCACCGCGCTGCTGAAGTACTCGATCGCGAGCTGGAGCGACTTCGGCGTCCGCTTGTTCCACTCGTATCGTCCCTTGAGATACGCCTCGTACACTCGGGGGCTGACCGCGCGAATCATGGC
>JBBREC010000115.1:0-12335 GCA_038203295.1 Caulobacterales bacterium
CTCGATGGTCGACCAGGACGAGCACTCGTAAGCGCTGCCCGGCCAGGGGTTGAACGGGATCAGGTTGATCTTGGCCGGAATGCCCTTGAGCAGGTTCAGCAGCGCGCGCGCCTCGGCGGCGCTGTCATTGACGCCCTTCAGCATCACATACTCGAAGGTCACCCGCTTGGCGTTGGACAGGCCGGGATAGGCGCGGATGCCGGCCATCAGCTCGGCCAGCGGGTACTTCCGGTTCAGCGGCACCAGCTTTTCGCGCAATTCATCGTTGGTGGCGTGCAGCGAGATGGCCAGCATGGCCCCTGTCCGTTCGCCCAGCCCCTGGAGTTCCGGAACCACGCCTGACGTCGAAACCGTGATCCGCCGGCGCGAGATGGCGATGCCTTCGTTGTCCGAGATGATATCGATGGCCGCCGCCACATTGTCCAGATTGTAGAGCGGCTCGCCCATGCCCATGAAGACGATGTTGGAGAGGCGTCGGTCTTCCTTGGGGGAGGGCCATTCCGCGAGGTCGTCGCGGGCCACCTGAACCTGGGCCACGATCTCGGCGGCGGTCAGGTTGCGGACCAGCGCCTGGGTGCCGGTGTGGCAGAAGGTGCAGTTGAGCGTGCACCCGACCTGGCTGGAGACGCAGAGCGCGCCCGCCCGGCCAACGTCGGGGATGTAGACGGTCTCGACCTCGATGCCCGGCGCGGTGCGGATCAGCCATTTGCGGGTCCCGTCCCTGGAGACCTGGCGCTCGACGATCTCGGGCCGGGCGACGGTGAACGTCGCGGTCAGGGCGGCGCGCATCTCCTTGGCCACGTCGCTCATGCTGGCGAAGTCGGTGACGCCGTAGTGGTGGATCCAGCGCCAGAGCTGGGTGGCGCGCATCTTCGCCTTTTCGGGGCGCACGACGTCGGCCTCGACCAGGGCGGCGGCCATCTCGACGCGCGTCATTCCGGAAAGGTTGCGCATCGGCGCAGCGGACCTGGCCGGCGCGCGCGAAAGATCGAGGGTCACGCCCAAAGCAAAGAAGTTCCTTTTGGAGAGCGCCGAATATAGGCGAGGCGGCCCGTTCGACCAAATCGCAGCGGCGGCTTGACGCTGTCAGCAGCGCAGCCGCCTATCGACGGCCACATGCGGACCCTACTGCTCATCGCCTTTGCGGCGCTCATGGCCGGCCCTGTCCGGGCCCAGAAGCCAAGGGATTTCTGCGCCGAGCGCCCGGGCAAGGCGACGCCGCCGTGCATCCTCGACGCCGGTCGCGTGCAGCTCGAGACCGGCCTCGCCGACGCCGTCTTGCAGCGAGGCCACGGGGCGCACGGGACCACCTACACTCTGGGCGCCACGGAACTCCGCGTCGGCCTGACCTCCAGGATCGAGGTCGAGGCGGGCTGGGCGCCGGTGATCGTCGACCATCAACGTGGCGCGGCCCGCTCGACCGGGACCGGCGACGCAGGGCTGGGCGTGCGCGGCGCAATCACCGACCCCGACGTCGACGGCCCGGCGGTTTCGGCGCAGGTCTTCGTCACCGCGCCCACGGCCACGCATGGCATGGGCGCCGGCGGCTGGACCGGCGGCGTACGCCTGCCCGCCTCGATCCCGCTCGGCCCCGATACCGATCTTGGCCTTACGCCGGAAGTCGATGTGCTGCGCGACGCGGCCGGCGGCGGGACCCACCTGGCCTGGATCGGCGTGGCGAGCGTCAACCATACCTTCGGCCCGACGACCCTCGGCGCCGAGGTCTGGGGCGAGATCGACGACGATCCGTCCGGCAAGGTGCGCCAGGCCAGCGCCGATTTCACCGCGGCCTATGTAATAGGCGACAGCGCCCAGCTCGACGCCGGGGTGAATCTCGGCCTGAACCGCGCGACGCCCGATGTGGAGATCTACATCGGCGTCGCACGGCGCTTCTGACCCGGCCGTTCAAACGTCCGTTCGATTTGCGCCTTCCGCCGCCGGGGCCGGTGGGCTAGCGTCCGGCCAACCTCAGAACACCACCGGGAGACGACGATGAAGGCGCTGTTGAGCAAGGCCGTGGGCGGTCCGGACACCCTCGTGCTGGAAGACGTGCCCTCGCCCGAAGCCAAGCCCGGCTTTGCGGTGGTCTCGGTGAAGGCCGTGGGCGTCAACTTCCCCGACGTGCTGATCATCGAGGACAGGTACCAGTTCAAGCCAGAACGGCCCTTCGCACCCGGCGGCGAGATCGCCGGCGTCGTGAAGTCGGTCGGTGAGGGCGTCACCCACATCAAGCCGGGCGACCGGGTGTTGGGCAACACCGGCTGGGGCGGCATGGCCGAGGAGCTGGCCCTGGAAGGCGCACGGCTGGTGAAGATCCCCGACGCCATGCCCTTCGACGACGCCGCGGCCTTCATCATGACCTACGGCACCAGCTACCACGCGCTGAAGGACCGGGCGGACCTGCAGCCAGGCCAGACCCTGCTTGTGCTGGGCGCGGCCGGCGGCGTGGGTCTTGCCGCCGTCGAACTCGGCAAGCAGATGGGCGCCCGTGTGATCGCGGCGGCCTCCAGCCAGGCGAAGGTCGACCTCTGCATCGCCCACGGCGCCGACGCCGGCGTGGTCTATGCCCGCGGCCCCTTCGACCGCGACGGGCAGAAGGCTCTGGCCGAACAGTTCAAGGCCGCGTGCGGCCCGGGCGGCGCCGACGTCATCTATGACCCCGTCGGCGACGCCTACGCCGAGCCGGCGCTGCGCTCCATCGCCTGGGAGGGCAAGTACCTTGTGGTGGGTTTCGCGGCCGGCGAGATCCCGAAGATCCCGCTGAACCTCGCCCTGCTGAAGGGTTGCGACATCGTCGGCGTCTTCTGGGGCGGCTGGGTGGCCAAGAACCCCGAGCGCCACCAGAAGAGCGTCGCCGAGCTGCTGGCCATGTACACGGCCGGCAAGATCAAGCCGCATGTATCCGGCCGCTTCCCGCTCGCCAAGGGCGCCGAGGCGATCAAGCACCTCGCCAGCCGTCAGGCCATGGGCAAGGTGATCATCACGGTCGACTGAGATCCTATCGACGGCGCCGGCGCCGCCCATTACTGAAGCCCGATGACCAAACACGGGGAAGGCTGTCATGGCGGGTCGTCTTGAAGGCAAGGTGGCGGTGATCACCGGCGGGGTCTCGGGCATCGGCCTGGGCGCGGTCGAGCTGTTCATCGCCGAGGGCGCACGCGTCGTCGCCGCCGACATCCAGGACGAGAAGGGCCGCATGCTGGCCCAGCGGTTCGGCGACAAACTGCGCTACATCCGCTGCGACGTGACCCAGGAGGGCGACGTCGCCGCGGCGGTGGGCCTGGCGGCCTCGGAGTTCGGCGGGCTCGACATCCTGTTCAACAACGCTGGCATCTCGGACGGCATGCGGGTGATCTCCGAGATCGAGGCGGATACCTGGAGCTGGATCTTCGACGTGCTGGTGCGCGGGCCGGCGCTGGGCATGAAGTACGCCGCGCCGCTGATGATGGCGCGCGGCGGCGGGTCGATCATCAACACCGCCTCGATCGCGGGCTTGCAGGCCGGCTGGGGCCCGATCGCCTATTCGTCCGCCAAGGCCGCCGTCGTCCACATGTCGCGATGCGCCGCAGCCCAGTTGTCGCCGCACAGGATCCGGGTGAACGCGATCTGCCCCGGGCTGATCGCCACCTCGATCTTTGGCGCATCCATGGGCCAGAGCCGTGAAGTCGCCGACCAGATGGCCGCCCGCGTCGCCGAGAACGGCGCGAGCGTTCAGCCGATCCCCAAGGCCGGCGCTCCAGAGGACATCGCCCGCGCGGCGCTCTACCTCGCCTCCGACGACGCCGTGTTCGTGACCGGGACCCATCTGGTCGTTGACGGCGGGATCACAATCGGCAGCCGCCATAGCTGGGACCAGGCCAGCCCGTCGCCGTTCGGCGCACTCTTTCCCGAGTTGTCGGCCACGACCAGCTGATGTCGGAGGAGCCGATCGAGCTGATCGACGTCACTCGGCGCCACCCCGGTCTCGCGCCCAATGTGCACGGCGCAATCTGGATGCTGGGCTCGGCGCTGTGCTTCACGGGCATGATGACGCTGGTGAAATTCCTGGGCGACGACTATCCGCCGGCGCTGCAGACCTTCTACCGGCAGGCGGCTGGCTTCGTGATCATGCTGCCGGTGATCTTGCGCCACCGCAGCGCGGCGTTCGCGACCACGCGGCCGGGAATCCTCTTCTTCCGCTCGAGCGCCGGCACGATCGGCCTGATCCTGTCGTTCTACGCCTTCCAGAAGATGCCGCTGGCGGACGCCAACGCGCTGTCGTTCACCCGCACGCTGTGGCTGGTGCCGCTGGCCGCCTTCGTGGTGCGCGAGAAGATCGGTCCCTTGCGCATCGGCGCGGCCCTGGTGGGGTTCGCGGGCGTGCTGCTGATGGTCAGGCCAGGTGCTTCGGGCGGCTTCGCCATCGGCCTGCCGGCGCTGGCCATGCTGGCCTCATCCTTCCTGTTCGCGCTCACGGTGACCGGCATGAAGGTGATGACGCGCGACCACTCACCCACGGTCCTCCTGACCTGGGCCGTGACGCTGGGACTGATCTTCGCGATCCCCGGCGCGCTCTTCGTCTGGCGGTGGCCGGACCCAAAGGACCTGGCGCTGCTCTGCCTGATGGGCGCGATGGGGACGGCGACCCAGGGCATGTACATCAAGGGCATGCAGATCGGCGACGCCGCCGCCATGGCGCCGGTGGACTACACGCGCCTGGTGTTCACCGCCGCGGCCGGCTTCTTCCTGTTCCACGAGGTCCCCGGCCCCTGGACCCTCGCCGGCGCCAGCGTGGTGGTGATCTCTACCCTGCTGATCACCCTGCGCGAACAGCAGCTGGCCCGCCGGGCGGCCTGACCGGTCAGTCCTCGCGGCGCATCCGGGTCACGGCCTCGCGGGCGGCTTCGCGGTGGCGGGGCTTCAGGTGGCGGCCGACGATGGCCAGCATGGCGGCGAACACTGCGGCGTCATCGGTGTAACCCAGGCCCGCGATGAAATCGGGCACCGCGTCCGTGGGCAGCACGAAATAGGCCAGCGCCGCGAACATCATGCCCTTGGCCACCACCGGCGTCGCGTCGTCGCGAGCGCAGAACCAGACGGCCAGCGCATCCGAGGCGAAGGGGACCCGGGACGCCACGCGGCGGATCTTCGGCCAGAAGCCGCGGGCGACCTTTTGCTCGTTCACGCGCATGACCGCGGGGACCAGCGCGTGGCTAGGATCGATGGGCGTTCGGGGGTCGAACGTCGCATTGACGTCGGGTGACGCTTTTTCGCGGCCGCTCATCGGGCTAAAGCCTCAGCTAACGGGCAACCAGATACCGCCATCGGGAGCAAAACGTCCATGCAACTCAACTCATCCATCGCCGCCGTCGTCACCGGCGGGGCCTCCGGTCTCGGCGAAGCCACCGTCCGCGCGCTCGCCGCGCAGGGCGTCAAGGTCGCCATCTTCGACATGAACGAGGCCAAGGGCGAAGTGGTCGCAAAAGAAGTGGGCGGCGTGTTCTGCAAATGCAACGTCACGTCCGATGAAGACGTCGACGCCGCCTTCGCCAAGGCCCGGGCGGCCCACGGTCAGGAGCGGATCCTGGTCAACTGCGCCGGCACCGGCAACGCCGCCAAGACCGCCAGCCGCGACAAGCAGACCGGAGAGACCAAGCACTTCCCGCTCGATGCCTTCAACTTCATCATCCAGATCAACCTCGTCGGGACCTTCCGCTGCATCGCCAAGTCGGCGAAGGGCATGCTCGACCTTGAGCCCATCGACGGCGAGCGCGGCGCCATCGTCAACACCGCCTCGGTGGCGGCGGAAGACGGCCAGATGGGCCAGGCGGCCTATTCGGCGTCCAAGGGCGGCGTGGTCGGCATGACACTGCCCATCGCCCGCGACCTGGCTGGCGACGGCATCCGGGTGAACACCATCCTGCCGGGCATCTTCGAGACCCCGCTGATGGCCGGCGCTCCGCCGCAGGTGAAGGACGCGCTGGCCGCCCAGGTCCCGTTCCCCAAGCGCCTCGGCCAGGCCCCGGAATACGCCCAACTGGCGCTGACCATGATCACCAACGGCTACTTCAACGGCGAGGACGTTCGCCTGGACGGCGCCATCCGCATGGCGCCGCGCTAAACCCCGCTCAACGCCGCCGGCTGCTGCTGCGGCTCTGAGCCGCAAGCCCACCCAGCACGCCGCGGATCAGTTCGCGGCCCACCTGGCTGCCGAGGGTGCGGAGCATCGACTTGGCGAAGGCCTCGCCCATGCCCATCCGGCTGGAGGCGCGCGGCGCGGCGGCCTCCCGGGCCTGCGGCGCCGGCGCCGGGGCGACGGTTGGCGCCGCCGGCGCGGCGGGGGCCTGCAGCTTTTCGTAGGCCGAGACCCGATCGAGCGCCTGGTCGTAGAGACCGTGCACGGGGCTCGCGGCCATCACCGCGGCGCGCTCAGGCGCGGTGACCGGGCCCATGCGCGAGGCGGGCGGGCGGATCATGGTCTTCTGGACCACGGTGGGGGCGCCCTTCTCGTCCAGCACCGACACCAGCGCCTCGCCCACGCCAAGGTTCTGGATCGCCTCGGCGGTGTCGAAGGCCGGGTTGGGCCGGAAGCTGTCCGACGCTGCGCGCAGGCCGCGCTGTTCCACCGGGGTGTAGGCCCTGAGCGCGTGCTCGATGCGGTTGCCCAGCTGGCCCAGCACTGTCTCAGGGATGTCGGCGGGATTCTGGGTGACGAAGTAGACGCCGACGCCCTTGGACCGGATCAGGCGTACGACCTGCTCGACCTTTTCCAGCAGGGGCTTGGGCGCATCGCGGAACAGCAGGTGCGCCTCATCGAAGAAGAACACGAGCTTCGGCTTCTCCGGGTCGCCCACCTCCGGCAGCTCCTCGAACAGCTCGCTCATCAGCCACAGCAGGAAGGTCGCGTAGAGGCTGGGCGAGGTGATCAGCTTGTCGGCGGCCAGGATGTTCACATAGCCACGGCCCATGGCGTCGGTCCGCATGAGGTCGGAGAGCGCCAGCGCCGGCTCGCCGAAGATGTTGGCGCCGCCCTGGTCCTCCAGCACCAGCAGCTTGCGCTGGATGGTGGCGACCGTGGCGTCCGAGACGTTGCCGTACTTCGCGCCCAGCTCGGCGGCGTGCTCGGACGCGTGCGCAAGCGCCGCGCGCAGGTCCTTCAGGTCGATGAGTTCCAGCTTCTCCTCGTCGCAGGCGCGGAAGACCACGCTCATCACGCCTTCCTGCACGTCGTTGAGGTCGAGCATCCGCGAGATCAGCAGCGGCCCCATCTCCGAGACGGTGGCGCGGATCGGGTGGCCCTCCTGGCCGAACAGGTCCCAGAACACCACCGGGGCGGCGGCGGGCTGGATGGTCAGGTTCATGGCCGCGGCGCGGGCCAGCGCCTTCTCGTTGGGGACACCGACGGCGGCGATGCCGGAGAGGTCGCCCTTCACGTCGGCGGCGAAGACCGGCACACCGGCGTCGGAAAACCCCTGGGCCAGGATCTGCAGGGTGACGGTCTTGCCCGTGCCCGTGGCGCCGGCCACCAGACCGTGGCGATTGGCGCGGTCGAGCCTGAGCGCCTCTGGCTTATCCGAGAAGCCGATCATCACGCCGTCGTCGCTCATGCCGAAACTCCCTGGATCACAAGGCTCCCAAGTTATCCGGCGGCCCTCGCGGGCGCCAGCCAAGACAGGCTCTTCTGGCAGAGGCCCCGCGCCCGCGAGGTTTGTGTCGCAATCCGCCAAACCCTGGCAAAATCGCTCCCATCAACCCGAAAACATGGGTAGGGGTCACCGGCATTGACGCTGGCGCGCCCGACAGGGACAGTCGCCAAGCTTCTCGAAAGCCGTTCATGCCCGCCGCCATCACCGCCCGATCTTCCGCCATCCAGCGCAACGCGATCGTCATCCTGGCGGTGATCGCCTGCGGCGCCTGCCTCTACTTCGGCGCCAGCGTCCTGACGCCGTTGGCGCTGGCCATGTTCCTGGCGGTGATGATCGACGGATTCGCCCGCGTGCTGGAGCACCGCCTGCCGCTGCTGTCGCGGCGCATGGCGACGCCGCTTGCGGTGCTGCTGTCGGCCCTGATCTTCGGCGGCACGGCATTTTTCATTGCCGAGAACGCCACCAGCTTCGCGACCCAACTGGTGGCCTACACCCCAAAGCTCAACGGCCTCATCGCCAAGGTGGCCGGCGTCGCTCACATTGATGCGCCGCCGAGCATCGCCGAGCTCTTCCGCCAGCTCGACCCGGCCAAGTATCTCGGCCAGGTGGCCCGTTATTTCCAGAGCTTCGGCGCGACGGCCTTCTTCGTTCTGGTCTACCTCGGCTTCATCATCGCCTCCCGGCGGGGTTGGGAGCGCAAGATCGTCGGGCTCTTTCCGGCGCGTGACGAGCGTCAGGAAGCCATGGCGGCGTTCCTGCGGATCCGCGATGGCGTGGAGCAGTATCTGTGGGTCCAGACCATCACGGGCCTGATGATCGCGGTGGCGTCCTGGCTCGCGATGGTGGCTGTCGGCCTGCACGACGCGCTGTTCTGGGCCTTCCTGATTTTCATCGCGTCCTACGTGCCGCTGGTCGGCGGCATCGTAGCGGTGGCGGCGCCGCCGCTGTTCGCCCTGGTGCAGTTCGAGACCTACTGGCAGGCCATCGTGCTTTTTGGCGTGCTGCAAGTGATCGGTATGATCGTGGGCAACGTCATCTACCCCCGCATGCAGGGGCGCAGCCTCAATATCGACCCGGTGGTGGTGCTGCTGGCGCTGGCCTTCTGGGGCGCGGTCTGGGGCCTGGCGGGTGCGTTCCTGTCGACGCCCCTGACCGTCGCCCTGATGGTAATCATGGCCCAGTTCGACGGCACCCGCTGGATCGCGGTGATCCTGTCGGCGGACGGCGACCCGCAGCAGCTGAGGAACAAGAAGCTCAACGCGCCGCCCGACGAAATTCCGCCGCCTAAGTCAGTTGGGCGACACAACAAAGCGTGAAGGTCTTCAACTTGAGCTACCGGTCCCTATCTAAGGTTGGTCGAGGCCCCCAACGGTCCGACCGAAGCGTCTGCACCCCAAGCCCGCGGACGCTGCGAGCACCGAGTGTTTCGCCGCCCCCCCTCGGCGGAACCACACGCCGCCGGACACTCTCCTCCGGCGGCGTCTTCGTATGCTTGACGGGGGCCTGCAGATGAGCCGCGCTCCGCAATCCGTCCTGGTCAAGGTTACGCTGGCCGCCCTGGCCAAGGATCCGGCGCTGGCTGCGGCAAGGCCCTTCGCCCAGCAGGCCGCGGCCGACGCCGCGCCGGACGAACTGCCCGAGCTGTCCACGGCCGACCTCGCGGCCAACCTCGCCGACTTCTGGCGGTTCGCCGAGCGGCGCCGCGGCCGCGGCCCGATGATCCGCACCGCGCCCGTCTTGGGCGACCGGGCCTGTGGCCTCGACCGCGTCGAGATCGTGCAGGACGACGCGCCCTTCCTGGTCGACTCGATCATGGGCGAGATCGCCGAGCAGGGCCTTTCGGTGCGCGCCCTCTTCCACCCCATCGTCGAGGCCAACCGCGACCGCGCTGGCGTGCGCGGCGCCGGCGGGACCGTCCGCCGCGAGTCCATGATCCAGGTGATCCTGGATCCCATCGGCGCCGACCGCGAGGCCGCGTTGACCCAGGGCGTCTCCGAGACGTTGAAGGACGTCCGCGCTGCCGTCGACGACTTCCCCGAGATGCTGGCGCTGATGGCCTGCACGCTCGCCGAGCTGAGCGAGAGCGGCAGGGGGACGCCCGAGGAGGTCGCCTTCCTGAGCTGGCTGGAGGCCGAGCATTTCGTCTTCCTCGGCGCACGCGTCTACGAATACCCGCGCCTCAAGAATGGCGACTACGCCCCCGAGGAGCCGCTTTACCAGCCAAAGGACGGCCTTGGCGTACTGCGCGACCCTGCGCGGACCGTCCTGCGCCGCGCCAACGAACCGGCCATCCTGCTGGGCAAGGTCCGGGACCGGCTGATCAGCGATCCTGCGGTCACCGTCGCCAAGTCGAATGTGAAGAGCCGCGTCCACCGCCGGGGCTACATGGATTATGTGGGCGTGAAGCGTTACGGGGCCGATGGCCGCCCCAGCGGCGAGGTCCGCTTTGTGGGCCTGTTCAGCGCCGAGGCCTATGACCAGCCCGCCAGCGCCGTGCCGCTGATCCGCGAGAAGGTCGCCAAGGTGCTGGCGCGCGCTCGCACCGCGCCCGGCAGCCACAACGAAAAGCGCCTCAAGAACATCGTCGAGAACCACCCGCGCGACGAGCTCTTCCAGATGACCGAGGACGAATTGCTGGATGAGGCGCTGGGCATCCTGCACCTCTATGACCGGCCGCGGGTGCGGCTGTTCGAGCGGCGCGACCCCTTCGATCGCTTCGCCTCGGTGCTGCTGTTCCTGCCGCGCGACCACTACGATTCCGACCTGGCCGCGCGCGCCGGCAAGATCCTCTCGAGCGCCTATGGCGGACGGGTCGAGGCCAGCTATCCCAGCTTCCCCGACGCGCCGCTGGCGCGCGTTCTCTACATCCTGGGCTTCACGCCCGGCCATCACGCCACGCCAGACCTGAAGGTGCTGGAAGCCGCGATCGCCGATGCGGCGCGCACATGGGAAGACCGCTTCGACGCCGCCGTGCGCGCTTCCGGCCAGGCGCCGGAAGTCGTAGCCGAGACGCTCACCCGCTATCGCGACGCCTTCCCTGCCGGCTACCGCGACCGCTTCGACGCGACCGAGGCCCTGGCCGACCTGGCGGTCGTCGAGGGCATGGGTCCCGACAAAACGGTGGGTGTCCGCGCCTATCGCCACCCCGGCGACAACGCCCTGCAGTTCCGCTTCAAGCTCTATCGCCCGGGCGCACCCGCGCCACTGGCCGACGTCCTGCCGATCCTGGACAACATGGGCCTGAAGGCGCTGGCCGAGGCCGGTTTCCCGATCACCCGCGAAGGCCTGCCGCCCGTGTGGGTGCACGATTTCGAGATCGAGGACCCCCGCGGCGAAAGCCTGGTGTTCGCCGAGCTGAAACAGGCTTTCGAGGACGCCGTCGTCGCCGTCTGGACCGGCAGGACCGAGAATGACGGCTTCAACCGCCTAGTCATGGAGCTTTCCATGCCCTGGCGCGACGCGGCCCTGATCCGCGCGCTTGCCCGCCACCGCCAGCAGTCCGGCCTCGACCCGAGCCAGCGGGTGCAGGAAGGGGCGCTGGCCGGCCACCCCGCCGTGGCGCGGCTGATCCTCGACCTGTTCCAGACCAAGTTCGACCCGGCGATCGTGGCCACCCTACCCGAGCGCAAGGCCCAGGCCGCGGCGGTAATGGCGAAGATCGTCGAGGCCCTGCAGGACGTCGCCAGCCTGGACGACGACCGGGTGCTGCGCCGCATCGCGCTGCTGGTCGGCGCCACACAGCGGACCAACTTCTACCAGCCCACCGAGGACGGCGGCCCCAAGCCCTATATCTCCTTCAAGGTTTCCAGCGGCGAACTGGCCGACATGCCGCTGCCCAAGCCCTACCGCGAGATCTTCGTCTGGGGCGTCAATGTCGAGGGTGTCCATCTGCGTTTCGGCCCCGTGGCCCGCGGCGGCTTGCGCTGGAGCGATCGCCGGGACGACTTCCGCACCGAAGTGCTGGGTCTTGTGAAGGCGCAGATGGTGAAGAACACGGTGATCGTGCCGGTAGGTTCGAAGGGCGGCTTCTTCTGCAAGCAGTTGCCCGATCCGTCGGTGGACCGCGACGCCTGGTTCAACGAAGGCGTGGCCTGCTACAAGCGCTTCATCAACGGCCTGCTCGATATCACCGACAACATCTCCACCGCCGGAAAGATCGTCGCGCCTGACGAAGTGGTGCGTCACGACGGAGACGATCCGTACCTGGTGGTCGCCGCCGACAAGGGTACGGCTACGTTCTCCGATATCGCCAACGGCATCGCCAACGCGCACGGGTTCTGGCTCGACGATGCGTTCGCGTCCGGCGGTTCGGTCGGTTACGACCACAAGGGCATGGGCATCACCGCGCGCGGCGGCTGGGAATCGGTCATGCGCCATTTCCGCGCGCTGGGCCGCGATTCGCAGGCCCAGGATTTCACCTGCGTCGGCATCGGCGACATGTCCGGCGACGTCTTCGGCAACGGCATGCTGCTGTCGAAACACATCCGCCTGCTGGCCGCGTTCGATCACCGCCATATCATCCTCGACCCGGATCCGGACGCCGCGATCTCGTTCGCGGAACGCGACCGCATGTTCAAGCTGCCGCGTTCGAGCTGGGCCGATTACGACGCCTCGCTGATCAGCAAGGGCGGCGGCATCTTTCCGCGTTCTGCCAAGGCGATTCCGCTGTCGCCGGAGATCAAGGCCGTGCTCGGCATGGAATCCGACGCG
>JBBREC010000116.1:0-12074 GCA_038203295.1 Caulobacterales bacterium
AAGGTCCCGCCCGAGGCGCTGGCCGCGATCCCGCAGATCGAGAACCCTGGCGAGCTGGCCGACCGCATCGCGTCGCACCTGTCGGTGAAGATCGCCGAGAAGCAGCAGCTCCTGGAAGTCTTCAACGTCGTGAAGCGGCTGGAGAAGGTCTACGCCCTGATGGAGGGCGAGATCTCGGTGATGCAGACCGAGAAGAAGATCCGCAACCGCGTGAAGCGGCAGATGGAGAAGACCCAGCGCGAGTACTATCTGAACGAGCAGATGAAGGCGATCCAGCGCGAGCTGGGCGAGCAGGACGATCAGCGCGACGAGCTGATGGAGCTCGAAAAGCGCATCAAGAAGACCAAGTTCTCCAAGGAAGCCAAGGTCAAGGCCGAGGCGGAGCTCAAGAAGCTGCGCAACATGAGCCCGATGTCGGCGGAATCCACCGTGGTCCGGAACTACCTTGACTGGCTGCTGTCGATCCCGTGGGGCAAGGCCAAGATCAAGCAGATCGACCTGCAGAAGGCCGAGGACATCCTCGACGGCGATCACTACGGCCTGGAGAAGGTCAAGGAGCGGATTCTTGAGTACTTGGCGGTGCAAAGCCGCGTTGGCTCGCTCAAGGGGCCCATCCTCTGCCTCGTTGGACCTCCGGGCGTCGGCAAGACCTCGCTGGGCCGCTCGATCGCCAAGGCCACGGGGCGTGAGTTCGTCCGGGTTTCTCTGGGCGGCGTGCGCGACGAGGCCGAGATCCGGGGTCACCGTCGGACCTACATCGGCTCCATGCCGGGCAAGATCATCCAGTCGATGAAGAAGGCCAAGTCGACGAACGCCTTCTTCCTGCTGGATGAGATAGACAAGATGGGCTCCGACTATCGCGGCGACCCGTCCTCGGCCCTGCTGGAAGTCTTGGATCCGTCGCAGAACTCGACCTTCGCCGACCACTACCTTGAAGTCGACTATGACCTGTCGCCGGTGATGTTCGTCACTACGGCCAACAGCCTCAACATGCCCCAGCCGCTGCTGGACCGCATGGAGATCATCCGCATCCCCGGCTACACCGAGGACGAGAAGCTGGAGATCGCCAAGCGGCATATCCTGGCCAAGCTGACCAAGGACCACGGGCTGAAGCCGGAGGAGTTCATCGTCCCCGACCAGGCTATCCGCGACCTGATCCGCTACTACACCCGCGAGTCCGGCGTGCGTTCGCTAGAACGCGAGTTGGGCAACCTGGCCCGCAAGACGGTTCGCGACCTGTCCCGCGAAAACGTGCTGTCTATCACGATCGATGACGAGCGCCTGGCCAAGTACGCCGGGGTGAAGAAGTACAAATACGGCGAGATGGATGCCGAGGACCAGGTCGGGATCATCACGGGACTCGCCTACACCGACTTCGGCGGCGACATCCTGACCATCGAGGCGGTCAAGATGCCGGGCAAGGGCCGCATGACCGTAACCGGAAACCTGAAGGACGTGATGAAGGAGTCGATCTCGGCGGCGAACAGCTATGTCCGCAGCCGGGCCACCAAGTTCGGCATCGAGCCGCCGAGCTTCGAGCGGACCGACGTTCACATCCACGTGCCGGATGGCGCGACGCCCAAGGACGGTCCGTCCGCCGGCGCGGCCATGGCCACGGCCATCGTCTCCGTGCTGACCGGCATCCCGATCCGCAAGGAGATCGCCATGACCGGCGAGGTCACCCTGCGTGGCCGGGTCACGGCCATCGGCGGCCTGAAGGAAAAGCTGCTGGCGGCGCTTCGCTCCGGCGTGAAGACGGTGCTGATCCCCTTGGAGAACGAGAAGGACCTTGCCGACATTCCGGAGAACGTGAAGGCCGGCATGGAGATCATCCCGGTCTCCACCATGGACGAGGTGCTGGCCCACGCGCTGACCCGCGCTCCGGTGGCGATCGAATGGTCGGAGGCCGATGCGCCCCCGGTCGCCGTGCCTGACGACGGCGGCGACGAGGCCGTGGTGACTCATTAGCCGGCGTGTAAATCCGGGCTGAGTCCCGGAACGGCACACCAGCCTGATCACATTGTGTGACGAAGGGGCGGCGCGGGGTCATTCCCGCGCCGCTGTCGTTTGACGGCTGCGCCTGGACAGGCGTTAATTCGTCCGGCGATGGGGCGGGGGCCGCGGCGCCGGCGCAAAAACAACAGGGCTGGGAGAACAGGCATATGACGAAAGCCGAACTGGTCACGGCGATCGCCGACAAGGCGGGCTTGAACAAGGCGCAGGCCAGGGAAGCGCTCGAGGCCTTTATTGCGTCCGTGTCCACGTCGCTGAAGGCCGGCCAGGAGGTCCGCCTGATGGGCTTTGGCAGTTTCGTGCCGGTGCATCGCCCGGCCGGGGCGGCGCGTAATCCGCGCACCGGCGAGGTTTTCAGGCGCGCCGCATCCTCCACCTGCCGCTTTCGCGCGGGCGACGCGCTGAAGAGCGCACTCAACGGCTGACCCCCCGCAACGCGGGGTTCAGAAGGGTGGCCGTGGCGACGCTGCCACCCTTTCTTGTTGTGGCGAGCCCCGGCGGCGGCTAGGGCTTCCCCGTTTTCGGGGAGTAGCCGTTCGCTTCAGCGGAGTTCGCGTCAACACACTTGTCCCGGACGAGGTCCAGGGCATGGCGCGGACGGCGGATCGATCAGATCCGGATTGACGAGACCGACGATGCGTATCTCTGGCCGGGCCGGCGGGGATGATCGCGTCGCCGTGTCCTACCGCGCCCGGAGAGTTCCCAGTGCTTGAACCGCTCTATATTTCCGCCGGTGTCGTGGCCATCGCCGAGATCGGCGACAAGACCCAGCTCCTGGCCATCGTGCTGGCCGCGAAGTTCCGCAAGCCCGGGCCGATAATCCTGGGTATTCTGGCCGCCACGCTCCTGAACCATGGCCTGGCCGCCAGCTTCGGCTACCTGATCTCGCAGTGGCTGACCGGTCAGTTGTTCCAGGCTGTTGTCGGCGTAGCCTTCATCGCCATGGCCGGGTGGGCGCTGATTCCTGACAAGGAAGACGACGGCGTCCTGGAGCGGTCCCACGGCGGCGTGTTCCTGACGACCCTGGTCGCCTTCTTCATCGTCGAGATGGGCGACAAGACCCAGATCGCCACCTCCTTGCTTGCGGCGCGCTTTCACGAGATCGCTCTGGTCACTGCCGGCACCACGCTGGGCATGATGCTGGCCAATGTTCCGGCGGTCCTGATGGGGGAGGCGGTGACGCGCGTCGTGCCGCTGAAGGCCGTTCGGATCGTGGCGGCGGGGATCTTCGCCCTGATCGGCCTCTGGGTGTTGCTGGCGGCGTTGCGCCTGGTCTGAGCCTAGAAGCCGTGCTGGCGAAGCGCCCAGGACATCAGGCCGCCGGAGAGGCGCGGGGTCATGTAACGGCGATAGGCACGGGTGATCGCGGCAACGATGATGAGCGTCACGGCGAAGAGCGCCAACGGCGCGGCCTGGACGCCGGCGCCGGGATGGGCCGCGAAGTTCATCGCCGAGGCCGGAGCAGCCGCGAGGGTCGTCAAGCTTAACACCAGGATCGAACCAACGGATTTGGACATCGTCATTTCCCAGGCGTGGGGCCGTCCGGCAGGGGGAAAGCGCCGGGCGGACCGCCCACTTGCAAGTACTCTTTCGCATTCACATGTACGGGCGTCCGGCGTCTTTGGATGGGGCCGGCGTTAACTAAATTCCCGTGACGCGGGAGATTTCCGTCTGCGCGCCGCATCCCGCGATCCCTGCATCCCAGCGTCCATGATCCGCGACGAGAGACTTTTGGCGGCGTTCGACCTGGTCTAGAAGCGGGCGGACGGGCGGCTAGCTCAGCTGGTCAGAGCATCTCGTTTACACCGAGAGGGTCGGGGGTTCGAACCCCTCGCCGCCCACCATGTCTTTGAGGTCATCGAGCTTGATCAGGTGGATGCTCGCGTTGGGGGTGGCGGTCATGGCGAGCCTTGCACATGCGGAGCCGGCGTCCCTGGACGCTTATATGAAGCAGGCGGTCCATACGCCGGCAGCGGCCTTCCACTATGGCCCCGCGCCGTCCCAGGTCGCAGAGCTGTTCCTGCCGAAAGGCAGGGGTCCCCATCCCGTGGTCGTGCTGCTCCACGGTGGATGCTTCCTGCAGCAGTATCAGGGTTTTCCGCAGACCAGCGGTCTGGCTGCGGACCTCGCCGGCCGGGGCTACGCGGTCTGGAATGTCGAATACCGCAAGCTGGGTGAGCCGGGCGCCGGCTATCCGGGCACTTTCCAGGATGTGGCCGCCGCGCTCGACCGGCTGCGCGACGAGGCGCCGAGAAACGGGCTCGACCTTGGGCGGGTAATCGCCATGGGCCACTCCGCAGGCGGCCATCTGGCCCTCTGGGCGGCGAGCCGCGCCCGTCTGCCGGCGGACAGCCCCCTACGTACAGCCAACCCGCTGAAGATCGGCGCCGTGATCAGCCTGGCTGGGATCGGCGACCTTGCCGGTCAGGGCAAGGTGTTCGCGCTGCCCTGCGGCGACGACACCATAGACCGCCTGGTGGACACCGCCCACCGCAAGCAGCCCTTCGCCGACACCTCCCCTGCCGAGCTGCTGCCGACCGGGGTGAGGGTGGTTATGGTCCACGGTGTCTTTGATCCGGTAATGCCGCCCTATACCGGCCGCGACTACGCGCTGAGGGTCCGCAAGGCCGGCGACGCGGCCGAAGTGGTGATCATTCCCGATGCGGCCCACTTTGACCTGGTGATGCCCAGCACAGCCGCCTGGGCGCGGATCGTGGACGTGCTCAGCCGCGAAATGAAGGCCCTGAAGCGCTAGGCGCACGACGTCTTCCATGCGCGTGACCTTTCGTGCCTAACTCGCCGTTCACGGAGAGGATTCAATGGCCGCAGCCACTGCCGAAGCCAACGACCGTTGGTTCATGGGCCACCCCAAGGGGCTCGCATTCCTGGCCTTCACCGAGGCCTGGGAGAGGTTTTCCTACTACGGGATGACGGCGCTGCTGGTCCTCTACATGACCAAGCAACTTCTGCTGCCGGGTCATGTGGAGCATGTGGCGGGCTTCGACGCCGCCCGCGCGTTCTTCACAAATACCTATGGCGGCGGTCAGGCGATGACCGTGGTGGCGCTGGCCTCGGCGATCTACGGCTTCTATTCCAGCACGGTCTATCTGACGCCGATGCTGGGCGGTCTGCTGGCTGACTGGGTGTTGGGCCGGACCGCCACCGTGATTCTGGGGGCCTGCCTGATGGCGCTCGGTCACTTCCTGATGGCGTTCGACGTCTCGTTCTTCCTGGCGCTGATCTGTCTGATGCTTGGGTCCGGCTGCCTGAAGGGCAATCTCGCCACCCAGGTGGGTGGCCTTTACAGCGCCACCGACAATCGCCGCGCCGACGCCTTCCAGATCTATTACCTTGGCATCAATGGCGGCGTCATCTTTGGCCCGATGATCACCGGCATCCTCGGTCAGGAGGTCGGCTGGCACTATGGCTTTGGAGCTGCGGGCATCGGCATGCTGGTGTCTCTGGCGGTCTATCTGATCGGCCGCCGCCACCTTCCGCCGGACCCGCCCCGCGGCGCCAAGGCGCGGGCAACCGCCAAGGCGACAAGCACCCCGATGACCCCTCGCGAATGGCAGGTGATGATCCTGCTGCTGCTGCTGCTGCCTGTGCTGGCTGTCTCGATTGTCGGCAACAACCAGATCTTCAATTCCTACCTGCTCTGGGCGGACAAGAGCGTGGACCTGCATCTGTTTGGCATCCTGGTGCCGACGCCCCTGCTGGTTTCAGTAGACTCGATCTTCTCGGTCGCGACGCTCGGCCTGATGGTCCTGTTCTGGCGGGCTTGGGCCAAGCGTTTCCCCGAACCCGACGAAATGGGCAAAATCGCCATCGGCTGCATCTTCGGCGCCGCGGGTGTTGCCTGCCTGGCGATCGGCGCGATGGTCGGGCAGGCAACCGGCCAGAAGGTCGCGTTCGGCTGGCTGCTCGGCTTCCACCTGCTGAACGACATCGGCTTCGCCAATGTCCTGCCCGTTGGGCTGGCGCTCTATGCGCGCTCGGCGCCCAAGGCGATGGCGGGTTTCATCGTGGGGCTCTACTACCTGCACCTGTGGGGCGGAAACACGCTGGTCGGACTGCTCGGCGGATTGCTGGAGAAGATGCCGGCCGCCCAGTTCTGGCTGCTGCACGCAGCCCTGGTCGGAGGCGCTGGCGTCGTGTTCTTCCTGGTCAGGCTGGCGTTTGGCCATCTCCTCCTCGGGGTCCCGGCCCAGCCCGATTACATCGCTGCCGACGCCGGCGAGATTCCGTAGCGCCGCCATGCATTACCGCCTGCTGGGCAGGACGGGCCTGAGGGTCTCGGAGATCGGCTTTGGCGCCGCCAGCTACTGGGGCAAGCCGCGTTTTGACGAGCGCGCGGCAATCGGCCTCGTGCATGCCGCGATCGATGGCGGGGTGACCTTCCTGGATACCGGCTCCAGCTATTCAGCAGGCGAGGCCGAGCCCCGCCTGGGCCGGGCCCTCAAGGGACTGGACGCCGAAAAGCTGGTGGTCGCCACCAAGGCGGGGACGTTCCATGCTGGCGGCGGAAGGATCGGCCGCAATTTCTCGGCCCGTGCGGTCGTCGCCAGCGCGGAACAGAGCCTGCGCAACCTGAGGCTCGAATCGCTCCCGCTGCTGCAGCTGCATGGCCCGGCAATCGGCGAACTGGATGAAGCGCTTCTCGCCGCGCTTGGAGAGCTGAGGGCGAGGGGACTTGTCCGGGCCCTAGGTGTCAACAGCTTTGATCCGGCGGTGATCGACCATGTCGTCGGACTGCCGGACTTTGACGTGGTGATGGTCGACTACAATGTCCTTCGCCCCGAGCGTGAGCCGCTGATCGCCCGCGCCGCGGCGGCCGGGAAAGGGGTCCTGGCCGGCATGGCGCTAGCCATGGGCCACACCCGCCTGAAAGTGGCGAGCCTCCGGGGACCGCAGGACCTCTGGTACGCCGCCCGCGGCTTCGCCCGACATCGCGCCGAGGTCGTGAAGGGCTCGCGCTATGGGTTCCTGGATCAGGTTGAGGGGATGACCGGCGCCCAGGCGGCGCTGGCGTACGTCCTGGGCAATCCGTCGGTCGCCTGCGCAGTCATCGGCACGACGCGGCCGGCGCACCTGACCGAAAACCTCGCTGCGTCGGGCATGAGCCTCCCACCGGCGGTGATCGCCCGCGTCCGCGCCGGATGACGCCAGGTCGGGGATGACACCGGCAGGCGCCGGAGTCATGGTGCTGATCAACGATAAGATAGCCTTGAGGAAACGCCATGGCCGACGCCCACGAACTCGACGAGGTGCTCAAGGAAGCGCATCTGCCGGCCCTGATCGTGGCGATGGTTCAGCTTACCGGCGACGAGGGATGGCTGCGGCCCGAATGGACGCCGACCTATAGTCCGCTGGATCGCAACGACCCGGGCATTCCTGAGGCTGAACAGCTCAGGATCCGCGATATGGCGAAGGCCGCCATCCTGGCGCGGGCTCCGGGCGCGGAGGCGAAAATCCCGGTGCCGAGCGTTCCGCTGTTGCGCCGCATGATGGACTTCATCGCCGGCGCGCCGATCCCGGAAGGCTATTCCGATTTCCTGCTGGATGAGCTGGCGCTGTCCGGTTCCAGCAAGGACCCGCAGTTCGAACAGCCGCGCCTGAAGGAAGCCGCCCGCAAACTCAAGGTGCTGGTGGTGGGCGCCGGCATGTCGGGCCTGCTGACGGGCATCCGGCTTAGGCAGGCCGGCGTCCAGTTCGAGATCGTCGAGAAGAACGCCGACGTCGGCGGGACGTGGCTGGTGAACACCTATCCCGGCTGCCGGGTCGACAACTCGAACCACATGTACAGCTACTCGTTCGAGCCGAACCACGCCTGGCCGCAGCACTTTTCGCCTCAGCCAGAATTGTTGAAATACTTCAAGGGGGTCGCGGACAAATATGATCTTCGAAAGCACATCAAGTTCGAGACCTCGGTCGACAATCTGACCTGGGATGAAGCGCGAAGCGTCTGGCGCTGCGATTTGGTCCACAACGACGGCCGCCGCGAGACCGTTGAGGCCAATGCCGTGGTCACCGCTGTCGGGCAGCTCAACGTACCGCGCCTGCCTGACATCGAGGGCCGCGACAGCTTCAAGGGGCCGGCCTTCCACTCCGCCAAATGGCGTCACGATGTCGACCTGACCGGCAAACGGGTGGCGGTGATCGGCACAGGCGCCTCGGCCTTCCAGTTCGTCCCGGAAATCGCGCCGAAGGTGGCTCACCTGACCGTCTTCCAGCGCACCCCGCCCTGGGGCCTGCCGGTGCCGCACTACCACGAGGACGTACCCGCCGGCATGAAGTGGCTGCTGGAGTACGTGCCCTACTACGACAAGTGGTACCGCTTCTGGCTCTTCTGGATGACCACAGAGGGCTTCCTGCCGATGGTGAAGTCCGATCCTGACTGGAAGGGCGGCACGAACGCCGTCAGCGCCATGAACCTCGGTCTGCGCGAGATGGCGGCCGCGTCGCTCGCCGCCCAGGTCGCCGACCGCCCGGACCTGCTGCCGCACGTGGTTCCCAACTATCCCGTGGGCGGCAAGCGCGCCGTGCTCGACAACGGCGTCTGGCTGGGCGCGCTGAAGCGGCCCAACGTCGAACTGGTCACCGAGAAGATCACCAAGATCACGCCCAAGGGGGTCGTCACCGCCGATGGCGTGGAGCACGAGGTCGACGTGATCCTCTACGGCACCGGCTTCACCGCCAGCCGTTTCCTGTCCACGCTCAAGATCACCGGTCGAGGCGGCAAGACCCTGCACGATACCTGGAACGGCGACGCCCGCGCTTACCTTGGCATGACCGCTCCGGGCTTTCCGAACCTCTTCATGATCTACGGGCCCAACACCAACATCGTCGTCAACGGCTCGATCATCTTCTTCTCGGAATGCTCGGTCCGCTACATTGTTGGCGCGCTGAAGCTGATGGCCGAAACCGGGGCGCGGGCGATGGAGCCCAAGGCCGCCGTCCACGACGACTTCAACGTCCGTGTCGACGAGGCCAACAAGGGCTGGGCCTGGGGCTCGCCGCACGTCACCAGCTGGTACAAAAACGAGACCGGTCGGGTCAGTCAGAACTGGCCCTTCGGCCTGATCGACTACTGGCGGGCCACGCTGGCGCCAAATCCCGACGATTTCGTACTGAGCAAGACCCCCGAGACGGTGGGTTGAGGCACGAGACCATGAGCGACGTCTGAGGCGGGAGCGCCCCGGCGCCTGATGCGCGAGGGGCTGCCGCAGGTGCCGAGATTGCCGCCAGGCTAGTCCCAGATCGAACGGAACGTCCCGCCGCCGTTCAGGACCTGGGCGGGGCTCTGCTTGTCGATATGGCCTATCAGACCGCGGTAGACGCTGTAGCCGATCAGTTCCTGCAGCCGAGGCGAGAAGGCCTTCACCGTCTCGGGAGCTAAGCCGAGCTGCTGGTTTTCCTGCTGGCGGATGAAGCCGGCGCAGTAGTTCATGGCGATGCCAGTGCGGCGCGTATTCGTCCGGTTCGCACCGCCGCCGTGCCAGAGCGCGCCATCCCAGATCAGGACGCTTCCCCTGGACATTTCGCCAGCGACCGTCTCGTAGGCCCCGCCATACTCCGGGTTTGGTTTGCGGTGACTTCCCGGGACCAGGCGAGTCGCGCCGTTCGCTTCGGTGAAGTCGGTCAGCGCCCACATCGAATTGCAGACAATGGAAGCATGCGGCTTCTCCAGAGGGATCACCTGGTCGTCGGCGTGGATCGGCTGGGCGGTCTCGCCGGGATCGATGGCGATCGAGGAGAGCGACGAAATCAGGCAACCTGAATCGAGCACGCCCTCGACGATGGGCAGGACGCTTGCGTGCACCGGAATTTCGGCGAACGGCGCGCCGTGGGCCAACAGGTTGTAGATTCGCACCGTGCTGTGGCCTTCGAAGCCGTTACCCGCCGGCTTGGCGCCAAGATCGCGCTCCAGCCGGTCCAGCGCAGCGGCCAGCTTCTCTACCAGTTCCGGCGCGATCGCGTTCTCGACGATGGTGAAGCCATCGCGGCGCACAGCTTCAACATGCCGTGCGCGGCTTACGTCATCCATGCCTTCACCTCATTGCAGCAGTTCGGTCTATGGTGGCCCGCAAGGCCTCTCAGGAGCAAGCCGTGGACGACACCCTGAAGGCCCGGCGCAAGCAGTTGGTGCGCGACCATATGAGGCTTGAGGTCGAGGGTGATTTCGGCGCGGTGCTCAAGACCTTCGAGCATCCCCGCTACGAGCTGTTCGGCCAGGGGACTGTGTTCGACGGCGCCGAACAGGTCATGGGCTACTTCGCCCGCTCGCGGACGCCGTTCCCCGACCAGGGCAACGAGCTGATCTCGATCCGTCATGATGACGACGCCGTCTTTGTTGAGATGTGGTTGACCGGGACCCACGCCGGCCCGCTGCGGATTGGCGACCGGACCATCCCGCCCACCGGTAGGAGCTTCCGGATCCGGATGGCTGCGGTATTCGAGTTCGCGGCGGGCGGTGACAAGATCATCTGCGAACGGCCATACTTCGATCCAACCGCCATCTGGACCCAGCTCGGAATCGCCTGACATGAGACTTCTCTTCGCCGCGTCCGCCGTCCTGGCCCTGGCCGCCTGCAGCAAGCCGGCCGCGACCGCCCTCGCCCCGCCGCCGCCCGTCGCGCCGCCGCCCATGGCCGCGGGGTCGCCGCCGGCAGAGGCTGTCCCGGCGGCGCCGGTGGTCGTGGCGGCATACCTCTGCACGGGCGGCAAAACCCTGCAGGCCGGCTATCCCACGCCAACGACCGTCCTGCTGGTCTACCAGGGGCGGGCCTACACCCTGACCCAGTCCACGGCGGCCAGCGGCGCCCGCTACGCCGGCTTCGGCCTGCAGTGGTGGAGCCGGGGGATCACCAAGGCGACACTCTCGACCCTGAAGCCGGCGGAGACGATCGCGAGCGACCCGGGTGTCGAATGCACGGCGCAGATCACGCCGATGACGCCGCTCGCGCCAGGTGCGCCCGGGGCGCTGACAGCTGACGGAACGCCGGCGCCGGATGCGGCCCTGGGCCCCACCAGCGCCCAGGGCGCAGCCACTGTCGTGCAGAGCTACTACGCACTGCTGGAGAAGCGCAGTTCCGTAGAGGCCTCCAAATTCCGCGTCGATGGCACGCCTGAGAATCTCTCGGGATACGCCATGCTCCACGCCCAGGTCGGCGCGCCCGCGGCGGTGCAGACGGCGGGCGCCATGCTGTCCGTCGAAGTGCCGCTGACGCTCACGGGCCGCCTGGCGGACGGCACGGCGTTCAAGAAATCCGGCAAGGTCGTGCTCAAGCGCGCGGGCGACACGCCAGGTTCGACGCTCGAGCAGCGCGCCTGGCGCATCGACCGCATCAGCCTTTCGTGACCGCGTCACCGATCAGGCCGTTCGGGCTGCTGGCAGGGCTGGCCCTGGCCGCGTGCAGCAAGCCCGCGACGCCAACGCCGCCCGTCGAGATCGCCCCCAAGGCCGGTGCGGTCAATCCGAGCGTCGTGGTGACGACCTATGACTGCGCGGGCGGCGCGCAGCTTGTCGCGGCCTATCCGGACGCGTCCACCGCTATCGTCACCTGGAAGGGGCACGCCTACACGCTGAAAATCGCGCGATCGGCCAGTGGCGCCCGCTACACCGGCTATGGCCTGCAGTGGTGGAGCAAGGGCCTTCGGCAGGGGGCAATCTCCACGCTCAGGGCCGGCGAGGACGTGGCGAGCGATCCGGGCGTGGCGTGCGAAGCGCCCGATTTCAACCCGGCGTCGCCGCCGGCCCCTGGAGCGCCGGGTGGGCTGCCCGACGACAGGACGCCGATCTCCGAAGCCCCGTTCGCGCCGACCAGCGCGCAGGGCGCGGCGAACGTGGTGCAGACCTACTACGCGCTCGTGGAGTCCGGCCGGGTCGAGGAGGCCGCAAGGCTAACGGTCAGCGGCGAACTCTTCGACGTGAAGCCCTACGACACCTATCACGCCGAGATCGGCGCGCCGGGGGCGATCGAGGGTGCGGCGGGGTCACTCTACGTCGAGGTCCCAGTCGTGATCTACGGGCGCCTCGCCACGGGCAAGGAATTCCACCA
>JBBREC010000117.1:0-11857 GCA_038203295.1 Caulobacterales bacterium
CCGTGCTGGCCGGCGCCGGTCTCGGCGATGATCCGGGTCTTGCCCATCCGCATGGCCAGCAGGATCTGGCCCATGCAGTTGTTGATCTTGTGCGAGCCGGTGTGGTTGAGTTCCTCGCGCTTCAGATAGATCTTCGCGCCACCGAAATGCTGGGTCAGCCGCTCGGCGAAGTAGAGCGGGCTGGGCCGGCCGACATAGTGCTTCATGAAGCCGGCGAGTTCGGCCTTGAAGCCTTCGTCCGCTTTGGCCGCGCGATAGGCGGCGTCCAGCTCATGAACGAGCGGCATCAGGGTTTCAGGGACGTAGCGGCCGCCATAGTCGCCGAAACGCCCGTTGGCGTCCGGGTAGGCAGCGTAGTCGTTGGGGATCGAGACCGCGTTCATGATGGTTTCAGGCGCTCTTGGCGGCGTCGAGGAACGCCCGGATCAAGGCGGGGTCCTTTAGTCCGGGACCGCGCTCCACGCCAGAGGAAACGTCCACAAGCGGCGCGCCGGACTGCTTGACCGCCTCGGCCAGATTCCACGGATCGAGGCCGCCAGCCAGGAACCAGGGCCGCTCGAACCGCCGCCCGGTCAAGAGGGTCCAGTCGAAGGCGCCCCCCAGGCCGCCGGCGCGATCGGCGTCCTTTGGCGGCCTGGCGTCGAACATCAGATGCTCGACGACGCTCTCGTATTGCGCGGCCGCGGCGAGGTCGGCGCTGTCGGAAACGGGCAGCGCCTTGATGACGCCGGCGCCGGCGCGGACGCCGATGGCGCGGGCGCGGGCCGGCGTCTCGGACCCATGCAACTGGATCAGGTCGGGCTGGAGACCCTCGGCGATGCGGTCCAACTCGGCGTCGTCCGGGTCGACCAGCACGGCCACGACCTTGGCCTTGCCACGGACGTCTCGCGCCAGCCGCCAGGCGGCGTCCGGTTCGAGGTTCCGCGGGCTCTTCGCGAAGAACATGAATCCGAGCCAGCCTGCGCCGCCGTCCAGCGCCGCGCTCACGGCCTCCGGCGTGGAAATCCCGCAGATCTTCGTCTTGACGCCCATGGCGGGGATTAGGGGGCGGCGCGGCCTTTTCGCAAGGGGCGAAGCCTGCGCGGGCGTGGCAGGGGTCGGCGGCTAGGCCACGGGAAACACGGAAGGCGACACCGACGACGGGGCGGGATCACCCTGCCGGCCTAAGCGGGCGCTGCGCGGGCCGGAACGCCAAGGCCCCCAAAGCTCGTCATCCTCCGGTCGCCCGAAGAGGCGATCCGGAGGATGACGCCGTAGCGTCAGGGTCGGTGTGGGTGGGCACGAACAAAACCAGAACACAGAAGCTGGCCAGCGGCAAAATTACCTTCCGTCCCCTCTCCGCAAGGAATGGTAGGGGGCTAGCGGCCTTTGGTCAGGACGATAGAGCCTTCCAGCATCAGGAGGCGCTTTACCGGCCCCGGCAGGGCGCGATCGTGGGCCGCCAGGATGTCCTGCGCCCAGGCGGGCAGGGTCAGGGTGTCGAGGCCGGTGTGCAGGCGCAGCTGGGTGGCGGCGATGTCGCGATAGAGCGACGGATGGTCGTTGTGCGGCACGAACTTCACCGACGAAAAACCGACGAGCGGCCCAACCTTCTCGAACAGCTCACGCGAAAACAGCCACTTGTCGTCCAGGTCCGCGAAGCCCGGCGCGGTGCGGTCCGGGAGCGTGCGCGCGGCGATATCGGTGACCATCCCCCGCAGCAACTGCTCAACGGGCGGGTCGAGCGGGTCTCCGCGCAGCTCCGCTTCGGCCAGGATCCGCTCATAGGCAAGGCGGATGACCCCATAGCCGTCGAAAGGCTCGGTGAAGATGGCGTGGCCGCCAGGCTTCAGCGCATTGGCCGCCGCGAGCAGCCCCTCACGCGGATGCACCAGGTGGTGGAGTATCGAAGCGCCCGTGACCAGGTCGAAGGCGCCGTGCTCGGCCTGGCTGGCCATGGCGTCCATCACCACGCAGATCACGTGGTCGGAGAGGCCGGCGTCCTGCGCATAGGCCGCAAGCATGGCCAGCAGGTCGGGGGACAGGTCCGTCGCCACCTGCCGCGCGCCAGGGAACAGGGCGAAGCTGGGGACGATGGAGTTGACCCCGGAGCCGGACCCCAGGTCCAGGATCAGCGGATTGTCGGCGACCCGAATCCGCGCGCCCTCGATCGCCTGGCGGAACAGGGACTCAAAGTGGCTGCTTGCCGCGTAGCGGATGTGATAGTCGCCGGCGCCCGCCTTGAACTGTTCGGAAATCCGCGCCTCGCTGCGGTCGCGGGCCAGCGCCCAGACCGGCGTCGACCTGCCGGCGGCGTCTGCCACGGCGACGAGGTCGCCGGAGAACAGCCCCGCGGCCCAGGCCGGGAGAACGGGCGCCGGGATGCCGCTGTCGCCGACCATGCCTGTGTTTCCTAGGCCTTCGGCTGCTGGCTCTTCAGGAGGTCGCGGATTTCGGCCAGCAGGGCCTCCTGCGGCGGCGGCGCGGGCTTTTCCTCGGTGGGCTTGGCGGCGTCGGCGCGGCGGATCGCGTTCACGCCCTTGACCAGCAGGAACACCACCCAGGCCACGATCAGGAACTTGATTCCGGTGTTGAAGAACAGGCCGTACTGGATTGCCACCTGTTCGTTCGCCTTGGTCAGCGGATCGTCGGCCTTCAACACCCATTCCAGCTTGGCGAAGTCGATGCCCGACATTGCCAGGCCGATCGGCGGCATGACCACATTGTCGACCAGGCTCTTGACGATGTCGTTGAACGCCGCCCCGACGATCACGCCGACCGCGAGATCAATCACGTTGCCCCGCGCGATGAACTCGCGGAATTCAGAGAAGATGCTCATCGGCCGCGGGCCTCCAAAAAACTGAACCTAAAGCCGGCTTCCCATGACGCCCTACTCGTCGTCGGCGTTCAGCCGTTCGCGCAATTCCTTGCCGCTCTTGAAGAAGGGCACATGCTTGGCGCGGACATCCACCGGTTCGCCGGTGCGTGGGTTGCGCCCGGCGCGCGCGTCGCGGGAGCGGACAGATAGCGCGCCGAAGCCACGCAGCTCCACCCGGCCGCCGTCTTCGAGCGCCGCGATCATCCGCTCCAGCACCACGCCAACCACGCGCTCGATATCGCGTTGCGTCAGGTGCGGATTCTCTTCCGCGAGTTTTGCGATGAGTTCCGACTTGATCATGCGGGCCCCTTGAACCGGCGAGACCATGGGCGAGTCCGCCTTTGTATTCAAGGCGCAAAAGGGGATTTGACGGTTCTATGGCGCCGCTTGTTCGAGGGCGCGCCCAAGACAACCCTGAAGCGCAACACTGGTGACCTCGCCTCAATCCGCGCCGGCGGCCGGCGCCCGGACCAGGCTGTCGTCGGCGGCCAGGCGCCGGAAGGTCCGTGTGGCGGCCTCGGCTTCGGCGGCCGGAATCTCCGGAACCAGCGACCGCGTCTCGGTGATGAACCGCGCCGCGCCACCCTCGATGATCGAGGACCGCCTGAGCTCCATGCCGCCCACGGTCTCCACGCCATTGGGACCACGGATGGTGAAACCCTTGCCGCCGTCGGGAAGCACGATCTCGTTGGTGGTGCGGGCGAACAGCGGATAGGGCACGGCGAACGGCGCATCGCGGTTGGGACCGGGCTCACGCCGCGGGAAGGCGCCGCTGCCCGACGAACTGCCCGCCACCTTGAACTCGCGCACCCCCAGGTCGGCGTTGCGTCGCCAGTCCATGTCGGCCTGGCCGGTGATGCTGATCTCGAAGGCGTCGTGCTCGGCATCGTCCTTCCAGTCGATCGACTGGACTTCCACCCAGCTCATCGAACCGGACAGCGACTGGCGGAAGCTGCGCTCAAAGTCCTGTCGCGGCAGGCGGGCCAGCATCTGGCGAAGTGCATTGGCCGCCTCACCGCTCACCCGCGTGGTCATGGTCATCGGCGCCGGCTTGTCGAGGCCCCTGGAGGCGTCGAACCGCACGAGCGACTCCGCCGACGGCACGGTCAGCGGCGGCAGGTCGATGGCGACCAAATCGCTGCCGGCCGCCCGCACGGGCAGCGCCCAGTGGTGCGGCGGCGGGCGCAGGCTGTCGAGCCCGCTGCGGTCGCCGGTGCGGGTGCCGTCGAGGTAGTAGACCTTACCTGCGATCGTTGCGCGGACGATGACGTGATTGAAGGCGCCGAGCGACGGCAGCCGCTCATTGAGGCCGTCGCCGCCACCAAGGCTGACCAGGGCCGGCTCGGCCTGGATCTTAAGCTCCTTCAGCAGCGCCAGCAGCAGGACGGTCTTGCCCTTGCAGTCGCCGAACCGCCGCTCCCAGGTCTCGTCGGCCCTGGCCGGCACATAGCCGCCCTCGCCAAGCCCAATGAAGAAATAACGGGTCTTGTCCTCCACCAGGCGCAACGCCGCGAAGGCGCGGGCCTTGGGGTCCGGCGTGCTGGCGGCGATCGCCCGCGCCTCGGCCCGGATCGGACTGTCCTTGGACAGCTCCATGGCCTTTGCGTAGTGCGGCGCCATCAGGGTGGAGATTTCCTGCCAGGTCTGGAAGCTGGAGATCTCGAGCGAGCCCAGCCGGCGGAAGCGCATCGGCGCGCCGACCGGCGCCTTGGGTGTCGAGACCTCGGTCACGTCGTAGTCGAGCCAGGTGCGGCCGTTGCTCCGGGAGACCGTCGGCGGGCCGAAGCCAGGGGTGGCGCGCCAACGCGCGGGATCGTTCTGCGGCCAGGACACCCTGGCGCGGTAGCGCATGGCGACGCCCGTGAAGGCCAGGCCCTCGCTGTCGTAGGAACGGCCCTGGGCGATCGGGTCCTTGCGGGTGAGCGTGTAGGCGTAGTCGAGGACGTCGCCGACCTGCAGCCCCTCAAGCTGCTGGGTGGCGCTCATACGCCCGTCGAGCATGGCGCGCTCCAGGTCGGTCTCACGGCGCAAGACCAGCATCTTCTTGCCGTCGCCCAGCAGGTCGATGGTCTTGCCGTCGCGGATGATCCGCATCCAGTGGAAGGTGACGCTCTCGGTCTGCGGGCTCCAAGTCTGGCCGAAGCTGGTGAGGCCGGTGAGTCCCTCGGGCTTGAGGATCTTCTTGATCCGTCGGTTGAAATAGGCGTCGCCGTCGGGGCCGAGCCGGGACTGGTTGTCGTCCAGCAGGGTCTGGACGGCGGCGGCGTCAAGCACTGGCGGCGCATCAGGGACAGCGGCGACATCGACCCAGGCGGCCGGCGCGGCGAAGACCGGCGTCAGGGTCGCCGCCCGCGCTGGCGGCGCGCTGGCGCAGACGACGGCCAGCGCCGCAACAAGACTGAGGACGCGTGACACTCGACGAAACTCCCAAAACGGAACCCTGCCAGAATAGGACCGGCGGGCAAAAAAGGAACGTCTGGCGCCGCTCACAGGACAGCGGTCCAGCTTCACCTGAATAGACCGCGATCCAGACATGAAAACGGCGGCCCGGTCACCCGGGCCGCCGCTCCAGTCTCGAACCAGGTTCGAGTTAGTCTTTCTGGGCTTTCTCGCGGAGCGCCGCGCCCAGGATGTCGCCGAGCGAGGCGCCGGAGTCGGACGCCCCGAACTTTTCGATCGCTTCCTTCTCTTCGGCCATTTCCAGAGCCTTGACCGACAGGGACACGCGGCGCGCGGCCTTGTCGACGTTGGCGATCTGAGCGTCCAGACGATCGCCGACGGCGAAACGTTCCGGGCGCTGGTCGGCGCGGTCGCGGCTGAGGTCCGACTTGCGGATGAAGGCCGTCATCGGGGCTTCGTCTTCGCCGAACTTCACTTCGATGCCGCCCGAGGTGATCTCGGTGACCGTGACCGTGACGGTCTGGCCCTTGCGGAAGGTGTCGCCCGTCATCGGGTCGCCGGCCAGCTGCTTGATGCCGAGCGAGATGCGTTCCTTCTCGACGTCGACATCCAGGACCTTGGCCTTGACCATGTCGCCCTTGTTGTACTTGGCGATGGCTTCTTCACCGGAGACCGCCCAGTCGAGGTCAGAGAGGTGCACCATGCCGTCGATCTCGTTGTCGAGGCCGATGAACAGACCGAATTCGGTGGCGTTCTTGACCTCGCCTTCGACCGTCGAGCCGACCGGGTGGGCGGCGATGAACGCATCCCAGGGGTTGGCCATGGCTTGCTTCAGGCCGAGCGAGACGCGGCGCTTGGACGGATCGACGTCCAGCACGACGACTTCCACTTCCTGGGAGGTGGAGACGATTTTGCCGGGGTGGACGTTCTTCTTGGTCCAGGACATTTCGGAGACGTGCACCAGGCCTTCGACACCGGCTTCCAGCTCCACGAAGGCGCCGTAGTCGGTGATGTTGGTGATGCGGCCCGTGAACTTGGCGCCGACCGGGTACTTCGCTTCCACGCCGTCCCAGGGGTCGGACTGCAGTTGCTTCATGCCCAACGAGATGCGCTGCGTGTCCGGGTTGATCTTGACGATCTGGACTTTCACCGTGTCGCCGACCGCGAGCACCTGGCTCGGGTGGTTGACGCGCTTCCAGCTCATGTCGGTGACGTGCAGCAGGCCGTCGATGCCGCCGAGGTCCACGAACGCACCGTAGTCGGTGATGTTCTTGACCACACCTTCGCGGACTTCACCCTCTTGCAGCTGGGAGACCAGCTCGGTGCGCTGTTCGGCGCGGGCTTCCTCGAGGATGGCGCGACGGGACACGACGATGTTGCCGCGCGGGCGGTCCATCTTGAGGATCGCGAACGGCTGCTCGCGGCCCATGAGCGGGCCGACGTCGCGGACGTGGCGGATGTCGACCTGCGACCCCGGCAGGAAGGCCGAGTCGCCGCCGAGGTCGACGGTGAAGCCGCCCTTCACGCGGCCGACGATGGAGCCCATCACCGGCTCGTTCTTTTCATAGACGGCTTCCAGGCGCGTCCAGGCTTCCTCGCGGCGGGCCTTGTCACGGCTGAGGACGGCCTCGCCCATGGCGTTTTCAACGCGTTCCAGGAACACTTCGACGGTGTCGCCCACCTTGATCGGCGGCTTGCCTTCTTCCTCGCCGAATTCCTTCAGCGAGACGCGGCCCTCAGTCTTGAGGCCGACATCGATGATGGCGATGTCCTTCTCGATGGCCACAACCAGTCCGTGGACCACCTGGCCTTCCATGAAGTCGCGTCCGCCAAGGGACTCTTCGAGCAGCGCGGAGAAGTCGTCGCGCGACGGGCTCATGCTCATATCGTCAGCCATATAATCTCTTGTCTTTCGAATGACATAGGGTCCGCACACCAGAGGTGTCGGACGGAGTCCCCGTGTCGGGTTAAGGGTTGAACCGAAGGCGCGAGGGATACCCCGCGCTTAAGTGAATCTGCCCGCAGCCGTACGAGGTGAGGACGCGTTGGGATTGCTCAGCTGGCCGCCCTACTGAGAGGTAAGCCACCTGGCGCGCGCCGCCTCGACGATGCGGCGGGCCGCATCGGCGGCCTGCTCTATAGTCATTTCGGAGGTATCCAGCAAGACGGCGTCGTCGGCGGGCCGCATTGGCGCCGCGCCGCGGCCCCCGTCGCGCGCGTCGCGCGTCCGGATATCCGCCAGCACATCCTCGAAGGCGACGCTCTCGCCCTGGGCGGTGAGCTGGCGCCAGCGGCGGTTGGCGCGGACCGCCGGCGCGGCGGTGATGAAGAGTTTTGCCGGGGCGTCCGGCGCGATCACCGTGCCGATGTCGCGCCCGTCCAGCACCGCGCCGCCCTCCTGGCGGGCAAAGGTGCGCTGGAACTCCATGAGCGCCCCGCGCACCCGCGGATGCACCGCCACGCGGCTGGCGAGTTCTCCCGCCGCGCGGGTGCGAAGGGCGGGGTCGGCGAGCTGGTCTGCGGTGATGAGGGCGGCGGCGGCGCAGGCGAGCTCCTCGTCGTCGAGGTCCTCCTGGGCCTTGCGCATCAGCACGCCCACCGCGCGATAGAGCAGGCCAGTGTCGAGGACTGGCAGGTCCAGGCGGCGGCCAAGCCCCGCGGCGATCGTCCCCTTGCCCGAGGCGGCCGGCCCGTCGACGGCGACGACGAAGAAGCGTTCGCCCTCGCTCACATCCTCGCGCGGATCGTCGCTCATGCGTCTTCGATCTCGCCGCCCAGCGAGCGCATCAGGGTGAGGAAGCCCGGGAAGCTGGTGGCGATCATGCCGGGTTCGTCGACGGCCACAGGGGCATCGGCGGCCAGGCCCAGGATCAGGTGGCTCATGGCGATGCGGTGGTCGCCGTGGGTCGTGACCCGAGCCCCGCCGGCGACGGGGTGGTTTGCGCGCACCGAGCCCACGACGGTGAGACTGTGCGGGCCCTCCTCGACGCCCACGCCGCAGGCGGCCAACCCGGCGGCCATCAGCGCGATCCGGTCGCTCTCCTTGACCCGCATCTCGCCGATACCCTGCATCACGGTGGGGCCCTCGGCGAAGGCGGCGGCCACGGCGAGGATCGGGTATTCGTCGATCATCGAGGGCGCGCGCTCGGGGGGCACCACTACACCGGTCAGTTGCGAGTAGCGGGCGGTGACGTCGGCGACGGCCTCGCCACCCTCCTCTCGCACATTGGTCACGGACAGGTCCGCGCCCATGTCGCCCAGGGTCTCCAGCAGGCCGATGCGCAGTTCGTTGAGCAGCATGCCCTCAACGGTCACCTCCGAGCCCGGCGTGATCAGGGCGGCCACCAGCGGGAAGGCCGCCGAGGACGGATCGCCCGGCACGCGCACCCTGCAGCCGGTCAGCGACTGGCCGCCGGCCAGTATGATGCGCCGCATGGCGCCCTCTTCGGCAACGTCCACCTGGGCTCCAAAAGCCCGCAGCATGCGCTCGGTGTGGTCGCGGGTGGCCTCCAACTCGATGACCTCGACCCCGCCCTCGGCGTGCAGGCCGGCCAGCAGGACCGCCGACTTCACCTGGGCCGAGGGGACCGGCACGGTGTAGGCGATACGGCGAAGACCCCCGCCCTTGAGCGTCAGCGGCAGACGTCCGCCCTCGCGGCAGATCCAGCTCGCCCCCATCTCGCCCAGCGGGTTCAGCACCCGGTTCATCGGCCGCCCGCGCAGGGAAGCGTCGCCGGTGAACGTGGCGTTGATCGCAAAGCCGGCCGCCGCGCCCATGATCAGGCGCACGCCGGTGCCGGCGTTGCCGCAGTCAATAACGTCGGCAGGTTCCGAAAGCCCGCCCACGCCTTCCACACGCCAATGCCCCTCGCCCAGGCGCTCGACGGTCGCGCCGAAGGCGGTCATCGCGGCGGCGGAGCGGCGAACGTCCTCGCCTTCCAGCAGGCCCTCGACCTCGGTGACCCCGCGCGCCAGCGCGCCCAGGATGAGCGCGCGGTGCGATATTGACTTGTCTCCCGGTGCGCGCAGCACGCCCCTGAGAGGGCCTGCGCGCCTGGCGGTCATCTGTGCCGCCATCATTTTCAGGAACGAGCCTCCGCGGGCTGGGGTCTTCTACGAGGGGGTTTGCTTTTGACAGTGGGGTCCGTGCGTGGCAAGGGAGCCCGCTTCCGAAATTGCCGCGAATAAGGATCGTCGCCTTTGGCCAATCCCGAACTGGGCTCCAAACAGCTTTGCCCCAACTGTCAGGCTAAATTCTACGACCTGGGCAAGCGTCCGGCGCATTGCCCCAAGTGCGATCACGAGTTCGACCCAGACGAAGCCGTCCGTAACCGCCGCGTCCGCGCCCGTGCCGTCGTCCCCGAGCCCGATGAGGCCGAGGATCAGGTGAAGGCGAAGGAGTCCGACGAGGACGAAGACGAGGAAGACGAAGCCGTCACCCCGGAACTGGACGAGGTCATCGATGATCCCGTGCTGGCCGCCGACGACGACGACGAGGCCGCCGAGCCACCCGCGGTTTCCGAAGACCTCGGTGAATTCACCGAGGAAGAAGAAGCCGAGGCTGACGACGACGTGCCGTTCCTGGAAGAAGAAGACGACGACGAGTTTGACGAAACCGAGATCGAAGGCCTGCCCGACGAGGGCGATGTCGACGACCGATAGTCACAAGGTGCGAAAAACCCCGTCAGGTGGGGTTGATCGCACCGGACTGTTTGAATAGGTTCCGCGCCTTCCTGGGGACCCCGGTTCACAGGAAGACCCGAGACCACCCTTTCCGAAGGGATTGGGGCTTTAGCTCAGCTGGTAGAGCGCTTGCATGGCATGCAAGAGGTCAGCGGTTCGACTCCGCTAAGCTCCACCATGGAGGCCCGTCGGGAACCCGGCGGGCCTTCGCCTTTTGGGGTTGGGGGCGCGAGCCACAGTCTCGACGCACCGCCTGAGGATACTCGGTGACGTAAACCGAGAGCTGCGTGGAGTTGTACCTGTGTCGCCATTCCTGGATCTGAACGGCGCGTCGGGCGCCACCTACCGGTACCGCCTGGCCCCCGACGGCCAGGTGACCACGCCGATCGCGGGCAACTATGTCTGCGTGCGCGAGGACGCCGCGGGGTTCACCGTGCTGTCGGTCGTCGAGACCAATGACCTGTCCAGCGCCGCGCGCGGCTGGAAACAGATGGTCGCCAAGCACGAGGCCAGCCACCTTTACATCCGCCTGAACGTCAGCGTCGCCGTGCGCGAGAGCGAGCAGGCGGACATCGCGGCGTTCTACAAGCCCCGGGTGGGGCGGAAGACGGCTTAGGGGACGGGCCCAGCGCTTACGGAAGGCGCCGCTCGCGGCCGGATTGCTCAGGGCGTCAGCCGGCCGACAACCTGCGGCGGTTGGCGCGCACCCTGCGCCGGTAGTGCGCCACCGTCCTTGCCGCCGCGCCATGGGGTGTCGCGCCGAGGCCGCCGGTGAGCGCGAGCGTGGAGAGCGCCAGGCCGGCCTCCATCTTCTCACTCACCATACGTCGCGCCTCGAGGTCCGCTGCCGGCCCGCCGGCCGCAAACTTCATCAGGCGCAGGCCGATGACGGCAGAGGACTCCGCGCCGAGGCTCCAGGCGTCAAGGCCCACGCGTAGCCATGGGTTGCCGCGGCGAGCCATCAGGCGAGCATCGTGGTGTCAGGTTTTTCAGGCGCAGTCATTGGGGGCTCTCCGGTCCAGCGACCGTAGAGAAAGGCCGGAAGGACGCCCTGGTTCCACGCCACGGCCGCCCAGTTTGCGGCAGAACGCGTTCGGTTCTCTTGCTGTGACGCTCTTCCAGGATCGAGCCCCGTGCTGCGCCGCGAACCGCCGGCGGACCACCGGCGCCGACCTCCCGAGGCCTGCGACAAATGCTACCAACGCGGGAAATCACGGTCGATTGGTATGGAGGTTGCTGTCTGACGAGGGCCTGGCCCGCTTTGGCGCCAGGCTTGGGACCGTGAGCGACAGACAGTATGACCAAGGCCCGAGACGACGCCGACGCCGCACCGAACCCCATCGACCGCCACGTGGGACTGCGCATCCGCATGCGCCGCAAGGAGGTGGGCTTCAGCCAGGAACGTCTGGCCGCCGCCATCGGCCTCACCTTCCAGCAGGTGCAGAAGTACGAGCGCGCCGCCAACCGCGTAAGCGCCTCGAAGCTGTGGGAGATGGCCCGGGCGCTCTCAACAAACATCGCGTTTTTCTACGAAGGCCTGGAAGACGCGCCACAGACGCCGGCCTCGAACCGGCGGCGCGACGCGATCCAGGACTTCCTGATGACCCCGGAGGGCCTGGCTCTGGCATCCGACTTTCCCAGGATCCCGCGCCAGATGCGCCGCAAGGTCCTGGACCTGGTCCGCGCCATGGCGGCGGACGAGGACGCGGTGGAAGCCTAGGACAGGGCGTAGATCTGGGGGGCTGGCTACCTCTACCCCACGGCGGGCGGGTACATCGGTCGGCCTTGTTCGCGGGGGCGAATGGCGCGAAAAGACCCGCGACGTGGCATCGCTCGTTGCGCGCCGCTGGGAAACCTCTCGTGAAGCCGCACGCCGCCATCATGCTGGCCTTCCTGGCGCTCAGCGCCTGTGACAAT
>JBBREC010000118.1:0-11747 GCA_038203295.1 Caulobacterales bacterium
GCCGAGGCCGGCCTAGGCTGGTGACGCGATCACCTCTCCTCTGATTGTCATCGCCCGCCTTGTCAGGGCGACCCACGATCAAGGCGACGCAGGAAGGCTCGCGGGAGCGCCTGTTGCGCACCCGGCGGGAGGTGCGTCGCGTCCCACCTTCGGGCGGGCTGGAGGCGATCGGCGACGCCTGCGCCGACCAGCCGCTTGCCATGGCGTCGTCAGGGATCGCGCGAACCAGGGCCGCGTTTGAGAGAACGTTCGCGCGCTCCGCACGCCTTTCCGTGTCTCCCGTGGTTCTTCTTTTCGCGCCCTGGCCGGGAAGGCTGCTAATCCTCAATCCATGGCGCTCGCCGAAACCCTGACACCCTGCGGGCCTGTCGTCGACGGCAAGGCCGCCGAGCGCCTGCGCGAGACGGTGGCGCAGGCGCTGTGGACCGAGCGTCTGGAGCAGGCCTGGCCGGCGCTCGCGCCGATCTTCGCGGCTTCGTCCTACCTAGCGAGCCTGGTGCGGCGCGATCCGGCGCGGCTGGACGCACTGCTGGCGGATGAGCCGCGCGCGCGTCTGGAGGATATCCTTCGCCGCACCGCGGCGTCGGCCGACCTGGAACTCGAGGCGGCGCAGATCGGCTTGCGGGTGCTGAAGGCCGAGCTGCACCTGCTGACCGCGCTCTGCGACCTGGGCGGCGTCTGGGACCTGGATCAGGTGACCGGCGCGCTGACCCGCTTCGCCGATGCGGCGGTAACCTCGGCGCTCAGCGTGGCGGCGCGGGGCGAAGTGGCGGCGGGCCGGCTGACCCGGCTGGGCGAGGGCGCCGAGGGGCCGGTCCCCGGCTGGTTCTGCATCGCCATGGGCAAGCAGGGCGCCTTCGAGCTGAACTATTCCAGCGACATCGATGTGTCGGTTTTCTTCGAGCCGGACGCCCTGCCGCTGGCGGAGGGTGTCGAAGCCGGGGCCTTCGCCGTGCGCCTGACCCAGCGGGTGTCGGACCTGATGCAGCAGCGCACGCCGGACGGCTATGTGTTCCGCATGGACCTGCGGCTGCGCCCCGACCCATCCTCGACCCAGCACGCCGTGCCCGTACCGGCGGCGCTGGAATATTACGAGAGTTTCGGCCAGAACTGGGAACGGGCGGCCTTCATCAAGGCGCGCGCCTGCGCGGGGGACCTGCCCGCCGCCGAGCGATTCCTGACCGAACTGCTGCCCTTCATCTGGCGCAAGAACCTGGATTTCGCGGCCATTGCCGACATCCATTCGATCAAGCGTCAGATTCACGCCCACAAGGTCGACGAGCGGGTCTCGGCCAGGGGCGTCGACCTGAAACTGGGCCGCGGCGGCATCCGCGAGATCGAGTTCTACGTCCAGACCCAGCAGCTGATCCTGGGCGGCCGCAATCCGGCGCTTCGAAGCTTCCGCACCCTCGACGCGCTCAAGGCCCTGACCGCGGCTGGGCACGTGGCGCCTGAAACGGCCGACGAACTGGCCAAGGCGTATGTCACGCTGCGCGGCGTCGAGCACCGGATCCAGATGCTGGCGGACGAGCAGACCCACAAGCTGCCGGAGTCGGACACGGACCGCCGCCGGGTGGCGGCGCTCTGCGGCTACAATCGCCTGCCCAGCTTCGACGCGGCGATCACCCGCACGCTGAAGGCGGTCAACGCCCGCTACGGCGAACTCTTCGAGGAGGAGGAGGCGCTGTCGTCGCGGTTCGGCAGCCTGGTGTTCACCGGCGTCGACGATGACCCCGAGACGCTCGCCACCCTGAAGCGGATGGGGTTCTCCAACCCGCCGCAGGTCGCGCAGACGATCCGCAGCTGGCACCACGGCACGATCCCCGCCACCCGCACCGAGCGCGGCCGGGAGCTGTTCACCCGCCTGGCGCCGCGCCTGCTGGAGGCGTTCCAGGCCACTGGCGCGCCGGACGCGGCGTTCAGCCGGTTCCGGGACTTCTTCGCGGCCCTGCCGTCGGGGGTGCAGATCCAGTCGCTGTTCCTTGCCCAGCCGCGGCTGTTCGAACTGATCGTCGAGGTGATGGCCTTCGCCCCACGCCTGGCCTCGACGCTTGCGCGGCGGCCGGCGGCGATCGACGCCATGCTGGACGGCTCGTTTTTCGAGACCATCGAGATCGCCGAGGACCGCGCCGTTGTCGAGCGCGCGGTGTCGCTGGCCGAGGGCTTCGAGGCCGCCATGGACGCCGTGCGCCGCGCCCAGCGCGAGCAGGCGTTCCGGATCGGCGTCCAGGTGATGAGCGGCACAGCGACCGCCGAGGCCGCCGGCCGCGCCTTCGCGGACCTGGCCGACGTCTGCATCGGCGCGCTGGCCCCCGCGGCGCTGGCCGAGGCGGAGCGGATCGGCGGGGCTTTTGCCGGCGACGTGGCGGTGGTGGCGCTTGGCAAGTGCGGCTCGCGCGAGATGAGCGCCGGCTCCGACCTCGACCTGATGACGCTCTACCGCGCGGCCGATCCGCAGGCGGCCTCGGCGCTGAAGGGCTGGGACGCGGTGACGTTCTATGGCCGGTTCACCCAGCGGCTGATCGCGGCGCTGTCGGCGCCCACGGCCGAGGGCGAGCTCTACGAGGTCGACATGAAGCTGCGGCCCTCGGGCTCGAAAGGCCCGGTGGCGGTGAGCGCGGCGGCCTTCGACGGCTATTACGAGCACGAGGCGGAGACGTGGGAGTTCCTGGCCCTGACCCGGGGGCGCGTGGTCTGGTCGACCAGCGCCGGCTTCACCGGCGAGGCCGAGCGGGCCATCGGCACGGCCTTGCGCCGGCCGCGCGACCGGGCGCAGACCGCCCACGACGTGCGCGAAATGCGCGAGCTGATGGCGCGCGAACGTCCGCCGAAGAGCGAGTGGGACCTGAAGCTTTCGCCGGGCGGGCTGGTGGACATCGAATTCGTCGCCCAGTTCCTGCAATTGGCCCACGCTGCGCAGGGCGGGCCGCTGCGTCCCAACACCGCCCAGGCGCTGGCCGCGCTGCGCGAGGCGGGCCTGGCGCCGAAGGCGACGGTCGCGGATCTCGAGGCGGCCTGGCGGCTGCAGCAGGACCTGACCCAGCTTCTCAAAGTGGCGCTCGACGGCGACGCCGATCCGACAAGCGAGCCCGCGGCGTTCCGGGCGCTGCTGGCGCGGGCAGGCGGCGCGCTGGATTTCCGCCAGCTGCGCACGCGCCTGGCGGCGGCCCGCGCGGCCGCGCGCAAGGCCTACGACCTGATCGTGCAGCCCTAGCCGACCGCGGCCAGCGCGCTCTGGTGGACGGGCAGGGAGAAGGTGGCGCTGGTGCCCTGGCCGGGCGCGCTGCGCAGGTCGAGCAGACCGCCGTGCATCTCGACAAGCGCCTTGGTCAGCGCGAGGCCAAGGCCGGTGCCCTGCTGGGTCTTGGCGTGTTGGCTCTCGATCTGTTCGAAGGGGCGGGCCAGGCGCGCCAGGTTGTCCGGGGTAATGCCGATGCCGGTGTCCTGCACGCTGATCCGGACCCGCTGGCCCATGGGGTCGTCGCGCAGCTCGGCGCGCACCGTGATCCGCCCGCCGCGCGGGGTGAATTTCACGGCGTTGGAGAGAAGGTTCAGCAGCACCTGCTTCACGGCGCGATAGTCGGCCTCGACCTCGGGCAGGTCGTCGAAATCCAGGCGCAGCGCCAGACCCGCTGACTCCGCCCGGTCGCGGACCAGCCGCAGGGCGTCCTCGGCGACCTCCTCCAGCGAGAGCGGCTCGAAGCGCAGGCTCATCTTGCCAGCCTCGATCTTCGACATGTCGAGGATGTCGCTGATCAGCGCCAGCAGGTGCTGTCCGGAATTGAGGATGTCCTGAGCGTAGCTCTTGTAGCGGGCGTCGCCGAGCGGGCCATACATCTCGGCGATCATGATCTCGGAGAAGCCGTTGATGGCGTTCAGCGGCGTGCGCAGCTCATGGCTCATATTGGCCAGGAACTCGCTCTTGGCCTGGTTGGCGCCTTCGGCGCGCAGCTTTTCCGTCTCGTACTTGCGGGCCAGTTCGGAGAGCTGTTCCTGGCTGCGTTCCAGGTTGGCGACGGCGCGGCGCAGCTCGTCCTCGTTGATCCGGCGGGCCTCTTCCTGGGCTTTCAGAGCGGTGATGTCGGCGGCGGTGACGACCAGGCCGCCCTCGGCCGTGGTCCGCTCGGAGATCTGCACCCAGCGGCCGTCGACCAGCTCGGCCTCGCGCACACCCTTGCGGCCGCCCAGCGCCGGGAACTCCTGGCGGATGGCGAGGCGGGCCAGGGTTTCCAGTTCGTCGCGCTCGATGCCGGGTTTCAGCATCTGCGGCTCCAGGCGGAAGAAGGATCGGTAGTTCTTGTTGCTCATCAACAGCCGCCCGTTGCGGTCCCAGAGCACGAAGGCCTCCGAGACGCTCTCGATGGCGTCGCGCAGGCGGGTCTCGGCCGACTGGGCGCGGGCCTGGGCGAGGCGTTCCTCGGTGACGTCCAGCGCCACGCCGATGATGCGGGCAAAGCCGCCCTCAGGACTCTTGCCGAAGCCCTGGCCGCGGGCGTCGATCCAGACCGGGCGGCCACCGGCCAGGCTGGGCACCCGGAACGACACATCGAAGCCGCCATAGACCGCGGCCGTCGACAGCGCCTCGCGCAGGCCGTCGCGGTGGCCTTCGGAGACGCGGTCCAGCACCTGCTGGCCATCAACGACGCCGCCGCGCCAGCCGAACAGCGCCGCGGTGACGTCGGACATGAAGATCCGATCCTCGGCCAGGTCCCATTCCCAGATGCCGCAGCGCGCGGCCTCGACGGCGAGGCGGAACCGCTGCTCACTGTCGGTAAAGGCCGCGTGGGCCTTTTCCACCCGGCGGGATTCCAGCAGCAGCAGGAGACCCAGCGAGAAGGCGACGCCGAGCGGGATCATCAGCCACAGGAGCTGTTCGCCGGCGCTCTGCGGTCCGCGGGTCAGGCGAACGATGGCGATGGCGGTGTAGATGGCGAGCAGCAGCAGGGCCGCCAGGATCGCGATCCTGGCGAACCGTTGGGTCGGCGCCTGTGCAAGAGCGAGGTCCGCTGACCGCCCCTGCAGCCCGGGCTTAGCCGCGCTGTCGCCCCCGCCCTCAGCCAAGGCCCGCCGCCCCTCCATCCAGAACATGGCTCAACTCATAGCCGAGACTATGCGCCTAGAGGTTAAGCGTCATCGGGATTTGCGTGACGAATTGTTCCGGGGCCCGTGGCGGCTCAGCCGGAGTCGGACGCCGGAGCATCGGGAGGATCGGCGCTCCCGCCGTCCGTCCCGCCATCGGGGCCGTCCTCCAGCCCCGTGTGCAGCCAGCGTTCGGCGCCGATGTCGGTGGGGGTATGGTCCTTGAGATATTGGATGGCCCAGTCCTGGTCGTTCCAGATGCGCCAGTCGGGGGTGAGGCCCAGATCGAAGCAGATGCGCGCGACCAGGTCGGCGATCGGGGCGTCGGCGAGCGTGTCGTCGTAGTCGCCGTCCTCCAGCCGCTCGTCGAGATCGTTCAGAAGCCGCTCGACCTTGGTCTCCGACCAGTCACTGCTGTCGCCCTCGGCCTCGATGGCCTCGGCGACGAAGCCGCGGATGTCGATCTGGCGGTCATGCCGCGCGATCTCGCTGGCTGTCTGGCGGCGTCGTTCGCGCTCGACGCGGACGGTCTCGATCTCGTCGCTGACGCGGGTTTCCAGGGCCAGCGTCTGGCGCACGGCGCGCGCCACGCGCGAGTAGACCAGCCCGAGGTCCGCGCCGGCGAACCGTGACCGCGCGGGCGCCGCTGCGCCCTCGACCGCCGCATCCTCCCGCGCCAGGGCCTCGGCGCGCACCGCGCGCGCGATGTCCATGCCGATCTCGGCCAGCTCCCGCAAAAGCCGCAGCTGGCGCTCGGCCCGGCCCTCGGGCTGGGCTTCGGTGGGGGTGTTTTCGGTAAACATGAACGAAACAAGAACATCGAGTTCGCTGAATGTCAAAAATTTCGTTGGGAAAAGTTGGCGATGCTGAGCCGTGAGGGGTAGCGCCGGGTCGGCGCACTGTGGAGACAGGTGCTCCTGTCACCCGGTTCAGGAGGACGAGAACAGTGCACTGTCACCGTAATTCCACTGTCGCCGTAATTCGAGCGCATCTACGTCAATCTGACCGAGCAGGTGGTGGCGGTCATCCGGAGCGCGTGGCGTCAGCCCAGCGACAGCGACAGCGACAGCGACGCCGAGACTGTCGCGCTGCTTCGAACCCTGGTGCGGGCGCTCAGACCGGACACGGCGTCGTAGGTCCCGGCGCGCCCCCTGCCAGGGACTGTGGCCCAGAATCCCCCTGGTTTCGGTGAGAATACGTGTGAACACGGGGACAAGAGAACCTTTCCCCTTCCTTGGAACAGCGTAGCTGACCGGACTGGCCTGGCGGCTCCTGTCGGGCTAAGGCCCTCGCATGGCACGAACCCGGCAGAGCGCGGATCTGGAGATCGAGGTCGAGGGGGAGCCCTATGTCTGGCGGCTGCAGCGCAAGCCGCAGTGGTCGAGCGACACCGCGGGCTGGCAGGGCATGGCGATCGCCGTGCGCCACAGGGACGGCCAGCGCGAGGTAATGCTGGAGTTTCCGCCGGGCCGGCAGCCCAGGTTCGGCGCGCCGCAGTTGCAGGCCTCGCACATCGCGCCCACGCTGGTGGCCACCGCGATCGCGTCCGCCATCGCGGCGGGGTGGGAGCCGCATTCCCGGGGCAAGACGGTGACCATCGTCGTGGATGCGACCGGGGGCTGAGTGACCCGCTACCCCGCCTCGTCCTCGGCGAGGGCGCGGCTGACCAGTTCGTAGACGTTCTTGGAGAGGCCGGGGACGGCCAGGATGCGCTGCAGCTGGGCCTTCATGAGCGCGCCGAGTTCGGGCGTGTAGCGCCGCCAGCCGCCCAGGGGATCGACGAGCCTCGCCGCGGTCATCGGGTTGAAGCCGTCGACGGCCAGGATCTGGTCGGCCAGGAACCGGTACCCGGCGCCGCTGGGATCGTGGAACCGCGCCGGGTTGAAGTTGGCGAAGGTGGAGACCAGCGCGCGCAGCCGGTTCGGGTTCTTCGCCTCGAACGCAGGGTGGGCAGTGAGGCCCATGACGCGGCCGAGCGCGCCTTCGTCGGGATCGCGGGCCTGCAGCGCGAACCATTTGTCGATGACCAGCGGTTCGCCCTTCCACTTTTCGAAGAAGTTGCTCAGCGCGATCTCGTAGGGCTCGCCGCCGATCTGCATCAGGGCCATCAGGCCGCCGACGGCGTCGGTCATGTTGGCGGCGGCCTCGTAGTGGCCGGCGGCCAGTTCGCCGACCTCCGAGCGGGGGTTGGCGGCCAGCATGTCGAGGGCCGCGTTGCGCAGCGCGCGGCGGCCTGCGCCGGCGGCGTCCGGCGAGAATTCGGCGATCTCCTGCAGGCCGGTGTGCAACCGGCGCAGTTCGTCCTCAAGGTGGAGGGCGAGCCGCATCCTCAGCGCCTCGCGGGCCGCGTGGATCGCGGCGGGGTCGGCGGAGGTCATGGCCAGCGACAGGTCGGGCTCCGAGGGCAGGGCCAGCAGCAGTGCCTTGAAAGCCGGGTCGGCGGCCTGGTCGCCCAGGGCGCGGCCGACGGCTTCGGCGAACCGTTCTTCGCCGACCTCGTCGGGATGGCCGCCGGCGCGCTCGAGGATCAGGGCGCGGGCCAGCTCCTGGCCGGCCTCCCAGCGGTTGAAGAGGTCCGGGTCGCCGGCCAGCAGGACATAGCGGTCGCGGGCCTCGGCGTTGCTTTCCAGCATGACGGGGGCGGAGAAGCCGCGCAGCGCCGAGATCACCGGCCGCTGGTCGACGCCGGTGAGGGTGACCCTGGTCCGCGCGCCCTCGAGCACGATGACGGTCTGGTCCATGGCCTCGCCGTCGCGGACGAAGGCCTGGGTGCGGCCGTCGTGGTCGAGGAGGCCGAGGGTGACGGGCATCGGCAGGGCGCGCTTGGTCGGCTGGCCGGGGGTGGGCGGCGTCTCCTGGGTGATCTCCAGTTCGAGCGTCCTGGCTGTCTCGTCATACCTGCTGGTCAGCATCACCTTCGGGGTGCCGGCCTGTTCGTACCAGGCGAAGAACGGGGTGAGGTCACGGTCGGTCACTTCGTCGAAGCAGCGGATGAATTCCTCGACCGTGGTGGCGTGGCCATCCCAGCGGGTGAAGTAGAGGTCCATGCCAGCCCGGAAGGCGTCGGGCCCGATCAGGGTCTTCAGCATGCGGATGACCTCCGCGCCCTTCTCGTAGATCGTGGCCGTGTAGAAGTTGTCGATCTTCAGGTAGCTGGATGGGCGCACGGGATGGGCCATCGGGCCCTGGTCCTCGGCGAACTGGCGCGCGCGCAGCGCCTTGACGTCCTTGATCCGCTGGACGGCCTCGCCGCGCATGTCGGCCGAGAAGCTCTGGTCGCGGAAGACGGTCAGGCCCTCCTTGAGGCAGAGCTGGAACCAGTCGCGGCAGGTGATCCGGTCGCCGGTCCAGTTGTGGAAATATTCGTGGGCCACGACGCTCTCGATGCGCTCGAAGTCCATGTCGGTGGCGGTGGCCGGGTCGGCCAGCAGGAGCGAGGCGTTGAAGATGTTCAGCCCCTTGTTCTCCATCGCCCCGAAGTTGAAGTCGCGGACGGCCACGATCATGAAGAGGTCGAGGTCGTACTCGCGGCCGAAGGTGTCTTCGTCCCATTTCATCGAGCGCTTCAGGGCGTCCATGGCGTAGGCGGCGCGGGCCGACATGCCGGGATCGACATAGATGCGCAGGTCGACGGTGCGGCCGGTCATAGTCACCAGCTTGTCTTCCAGCACGTCCAACTCGCCGGCCACCAGGGCGAAAAGGTAGCAGGGCTTGGGGAAGGGATCGTTCCAGACGGCGTAATGCCTGCCGCCGGGCAGCTGGCCGGTCTCCATCAGGTTGCCGTTGGAGAGCAGGTGGTGAAACGCCTTGTCCGCCTCGATCCGCACGGTGAAGCGTGACAGGACGTCGGGGCGATCGGGCCAGAAGGTGATCTTGCGGAAGCCCTCGGCCTCGCACTGTGTGCAGAAGCGACCGCCGGACATGTAGAGGCCGTCCAGCGCCGTGTTGGCCTGCGGGTCGATCTCGACTTCGGTCTCCAGCACGAAAACGTCGGGCACGCCGGGGATGGTCAGATACTCCCCGTCGATGATGCGCTCGCTCTCGGTGAGATTGCGGCCGTCCACGGCGACCGAGATGGCCTTCAGCCGCTCGCCGTTGAAAGTCAGCGGGTCGGTGTGCTCCCCGTTGCGGCGGACCGTCAGCCTCGCCTTCACCCGCGTGGTGTTGGGCGCGAGCAGGAAGGTCAGGTGCGCCTCGTCGATGACGAAAGCGGGCGGGCGGTAGTCGGTGAGCTGTATCGGCTGGGGCGTGTCTGTGCGCATGGCGGTCATCTAGTCCCGCGATCGCGGCGGCGCAAAGGCGGCTGACGCGAGGTCATACTTTTCAGCTTCGGCGGGCGGCGTATGGTTCGGGTTCCGGGACACCGAAATTCGAGAAAACCCGAGGCAGGACAGGCCATGAACTTCGATTTTTCCGACGATCAGAAGTCGCTCAAGTCCGAGGTGCGGCGGTTCCTCGAGGCCAACGCCTCGACGGACAAGGTGCGCAAGGTCCTCGACGACGAGGCCAAACCCTATGACGCCGCGCTGTGGAAGGCCGTTGGTGAGCAGGGCTGGCTGGGCGCCGCGATCCCCGAGGAATTCGGCGGCCTGGGCCTTGGACACCTGGAGCTCTGCGTGATCGCCGAGGAACTGGGCCGCGCGGTGGCGCCGATCCCGTTCGCCTCGACGGTCTATTTCGTGGCCGAGGCGGTCATGCTGGCCGGCAGCGACGAGCAGAAGGCCGACCTTCTGCCGAGGATCGCCGCCGGCGGACTGATCGGCTGCATCGCCACCTCCGAAGGCCCCGGCGTCACCACCGCGGCGACGCTGAAATCGACCGTCGAAGGCGGCAGGCTGAGCGGCGTGAAGCTGCCGGTCACCGATGGCGACATCGCCGATGTGGCTCTGGTGCTGGCGCGCGAAAACGGCAAGCCGGGCCTCTTCCTGGTGGACCTGACAGGCGACGGCGTGACGCGCGAGATGCTGAAAACGCTGGATCCCACCCGGGACGCGGCCCGACTGATCTTCAAGGACGTCCCTGCGCGGCGGCTGGGGGAGGCTGGCCAGGGGATCGAGCTGGTCGAACAGATCTTCGACCGCGCCGCGGTGCTGCTGGCCTTCGAGCAATGCGGCGGGGCCGACCGGTGCCTGGAGATGGCCAAGGCCTATGCGCTGGAGCGCTACGCCTTCGGCCGGGTCATCGCATCCTACCAGGCGATCAAGCACAAGCTCGCCGACATCTACATCCGTAACGAGTTGGCGCGATCCAACGCCTACTATGGAGCCTGGGCGCTCAACACCAACGCCACTGAACTGCCGGTCGCCGCCAGCGCAGCGCGGATCGCGGCCTCGGAGGCGTTCTGGTTCGCGTCCAAGGAGAACATCCAGACCCACGGCGGCATCGGCTTCACCTGGGAGATGGACTGCCACCTCTACTACCGCCGCTCACGCCAGCTCAGCCTGGTGGCCGGCGCCCCGCGCGTCTGGAAAGAGCGGCTGGTGAGCCACCTCGAACGGCGCAACGCGGCTTAAGGAGCGAAGACCATGGACTTCAACGACACCCCCGACGAAGCCGCCTACCGCGTCCAGGTCCATGACTGGCTGGAGGCCAATGCACCGAAGACCCATTTCACCGGCGATCCGGAGGGCAACGGCAGCTCGATGGCGGCCTCCAAGGCCTGGCAGGCCAGGAAGGCCGCCGCCGGCTACGCCCAGATCACCTGGCCAAAAGAATGGGGCGGCCAGGGCGGCAACCCGATCCAGCAGGTGATCTTCAACGCCGAGGAAGCGAAGTATCCCATCCCGCCGAACCCCTTCCAGATCGGGCTCGGCATGTGCGTGCCGACCGTGGCCACCTTTGCAGACCAGGAGACCAAGGACCGGTTCGTGGGCCCGGCGCTGCGCGGCGAGGAGATCTGGTGCCAGCTGTTCTCCGAGCCCTCGGGCGGGTCGGACGTGGCGGCGGCGCGGACCAAGGCGGTGCGTGCGCCGGACGGCTCAGGCGACTGGCTGATCACGGGCCAGAAGGTGTGGACAACAGGCGCCCAGTTCTCGGATTTCGGCATCGTGGTCTGCCGGACCAACCCGGACGCGCCCAAGCACAAGGGCCTGACCATGTTCTGGCTCGACATGCGCGCGACGGGCGTTGAGGTGAAACCGATCCACCAGATGTCCGGGGGGTCGGGCTTCAACGAGGTGTTCTTCACGGACGTGCGAGTCAAGGACAGCCAGAGGCTGGGGGCCATCGATGACGGCTGGAAGGTCAGCCTGGTCACCCTGATGAACGAGCGGCTGGCGGTGGGCGGCGCCTCCGGCGCGGGCTGGAAGGAGTTCATGGAGGCGGCCCGGACCCTGCCGGGCCTGGATGGCGCGCCGGCGCTGAAGGACAACGCACTGCGCGAAAAGCTGGCCGACTGGTACGTCCAGGCCGAGGGGCTCAAGCACACCCGCAACCGCACCATGACCGCGCTCTCGAAGGGTCAGACGCCCGGACCGGAAAGCTCGATCGGCAAGATCATCTCGGCGGTGCAGATGCAGGAGCTGGGCAACTCGGCGCTGGAGATGTTCGATCAGTTCGGGATCATCGACGATCCGGAGCTGGCCCCGCTGCGCGCCGCGTTCCATTCCTCACTGATGTTCGCGCCGGGCCTGCGGATCGCCGGCGGCACCGACGAGATCCTCAAGAAC
>JBBREC010000119.1:0-11711 GCA_038203295.1 Caulobacterales bacterium
CACATGAACGTGCTGCTGGCCGAGGCCAACGTCCCCTACGACGAGGTCTTCGAGCTGGAGGACATCAACGCCGAGTTCCCGACCGCCGACGTGGCCTTCGTGATCGGGGCCAATGACGTGACCAACCCGGCGGCCAAGACCGACCCGACCTCGGCTATCTACGGCATGCCGATCCTGGACGTGGAAAAGGCCCGCACGGTGCTCTTCGTGAAGCGCGGGATGAGCTCGGGCTACGCCGGCGTCGAGAACGAACTCTTCTTCCGCGACAACACCATGATGCTGTTCGGCGACGCCAAGAAGATGGTCGAGGGCATCCTCAAGAGCCTCTGAGGTTCGCGTTCCTCCCCCAACCGGAGACGGCCCGCGGGGACGGATCGATCAGCCCAGTTCGAGGTGGGTGTTGAGCGAGGCTCCGGTGACGAAGACCGGCTCGTGGGTGTCGCCGGCCGTTCGCGGCATCAGCAGATAGCCGTCTGCCAAGCCGTCGCCATTTCAGGTCCACGTGGACGGCGCCGTCCGGCTCCGGCGGCGGATGCGCCGCCGTGGCCTTAGGCGACAGGCCCTGGAAGGTCATCAACCCCGGCTGGCTTACGGCCGCGACGGGCAATCCGCGCAGATCCACCAGCCGGTCGCCGTGCGCCGATCGCGCCCATCGGCGTTGCTCGGTCGCCCCGTTACGCTGTCGCGCGGCTCTGGCCCGCGTCATCCCCGAAGAGCAGGCGAGATAGTTCCGGCTCGTAGTAGCGCAAGAGGGTGCGGGCGAATTCGCCGGGATTCAGGCCAAGCGCCGTTGCCCAGGCGCCCTGGGTCTCGATGGGCAGGCGGCCGAGGCCGCTCTCCACCTGGCTGACGAAGGTGTAGTAGCGCAGCCCCACCTGCTCGGCCAATTCTGCCTGGGTCAGGCCCGCCGTCTCGCGCGCGGTTTTAAGCCAGCGTCCGGCCCTTTGACGAAGAACCTTGGTCTGGGCGGCCTTGGCGGGATCTGCGGCGGGTCTTGGCATCGAAGTCTTCGGAAACCCCCGGCCCTGAACGACACACGGAAGCGGACTGCAATTATAACGCAACAAATTAATATAACACGCGTAGTGAATCGTCATGTATGTTGTAGTCCCTGGAGAAAGACGCGTGCTTTCGCGGGGCGCCGACCAGATCCACTTCGGGCTCATCGCCAGTGCGACAACGGGCAGCGGCTACTGGGAATATGACGTCGGGGGCACGGTCCGGGTGCGCTTCTGAACCGGCTAAAGCCAAGCTGCGCCTAGCTTTTGCCCTGAATATCGGCCAGTTAGCCGCCCGGTGAACGGTGGCTTACGTCGGATGCTGTCCTCAAGAGGCAGGCCCGGCGCGACTGGAGACTTCAGTTTTGACGAATGATGGACAGGCCCATTCGGGGCGCGCGCACCTTTGGACCGTCGACGCCGTGCTGGGTCTGTCCCTGGCGCTGATGGCGTTCACGGTGGCTCAGGCCGCGCTTCCAACGCCGCCCGCGCACACCCGACCGGCCGCACCGGCGGTGATCCAGGCGCTGGCCCAGGCCGCGCCGGTCGCCCCGGCGCCCGCCCTGATCGCGTTTTCCGCCCCCCTGCCCGGCCGCACGGTCGGTTCGCCCTTCGGCCGCCGGCAGTTGCCGTGGGAAGAGAACGGTCGCCTGCACGCGGGCGTGGATATCGCCGCCAACGCCGGCCAGTCGATCCTGGCCTCGGCCGACGGCGTGGTGGTCCGCGTCGCCGATGACGCGGGCTACGGTCACTTCGTCGAGGTGAAGCACGCCCAGGGACTGACCACCCTATACGGTCACATGAGCCGTTCGCTGGCGGGCGTCGTACCGGGCGCGGCTGTGAAGGCCGGCGCGCCGCTGGGCCTCGTGGGATCCACCGGGTCCTCCACCGGATCGCACCTGCATTTCGAGATTCGCGACGCCCAGGAACGGCCGATGAACCCGGAGATGTTCCTGGGCCGTCAGTTCGCCACCTCGGCCGACCTGCCCCTGAGCGCGGCCCTGAAGCTGCCTAAGGGCACGCGTATGGCCTTCGTCTCGAACATTCCGGCCAGCAAGCGGGCCATGATGGACGCCCGGCTCAACCCGACGATGGCCGCCACCCGCACACGGCCGTTGTCGCAAGCGAACATCAACATGATCGAAGCCAGCCTCAGCGGCTCGGGCGTGGTGGTCAGCCAGCCGGGTCAGCGGCCGCACGTGCGCTTCAATCCGGTTTTTCCGCCGGAGCAACCGCTTGCCCCTCGCTCTGACCCGACCCTCTGACCATATGCTGGTCCATCACGCCAAGGGGACCGCATGAAGTACAAGCAACTCGGCCGCACGGGTCTCCATGTCTCGGAGATCTGCCTGGGGACCATGACCTTCGGCGGGTCGGCGGACAGCGGGATGTGGCGGGCGATCGGCGCGCTGGGCCAGGCCGATGTGGACGCCATCGTCGGGCGCGCCCTGGCTTCGGGGGTCAATTTCTTCGACACGGCCGACGTCTATTCGTTCGGCGAATCCGAGCGGCTGCTGGGCCAGGCGCTTCAGAATCTCGGAACCCGCCGCAAGGACGTGGTCATCGCCACCAAGGTCTACGGCGAGATGGGTCCCGGCCCCAACGATCGCGGCGCCAGCCGCGGGCACATCATGGACTCGGTACAGGCTAGCCTCGAGCGTCTGCAGAGCGACCACATCGACCTCTACCAGATCCACGGCAACGATGCCGTCACTCCCATCGACGAGACCCTGCGGGCGCTGGACGATCTCGTGAGCCAGGGCCTGGTCCGCTACATCGGCGTCTCCAACTGGGCCGCCTGGAAGATCGCCAAGGCGCTCGGCCTCAGCGAGGCCAGGGGCTACGCGAGGTTCGAGACCCTGCAGGCCTACTACTCCATCGCCGGGCGCGACCTGGAGCGGGACCTCGCGCCGATGCTGACCTCGGAGCAACTGGGCCTGATGGTCTGGTCGCCGCTGGCCGGCGGGCTCCTGTCCGGCAAGTTCGGACCGGGCTCGAACAATCCGACCGACGCCAGGCGCACCAACTTCGACTTCCCGCCGGTGGACCGAGACCGCGCGTGGAAATGCGTCGAGGTGATGCGCGAGGTGGGCGAGGCGCACGGCGCGTCAGTGGCCCGCGTGGCGCTGGCCTGGCTGCTCTGCAAGCCGGCGGTGATGAGCATCATCATCGGCGCCAAGACCCTCGAACAGCTCAACGACAACCTGGCCGCGGCCGACCTGGATCTGACCCCGGAAGAGATCGCCAGGCTGGATGAGGTCAGTGAGCTGCCTGCCGAGTATCCCGGCTGGATGTTCGCCCGCCAGGGCGCCTCGCGGACACCGCGCCCGTTCAGGAAGGCCGATTGAATCGACCATGCCGAACCGGGCTCCGAGGGGAGAGCTGATCGACCTTGGCGGCCGGCGGCTGCACGTGGTCCGCACCGGTCGGCGCGGCCCGCGGCCCACGATTCTGCTTGAGCACGGCGCCTTCGGCTGCGGCTCGGACTGGGGCGTGGTGCAGTCCAAGCTCGCGGCCAGGGGACTGCACTCCATAGCCTACGACCGAGCGGGCATCGGTCATTCCGATCCCGGCCCCGTCCCGCGCGACGCCGCGGCGATCAATGCCGATCTCGCGGCCCTGCTTGTGGCCCTGGGAGAAGTCGGTCCGTTCGTGGTCGTCGGCCATTCCATGGGCGGGCTGATGGTGCGGCGCTTCGCCCTGGCCCACCCTGGCAGCGTGCTGGGCGTCGTCCTTGTCGACGCCATGACGCCCGAGGTGATCGCCCGGCCGGGCGGGGCTTGGGCGGTCGCCGCCTTTGGCCGGGCGCTCGACCTGGCGGCGATGGGCGCGCGATTCGGCCTTATGCATCCCGTGTCGCTGATCTCCGGCAATCTGATCGGGCTGGAGGGCGACGCGGCGGTCGAAAAGCGGCGCATCCATGCCTCGGCCTCTCATGCCCGCGGCGCGGCGCTCGAGGTGGCCAGCTGGCCGGCCAGCTCCGATCAGGCCGGCGCGTCCGCTTTCCCGCCCGCGCTGCCGATCGCGGTGGTGAACGCAGGGGATGCGCGCAAGCGGCCGTGGCTTAAGCGGATGCAGGCGCTGGCGGCCGACGCCTCGCACGCGGGCTACGTGGAGGACGTAAAGGGCTCCACCCACGCCAGCCTGCTTGGCCGCAGGTTCGCCGACCCCGTCGTCCGCGGTGTCGAGCACGTCCTGGCCGCCCGCTAGGGCGGCTCGCGGTCCACCGCGCCGCAGGCCGCGAACAGCCGGTCGAGCGTCAGGACCCTGGCCCTTACCAAGGCGGTCTGGCCGTCTCCATCGGTCGTCAAAGGCATGACGTCCCGCGCCCGCGCCGGCAGCGCCGCCAGCGTCTGCAGGTCCGCGGGCGAAAGCCCGCCGCGCAGGCCGGCGGCCGCGTGGACTTCTATCGCTCGCTCGGCTGCGATCTCGAAACGGCCGTCCCAGACCCCGGTCTCACCCGCACCTAGGCTCAGCGGGCGCAGGCCGCCCCGCGCGGCTTCGCCAGCCTCGCGCAGGGCCCGGACCTCGGTTTCGTCTGCTTCGATCCGGGCGCCGGCGAGGCTTGCGGTGAAGCCGTCGCCTCCCCTTAGGCGCTCAGCGAGGCGCAGCGCCGCCGGTCCCGCGGGCGGGCGGTCGGTTCCTGCCGCGCAGAGGCAGGCCGCCGAGACGAACCGGCTGATGGCGCCGGGCCCAGCGGCACGCAGGGCTGCGCGCGCCAGCCGTAAACCGCCGCTGGGGTCCGCGGTGCAGGCCCGCGCCAGATCCGCCGCTGTGACCGAGTCGGGGCCGGGCGCGGGCGTGGATGCGCCGCCCGCGATATCGCGCCGGGCGTTGGCGCGCGCGGACAGATGGCTCTGGTTCGCCGGATCGTCGATCCAGGTCTCGCCGCGCGCGACCAGCCACTCGCGGATTTCGGCTCGACGTACATCGAGCAGCGGGCGCAGCAGGAAGACCCCGCGCCCCTCCGGCCACACGGGCGAAGGCGCCCACTCGCGCGGTTCCGGCGTCGTTGAGCCACGGGTCCGCATCAGCCGCGCTTCCAGGATGTCGTCGGCCGTATGACCCATCAGGATGACACGGGCTCCGAACGTGCGGGCGGCGTCGGCCAGCAGGCGGTGGCGAGCGGCGCGGGCGGCGGCTGGGAGCCCTGTGGCGGGCTTGTCGCCGGTCCAGTGCAGAGCCTTGAAGGCGCGGCCTAGCCGGACGGCAGTCGCGGCGCAGGCCGTCGTCCAGCCCTGGCTGTCGGGTTGCAACCCGTGATCGACCGTGAGGACCACCAGCGCCCGGCCGGTCGATCTGGCCCAGGCGTCGGTCAGCAGCAGTAGTGCCAGCGAGTCGCCTCCGCCGGAGACGGCGACAGCGATCGGCCGGCGGCTTTCGGCGTGCAGCCGGCGGTCGAGGACGGCTCTGACCGCCGCTACGTGCACTTCGCCTGAAGGCGGGCGGCGGCGGCCCGGGTCATCACCGCGGGCGGCGCCTTGGGGTAGCGCTTGCCCAGTTCAGTGAGCGTCTGGCAGGCGTCGGACGGCTTCTTCAGTGCGATCAGCGAGCGCGAAAGCTCCACTACGGCGTCGGGCGCCCAGGCGGTCTGCGGCCAGCCGCGGATGGCGCCGATGTAGGCGCTGGCGGCGTTCGCGTGGGCGCCGCGCACCGAGAGCGTCTTGCCCCACCAGTAGCGGGCCTCCGGTGTCTTGGGCGTGTCCGGATAGGCCGTAACATAGTCGCTGAAAGCGGTTTCAGCCTGGTCGTAGTCGCCGCTCAGCATCAACTGCCGCGCCTTGGTGAAGGCTTCGCCGGCGGCGGCCCTGGGGTCAGACGGCGTGGGCGGGGGCTCGGGAACGGCCTGGGCAGCGGCCGCCTCCGTCGCCTTCTGTTCCGCAGCGGTCTGGCGATCAGCCAGGATCTTTACCTGGCCCTGAAGGGCGGCGTTCTCACGCTTGGCCACATCGAGGTCGTGGGTTATCGCCTCCAACGATCCGTTCATCCGCTTCAGCGACTGTTCGAGGTCGCCGATGCGTACGCCAAGATCGGCCATCCGGGCGTCGGTGTCGGCCGGCTGCACGACCACGGGGGCGCCGGTCTTCTGCGCCTTGAAGACGATGTCACGCAGTTCGCGCACCACCTTCTCCATCCGGTCCACCCGCTTTGCATCGCGGGCGTCCAGCGGGTCGTCCATCGTCGTCTGGGAAAACGCCATCGACGCCGCCACCAGGACAAGCCCCGCAGCGGCGGCCATCAGGCCAAGGCGAAATCGGCTCATCAGTTCATCCGAGCGCCGCCAACGATGGCGGTGTGGCCGTTGCGGTTGTGCTGGTCGGCTTCATCGCCGGCGCCCGTGTCGACGGGCTTTTCCTTGCCGTAGGAGACGGTGGTGATGCGGCCGGACTCGACGCCGTGCGCGGCCAGGTAGTCGCGCACGGCATTGGCGCGACGCGCACCGAGCGCGATGTTGTATTCGCGGGTGCCCTTTTCATCGCAGTTGCCTTCGATCCGTACCTGTACGGAGGGATAGCGCTTCAGCCAGGCGGCCTGGGCGTCCAGCAGGGCGGTCGCGTCGCTGCGCACCGTGTAGCTGTCGAAGTCGAAATAGACCCGGTCGCCGACGTTGACGACGAAGTCGCGCTCCGTACCTGGCGTAGGGCTCTGGTTCATCGGGGAGGTCTGCTGGGTGACGCCGCGGTCCGGCTGACGCGGCGGCTCCGGCTGGGTCTGTGGGGCGACCGTCGCCGTCGGATACGACGGCTTCTTCGTGGCGCAGGCGGCCATCGAAACAGCGGCCGTGGCGATCAGCGCAAGGCGCAAGGCGCTTCTGGTGGTAAAGCTCGGGACCATGGAAGGCGTCTCCTTGGGTGTTGGCTCGCGCCGAAGCGCGGGGGTCAGAGTCTAACGCGTCGGGGGGGCGTGCAAGCTAGTTCAGCAGCGGCGACCAGGCAGGGTCAGAACCGGCGCCGGGATATGGCATCGGCTGTAGAATGCGCCCGGTGACATCAACGCTCCAAAGTTTCGAGCCACCGCCACCCGTTTCGCGCGAAAACAGCAGCACCCTGCCGTTCGGCGCCCAGGCCGGACCCTCGTCCATATTGCCGGAGGTGAGCAGCCGCTCGTCGGTGCCGTCGGCCTTCATGACGCCAATGTGGAATTCGCCGCCGGTTTGTTTCGTGAAGGCGATGAACTCGCCGGTGGGACTCCATACCGGGGTGGTGTACCGGCCCGCGGCGAAGGTGATCCGGCGCGGGTTCGAGCCGTCTGCGCCCATTACATAGAGTTGCGGCGAGCCCGAGCGGTCGGAGTTGAAGACGATGCGACCGCCGTCCGGTGAGAACGAGGCGGAGGTGTCGATAGAGGGGTCGGCGGTCAGGCGCGATGAGGTGCGGCTGCGCAGGTCCATGACGAAGATATCGCTGTTGCCGCCGCGCTCGACCGAGAACGCTACCTTGGCGCCGTCGGGCGAGAAGCGCGGGGCGAACACCATGCCCTTGAAGTCGCCAAGGCTTTCGCGGCGCGCGGTCTCCAGGTTCAACAGGTAGATCGACGATCCTTCGGGCCGCAGCTCCATGTAGGTGATCTCCTGGCTGTTCGAGGAGAACCGCGGCGTCATGATGATCGACGAACCGTTGGTCAGGTAAGAGGGGTTGGCTCCGTCCTGGTCCATGATCGCCAGGCGCTTGGTCTTGCTGCCCTTGCCGCCGGACTCGGCCACGAACACCACGCGGGTGTCGAAATAGCCCTTCTCGCCGGTCAGCCGCTCGTAGACGGCGTCGGAAATCTTATGCGCCACCCGGCGCCAGTTCTCGGGGCTGGAGGTGAACTGAAGGCCCAGCAGCTGCTGCTCGGAGAAGACGTCCCACAGACGGAAATCGACCTTCAGCCGCCCGCCTTCGACGGTGACCATGCCATTGACCAGAGCCTGGGCATTGATCTGCTTCCAGTCGGCGAAGCGGGGCTGGACCGCGGCGTTGAGGTTCTTCTCAACGAAGCTCGCCGGGTCCAGCGGACGGAAGAGGCCGGACCGTTGGAGGTTCGCCCCGATCACGCTGGCGATGTCGGCGCCGACCTGGCCGCCGCCGAAGGCCGGCAGGGCGATCGGCAGCGGCTGGACGTCGGCGCGGTTGACGTTGACCTCGATCTCCGCGCGCGCGGGCGCGGCGGCGAGGCCGGCGGTCAGGACGCAGGCGAGCGCCAGCATCAGGGTCCGGCAGAGGGTGCGCAGGGGCGTCATCAGGAACAGGCCTCGCGAGCGTTGAAATTGACGGCGATCTTGTCGCCGTAGAATTCACGGGGAAGGGTGCGGAAGGGCGCCGCGGCGTAGACCGCGCGCACCGCCCGCTCGGCGGCGGCCTGTGATACGCCGGTCCTGGCGCTGCGGATCTCGGAGGTGACATCGCCGACCACCTGGCCGCCGGCGCCGATGACGAAGGCGACGCGGATCACCACGTCGCGGCCGCCCTCAACGTCGCAATTGGGGTTCCAGCGCCGCTGCAGTTCGTCGGTGAGGCCGGTCAGGGCCGCGGCCGAGACGCCTGTGCCGACCGTCTGGCGGGCCACAGGCGCGGTCTCCGGGCGCGCCGGGCCCTTGGCGGCCGACGACGCCTTGGCCGTGGCCGGCTTGACCATCCGAGAGACGCTGGCGGACAGGGCGTCCAGGTCGAGGCCCTTCTCCGGCTTGACGGGCGGCGTCGGCTTCACCGCCGGCAGCTTCTCCACCGGCTTCACGGCCTTCTGCGTTGGGATCTGCGGCGTGGGCGTGGGCGTGGGCTGCGGCGCCGGAGCCGCCGATTCCAGCGGCGCGTCGGGGACCGGCTCATCGGCTTGAGCGGTCTGTTCCTCGGGCGCCTGGACGGCGGGGCGGATATCCATGTCCGGCGCGCTGGTGACGATGTTTACCGGCACGATCGAGCCGACCTTCAGGTCGCGCGACAAATTCCAGGAGATCATGAACGCCGCGGCCACGGTCACGTGCAGCAGCACGGAGCCGACCATCGCGGGCGACATCTCCCGGCGGATCATGGCGCAGTGGCCTGTTTCGGCGCGGGCTTGTCGCCGGGGGTTGCGCCGCCGGAGGAGGGGCCGCCCGTATCGGTGATCAGGTTCAGGGTCGTGAAGCCCGAGGTGGAGAGCGCGGCCATCACCTGAGCGACCACGGCGTAGGTCGCCTTGCCGTCGGCGCGGACGTAGATCGGTTTCTTCGTGTCATCGCCGGCCATTTCCTTCAGGCGGGGCGCCAGGCTGGAGAAGGGCACCGGGGCCTCCTGGATGAACAGGGAGCCGTCGGCGCGGATCGAGACGCTGAGCGGCTCGGTCTGATCCTGCAGGGCGCCGGCCTCGGTCTTCGGCAGATCGACGGGAACGCCGACCGTCAGCAGGGGCGCCGAGATCATGAACACGATCAGCAGCACCAGCATCACGTCGACCAGCGGGGTGACGTTGATCTCCGACAGCGCCCCGCGGCGGCTGCGGCCGGAACGGCGGCGTCGACGGCCTCCGCCGCCGGCGCCGAAGGCGTCGTTGGAGGAGATCGCCATCCTAGGTCGTCCGCTCAGCCAGGCGGCGCTGGATGGCGGTGGAGAGGTCGTCGGCGAAGCCTTCGAGGCGGCCGGAGAATTTGCCGGCGTCGGTCGAGAACTTGTTGAACGCGATGTAAGCGGGGATGGCCGCGATAAGGCCGATGGCGGTGGCGAAGAGGGCCTCGGCGATCGAGGGGGCGACGACGGCGAGCGAGGTGTTCTTCTGGATCGCGATCGACTGGAAGGCATGCATGATACCCCACACGGTCCCGAACAGCCCAATAAAAGGTGAGGCGGTGGCGACGATGGCGAGCGAGCCGAGGCCCTCCTCGACGCGGGCGCTCTCGCGCGCGATCTGGGCGTCGAGGACGCGGTCGATGCGCTGGATCAGGAAGGCCGCCTGGCTGTCGGTGTTAAGCCCCCGGGCGCGGGCGTCGCGCCATTCGCGAAGCGCGCCCTGGAGCATGCGCGGCAGGGCGTGGCGGGGGCGGTCGCCGGCCTCCGCTGCGACCTCTTCCAGGCTGCGGCCGGACGCCACGGCGTCCTCGAATTTATTGGCCTCGCGGTTGAGCGCGGTGAAGCGGAATGCCTTGTCGAGGATCACCGTCCACGACCACAGCGAGGCGCCGCCCAGGCCCAGCATCACCAGCTTCACGACCCAGTGGGCCTGAAGGAAGAGATGGAAGAAGTTGAAGCTGTCGGGCGTGACGGCGGCGGGGTCCATTCGGTGGTCCAGGGCTCCGGAGGTCAGGGAGAGGTCTAGATATCTGCTTTTGCGCGCGTTCGATCCGAAAACCGGTTCCCACTTTTCGGAACGCGCTTTGGTGGCGGGGCTCGAAGGCGAACTTAAGGCGCCGGATTCGGTGACTGAGACCTAAACACCGGCGAGAGCGCCTGGATCATTTCGCGTGGCGGCCTTCGCGCCCGGCCCTTGAGATCGATGCAGACGGCGGTGACGGCGGCCTCGGCGATCAGGTCTTCGCCCCGGAAGATGCGCTGGGAGACGTTGAGCCGGGCGCCGGTGACGCTGTCGTAGGTGGTGCGGACCAGGAGCGCGTCGTCGATGCGGGCGGCGCGCCGGAAGTCGAGCTCGATGCGGATGACGCTGAAGGCGGTGGGTTCCGGCAGGGCCAGGAACGCGGTGTGGCTGATGCCCATCACCCGGAAGAAGTCGCTCCGGCCGCGCTCGAAATAGCGCAGGTAATTGGCGTGGTAGACGACGCCGGTGAAGTCGGTGTCCTCGTAATAGATGCGCACGGGCAGGACATGCTCGCGGCCTTCCAGCCAGCCGGCGGAGGGATCAGTCGGCGTCATCGAACAGGTCCGAAGGGGGCAGGTTGGCGGACTTCGGCACGCCCATGCCGAGGTGGGCGTAGGCCTTGGCGCAGGCCATGCGGCCGCGCGGCGTGCGCTGGATGAACCCCTGCTGCAGCAGGAAGGGCTCGATGACGTCCTCGACCGCGTCGCGGGCCTCAGCGATGGCGTAGGCCAGGGTCTCCACGCCCGCCGGGCCGCCCGAATAGTTCTCGATGAGGGCGCGCAGATAGCGGCGGTCAAGCGCGTCGAGGCCCATCTCGTCGACGTCGAGGCGGGCGAGGGCGGACGCCGCAGCCTTGCGGTCGATCAGGTCCACGCCATCGCTGGACGCGAAGTCACGCACCCGGCGCAACAGGCGGCCGGCGACCCGGGGCGTGCCGCGGGCGCGGGCGGCGATCTCGGCGGCGCCTTCGGGCGACAGGTTCACGCCCATCTTGGCGGCGGCCTGGGTCAGCACCTTCTGCAACTCGGCCGGGGTGTAGAATTCCAGGCGCAGCGGAATGCCGAAGCGGTCGCGCAGCGGCGTGGCCAGCAGGCCAGCGCGTGTCGTCGCCGCCACCAGGGTGAAGGGCGCGAGGTCGATGCGGATAGACCGCGCCGAAGGACCCTCGCCGATCATCAGGTCGAGGACGTGGTCCTCCATGGCTGGATAGAGGATCTCCTCGACGTTGGCCGGCAGGCGGTGGATCTCGTCGATGAAGAGGACGTCGCGCGGCTCGAGGTTGGTGAGGATGGCGGCGAGATCGCCGGCCTTGGCCAGCACCGGGCCGGAAGTGGCGCGGAAGTTCACGCCCAGCTCGCGGGCGACGATCTGGGCCAGCGTGGTCTTGCCGAGGCCGGGGGGGCCGAACAGGAGGACGTGGTCCAGCGCCTCGGCGCGGGCCTTCGC
>JBBREC010000120.1:0-11644 GCA_038203295.1 Caulobacterales bacterium
ACCCGTTCTACAAGTGGGCGGAGACTGCGCTTGGCGTGCCCGCCGTGCCCGTCTGGAATTTCCACAAGATCCTGATCGGCAAGGATGGCCAGGCCATCGCCGCCTTCGGCCCGCGCACCGAACCCAACGACGCGGACATGACCGCGGCAATCAAGAAGGCGCTTTAGGCTTTCGCCGGCGTAAGCCCGAAGCGGTCGCCGCGGCGGCCGCGCACGGCGAGGTCGACGGTGGCGAGGCGCTTGACGCCCTCCACCCGCATCTCGCCGCCCGGCATCCACATCATTGCCAGGTAGTCGCCGAGACTGTCTTCGAGCGCGTTGGTGAAGCCCTGGGCGTCCTGGGCCTTGTTCATCTGGATCTTGGCGATGCGCAGCGCCTCGGGGCTGTTCTCGGCGACCCGACGGGCCCAGGCGACGGTCTCGCTTTCGAGATCGGCCTTGGGCAGGACGCGGTTGACCAGGCCGTAACGGGCGGCCTCGGCAGCGGGGATGAAGCGGCTCTCGAAGCAGAGCTCCTTGGCCTTGCGGACGCCGATGTCCCACGGGATCGAATTGTATTCGACGAAGCCGCCCAGAAATTCCGCGTCCTCGGCGGCATAGATCACATCCATGCAGGCCGCGAGCATCCAGCCGGCGTAGATGCAGTAGCCCTCGACCATCGCGATCGTGGGTTTCGGGAAATTCCGCCACTTCAGGAGCAGGTCGAGGTTGTACTTCTTGAACTGATCGTAGGTCTCGATGCCGGGCCTGGCGCCCAGCGCCTTGCGGTAGGCCATGCCGTCCTCGGTCCCGAGGTCATGGCCGGTGGAGAAGACCCCGCCCGCGCCGCGCACCAGCACGACACGCACCGCCGGGTCGGGCCGCGCGAGGTCGAAGGCCGCGTCGATCTCGTCCAGCATCCGGTAGCTTTGGGCGTTGCGATAGGCTGGCCGATTGAGCGTGATCATGGCGACGCCCGCGTCGACGCCATAGATGATGTCCTGGAAATCCACTTGGGTCGGCCTCCGCTCGCGTGCTCGGCCGACTATAAACAGGGTGGGCCGATGGGGCGAAGGGACTTGAGATGACGGACCGTGCTGAACTGATCTCCCAGTCCCTGGAAATGGTGGCCGAACGTCACGGCGACCCAGGGCCACAGATCTATGCGGCGCTGTTCGCGGCGTTTCCCGAAACCGAGGCGCTGTTCGTGCGCGACACCAGCGGGGCGGTGCGCGGCGAGATGCTGGCGGTGACCTTCCAGTGCCTGATGGACGTGACCGGGGCCGGCGCCTACGCCGCCAACCTGATCGCCGCCGAGCGGGTCAATCACGCGGAGGTCGGCGTGCCGCCGGCGGCCTTCGCCCAGTTCCTCCCGATCGTCATGAGCACCTGCCGCGACCTGGCCGGCGAGGGGTGGACGCCACAGGTTGAGGCGGCCTGGGTCTCGCTGATCGCCGAGCTCCACGCGGGGACCGCCGCGGCGGCATAGCACAAAAGCAAAAGGCGCCCCGGGTGACCGGAGCGCCTTCGCCGTGGTTCGTGGATCGAACTCTTAGTAGCGGAACTGCACCTCGACGCCGTAGGTGCGCGGCGGCGTCAGTTCGTAGGTCGAGTTCTGGCCGAACACGCCGGTCAGGTCGGCCCGGGTGGGCGTCGCGCCGGCGCGGCGGCTGGCGCCCGTCCCGTTGGCGTAGCCCAGGGTGTCGCCCAGGTTTTTGCCGAAGGCGATGAGCGTGTACTTGCCGCTCGTCGGCTTCCAGGTCAGGCGCGCGTCGATCTGATCGTAGGACGGCGCCTTGTAGTAGGCCCGGTCGAAGATGCTGCCGTACTGGCTGTCACGCCACACATAGGTGCCGGATGCGGTCAGTCTCCCCGCGTCCATAACGAAGGTGTAGTTGGCGTTCAGGGTCACCCGGTTCTTGGCCGAGTTCGGCAGGCTGTAGCCGTGCAGGTCCTGGAAGAACTGCGTGCCGCCGCAGAAGGCGTCGGCTGACGCCGCCTGAGTCCGACGGGCGCCCGCGACCAGGGCGCAGGCGTCGGCGGGGTCGATGGCGCGGCCCTGCTTCACGTGAGCGTCCAGGTAGGAGTAGTTCGCGAGGATCTGCAGGTTGTCGATCGGCTGCCAGATGGTCTCGAACTCGATCCCCTGGGAGATGGCCTTGGGCACGTTGAACAGAATCGAGTTCGCCGTGGCCCCGGCCGTCGCCGACGGTTGCGACAGCGGCACCTGGGCGTTCTTGTAGTTGTAGTAGAAGATGTCGCCGTTGATCTGCAGGTGACCGTCGAGGATCGTCGTCTTCAGGCCGATCTCGTAGGAGTCCAGCGTCTCCTTCTTGGTTTCCGGGTCGGCGCCGAGCGAGGTGTCGATGCCGATGCGGAAGCCACCCGCCTTGTAGCCCCGGCTGTATTTTCCGTAGACCAGGGTGTCCTGCGTGGGGGTCCACTCCAGGCCGGCGGTGCCCGTGACGGCGTCGAACTTGTCGTCATAGAGGCGGGTCTTGAAGCCGAAGCTGTCGGTCGAGACGCCGACCACGCCCTGACCGCCGACGAGGCCGAGAACCGGCGTGACGTCGATCGGGAAGGTGTTGCTGAGCGTGCCCGGCGCGAACACGATCCGGGTCGATTCCTGGCCGTGCTTGTGGTCGTCGCCGTAGCGGACGCCGAGGGTGGTCTTGAGGGTCGGTGCGAACTGCCAGTCGATCTGGCCGAACACGGCGCGCGACCGGATCTTCAGCGAGGGCCGGTCATCATAGATGTGACGCAGCGGGTCGGACGGCGCGAGGCCGCCGGTCGCCGCATTGATCACCACGCTGTCGAGGCGGGACTCGTTCTCCAGCTTGGTGAACACCGGCTGGATGTAGGACTCATTGTAGTAGTAGGCGCCCAGAAGGTACTGGAACGGACCGTCACCCGTCGAGGTGATGTTGATCTCGTTGCTCCACCACTCTTCGTTCTCAGTGTAGTCGAAGGCGTACTTGGTGGGATAGGTGATCGGCGCATTACCGGTACCGGCGACACAGCCCGGGATGTTCGCCGCGCTCTGGGTGTAGCAGGTCGAATAGGAACCCACCGCGGTGCCGTCCTGATCGCCGGTCAGGTTGTACTTGTAGCGGGTGCCGCCGCTGATCCATTTCACGTCGAACTTGTCGGCGTGATAGGTCAGGTGGTTGGCGAGGATGTAGGTCTCTTTCAGCCGCACCGTGCCAGGCGTGTCGGCGCAGAAGGTCCGCGCGTCGCGACTTCCCGGTGCAACAGCGGTACAGCCATTGTTCACCACGTTCGTCGCCAGGCCGCTGTAGCCGAAGCCGGCCTGCGGCACGAGGTTGTTGCCCTGGGACTGCTGGGCGAGGTTGTAGGGGGAGGGGGAATAGCTCGAGCGCGAGCCCGGGCCGCCGCCGCCGTTGTCCCAGCCGATGATGCTGAGCTTAACCCAGTCTTCCAGGCGGTCGTTGAACTTGAACGAGAGCTGCGCTTCCAGGAAGTACTGGTCGATGATGCCGCCTTCGTCCCTGGCCGTCGACGCCGTGCTGAGGTTCTTGAACCAGCCCTTGGTCTGCTTTTCCCAGTTGCCGGCGACGCGGAACCCGATGCCCTCGGTGAGCGGGCCGGACATCGCGGCTTCAATCAGGGAGTGATTGTAGTTCGCGTAGGTGCCGCGCACCTCGGCGTAGAAGTCTTCGGTGGGCCGCTTCGACACGATGTTGATGGCGCCGCCGATGGAGTTACGGCCGTAGAGCGTGCCCTGGGGGCCGCGCAGCACTTCGATCCGGTCGATGAAGATCGGCGTTTCGCCGGCCTGCACGGTCGAGGTCGAATAGATGCCGTCCGCGTACACCGCCACCGATGAGTCGGCGGCGTGGGTGTTGCTGAGGCGGCCGACGCCGCGCAGCGAGATGCGGTCGGTCTGGGTCGAGTACTGCAGGCCTGGCGTGAAGTTGGTGATGTCCTGGACCGTATTGATCCCGACGAGGTCGCGCTTTTCGGAGGTGAAGGCCGTCACAGCCACAGGGACGTCCTGCAGGCTCTGTTCGCGTTTTTCAGCGGTGACCACCAGCTCTTCGATGGTGTTGGAAGCGGCGGCGGATGAGCCGGCGCGCGATTGAGCCTGGACCGCCGTGGTGGTCAGGCTCGCGGCCAGCAGGGCGCTGGACGCCAAGAGAGCGTGTTTCCAAAGCATATGGGCTGCCTCCCCGCAGCAATTTTCGGGAGCGCTATTATCTGCGCTTAGGATCAAGGCTGAAGCAGCGCAGGGGGGACGTCAACGTGATTACCCTAAGTGATCATTGATAACTAAATATGCCTCACCTGTGTTGTCGCCCATGACACAGTTTTCAACTTCTGATGGGTTGCCGGATGCAGCGTTCGCGCCCAACCTTCACCTGTTACCGACTATGTTCTTCCCAGAGAACAACCTAGGGGCGCGCGAAAGCGCGCCCCTTTTGTTGCGCGTCAGCCGCGGATGCTGACCGTACTTATATTACGAAAATGCAATCTTTCGCCTCGTAAAACGACGTTCCTGACATAGCCGCGATCTTCAAACAGAGATTCCGCGTCGCGAATTCGCCCAGTGTGAGAATCGTTCGCGTCAACATCTCTGGGTAGACGTCTCTGGTGGCGCCGGGTTGCAATCGGCGCCGGCTCTTCCCCCCGGGGCGGCGGCCCGCTAGGGAATGCGGCTCTCAAGTGGAGGCGGCGATGCATCGCAAACCGGACGGATCCTGGGACAAGACCAAGCTGCCCAGTCGGCATGTGACCGAGGGGCCGAGCCGTGCGCCGCATCGCTCATATCTGTATGCCATGGGCCTCGGCAGTCGTGAGATCGCCCAGCCTTTCGTGGGCGTCGCCTCCTGCTGGAACGAAGCCGCGCCCTGCAACACCGCCTTGATGCGCCAGGCCCACGCCGTGTCGATCGGCGTGAAGAATGCGGGCGGCACGCCCCGCGAGTTCTGCACCATCACCGTCACTGACGGCATCGCCATGGGCCATGAGGGCATGCGGTCGTCGCTGGTCAGCCGCGAGGTGATTGCAGATTCCGTCGAACTGACCATCCGCGGCCATGCCTATGATGCGCTGGTGGGCGTGGCCGGGTGCGACAAGTCACTGCCGGGGATGATGATGGCCATGCTGCGGCTGAACGTGCCCAGCGTCTTCCTCTATGGCGGCTCCATCCTGCCCGGCGCCTATCAGGGCCGCGAAGTCACCGTGCAGGACGTTTTCGAAGGGGTCGGCAAGCACTCGGCCGGGAACATGAGCCTGGAAGACCTCTGCGACCTGGAACAGCACGCCTGTCCCGGCGAAGGCGCCTGCGGCGGTCAGTACACCGCCAACACCATGGCCTGCGTCTCGGAAGCGATCGGCCTGGCTCTGCCCCTGTCGTCGGCGCTGCCCGCGCCCTACCTGGACCGCGACCAGTACGCCGTCGCTTCAGGCGAGGCGGTGATGCGCCTGATCGAGGACAACATCCGCCCGCGCGACATCTGCACCCGCAAGGCGTTCGAGAACGCCGCACGTGTCGTGGCGGCCACCGGCGGCTCCACCAACGGCGGCCTGCACCTGCCGGCCATGGCCCACGAGTGCGGCATCGAGTTCACGCTGCGCGACGTCTGCGAGATCATGCGCGCCACACCCTATCTGGCCGACCTGATGCCCGGCGGCCGGTTCGTGGCCAAGCACATGGGCGAGTCCGGCGGCGTGCCGATGCTGCTCCGCACCCTGCTGGACGGCGGGTTTATCCACGGCGACTGTATGACCGTGACCGGCAAGACCATCGCCGAGAACCTGAAGGATGTGACGTGGCGCGATGACCAGGTGGTGATCCGCCCGGTGTCCAACCCGCTCTCCGACACCGGCGGCGTCGTCGGACTGTGGGGCTCGCTCGCGCCCGATGGCGCCATCGTCAAGATCGCCGGCAACACCACGCACCTGACCCACCGCGGCCCCGCCCGGGTGTTCGACGGCGAGCAGGCCTGTTTCGAAGCCGTCGAGGCCGGCGACTACAAGGACGGCGACGTCATCGTCATCCGCTACGAAGGCCCCAAGGGCGGCCCCGGCATGCGCGAAATGCTGTCGACCACCGCGGCAATCTCCGGCCAAGGGCGGGGCGCGAACGTGGCCCTCATCACCGATGGCCGGTTCTCAGGCGCCACGCGGGGCCTCTGCATTGGCCACGTCGGCCCGGAGGCCCAGGAGGGCGGCCCCATCGGCCTGGTGAAGGATGGCGACATGATCTCCATCGATTGCGCCGCCGGCACGATCGACCTGGAGGTCGACCCTATCGAGCTTGAGAACCGCCGGCGCCACTGGCAGCCCCGGGTCACCGACTACGCCTCAGGCGCCCTGTGGAAGTTCGCCCAAGGAGTCGGCCCCGCCCACCTGGGCGCCGTCACTCACCCCGGCGCAAAGGTCGAGCGCCACGTCTACGCGGACCTCTAGGCCGATGAAAACCCTCGGCCTCATCGGCGGGATGAGCGCCGAGAGCACAACGGTCTACTACCAGACGCTGAACCGGCTGGTGCGCGAGCGGCTGGGCGGGCTGCATTCGGCCGACCTGGTGCTTTACTCGGTGGACTTCGCGCCGATCGCGGCGCTGCAGGCGCAGGGCGACTGGGCCGAGACGGGCCGCCGCCTCGCCGACGCCGCAAGGCGGCTCGAGGGGGCCGGCGCCCAGGCCATCCTGATCTGCGCCAACACCATGCACCTCAACGCGCCCGAGGTGCAGGCGGCGACTTCCGCGCCCTTGATCCACATCGGTGACGCCACGGCGCGCGCGCTGAAGGCGCTGGGCGTCACAAGGGCGCTGCTGCTCGGCACGCGTTTCACCATGGAAAAGCCCTTCTACGCCGAGCGGCTGGAGGCGGCGGGTCTTGGCGTGCTGACGCCGCCGCAGGCCGAGCGGGATCGGCTGCACGCGATCATCTACGACGAGCTTTGCGTAGGCGTGATCACCGAGGCGTCGAGGACAGAAGTGCTGGCGATGATCGCCGCGGGCATCGCGGCCGGCGCCGACGGGATCATCTTCGGCTGCACCGAGATCGGCCTGCTGCTCGACCCGGCGGACATGCCCAGGCCCACGGTCGACACCGCCGTCGCGCACTGCGAAGCGGCCGTGGATTTCGCTCTCGGTCAGGGCAGGGCCCGGACCCCGAACATGTAGGGGTGGCCCCAGGCCAGGCCCGCCCAGACGGCCACCGCCAGGGCGATCCGCCACCAGCCGATCTCGCCAGGACTGAGCTTCTGCCGCCCCGCCGCGATGGCGGCGAATGGCACATTGGAGGTCTGGGCGACGAAGGCGTCGTACTTGGCCCCCAGGGCGCGGCGGCGCTTGGAGTCGATACTTGCTGTGCCGGCGAGGGCCAGGACCAGCATGGTCCCGAACAGCACCAAGCTCGCCGCGTCTCCGTTCACCAGCAGGTGGCCCGCGGCCCACACCGCCACGCCCCACAGGAACGGGTGGCGGGTGACCCGCAGCATGCCTTGCACCACATCGGGGCGGTCTAGCGCGCCTTCCTGACGCACGCTGGTCGGGTTCGGCGTGGTCAGGCCGGGCACGATCAGCAGCATGGCGAAGAGCATAAGCCCAAGCTGGATCTCCCGGGTGAGGGGCGTGACCCCCCAATAGCCCGGCTGGCCCCGCGAGGCGGCGAAGGCGAAGCCGAACCAGGTCAGGCCGGCGACGGAGGCCAGCGAGAACAGGCCCATATACGGCCCCTGACCGATCCGGCCTGTGAGCGCGTCACGCACCCGGGCGCCGGAGACCAGCAGGTGGATGGCGAGGAAAAAGGCGGCGGCGGCCAGCAGGTTCATCATGCTCAGGATCCTCCTGCAATCCAGACTGGACTTATAAATTTACACCGTCAAGTTATGGCTTTGTGCTCGTCTGCGTCTTCGTCCGCCTCATAGAGCGGGGCGAAGGCGGGTGGGACCGGCGCCGGGGCGAGGGCCGGTGGCGCGGCGACTACAGCCGAGGGCGTGGCGCGCATGGTCGGCGGACGGCGGAACAGCGCCTCGATGCGGGCCAGCCAGCGGTTGCACTCCTCAAGCGCTTCCTCGGGCGTCAGGCCATCGCGGCGGTCTCCGTCCAGCGGGAGCCACAGGTCGAGCACGAATTCCGGATGGCTGACGTCGTTGAACACCAGCCGGAGCGCCACCCGCTTCTCGGCTCCGCCCAGGCTGTCGAGCGCGCGCCGGGTCTCGCCACGGTGGACCCGCGCCACCACCTGGCCGTCGGCGATGGCCTCCGCACCGATCAACTCGTCGATCTCGTAGACGTAACCCCACGCGCCCTGGTCCCAGGAGCAGGCCAGCTGGTTGGTGGTGAAGTTGAAGCCGACGCCGCGTCCGCGGCCCCGCGCCACCAGCAAGCCATGGGTGTCGCCCTTGAGCATCACCTTCAGGCCGCGCCGCGTGCATCGGCCCTCGTCGCGGAACCAGAGGGCGAGCGCGCAGATCAGCGTCACCGCGACGCCGGTTACCGCCAGCAGAATCAGGAGCCGAGACACATCAGCCATGCGGGGATTCTAACCGCGTTCGCCGAGTCTCCCCAAGCGCCCTGAAATCAGAGGTCGAGCTCGATGACGAAGGGGACGTGGTCGGAGGGCTTTTCCCAGCTACGCACGTCGCGGTGGATCGAGACCCCGGCCAGGATGTCGGCGGCCTGGGGCGAGAGCAGGGCGTGGTCGATGCGGATGCCGTTGTTCCGCTGCCAGGCGCCGGCCTGATAGTCCCAGAAGGTGTAGGCGCCCGGCGATCCGTCGGCTTGCAGGAAGGCGTCGGTGAGGCCGAGGTTCTTCAGCGCCCGCCAGGCCTCGCGGGTCTGCGGCCGGAAGAGGGCGTCGCCCTCCCAGTTCTTGGGGAACTCCGCGTCGCGCGCCTCGGGGATGACGTTGAAGTCACCGGTAAGGACCATTGGTTCCTCCAGCGTCAGCAGGTCCTGGACGTGGCGGTGTAGCCGTTCGATCCAGGCGAGCTTGTAGACGTACTTGTCGCTGTCCACCGGATTGCCGTTGGGCAGGTAGATCGAGGCGACGCGCACGGGACGCGGACCGGATATCACGGCCTCCAGATAGCGCGATTGCTCTTCCTCGCCCGGATCGGGCAGGCCGCGACGGACATCCTCCATCGGCGTCTTCGAGAGCAGCGCGACGCCGTTGTAGGCCTTCTGGCCATGGACCTCGACGTTATAGCCAAGCCGTTCAAAGGCTTCGTTGGGAAATTTCTCGTCGATGCACTTGATTTCCTGCAGGCAGGCGACGTCGGGCTTGGCCTCCTCGAACCAGCGCAGCACCGTCTCCAGCCGCGCGTTGACGGAGTTCACGTTCCAGGTGGCGATGCGCATTCAGGGCTCCGGCGGGACGGTTCGGACCCTACTTAGCCGTCTTCCTCGTCAGCGTCAGGGGCAAGCTCACACCCTGCGTCCAGCTGCCGACGATCGTCTTGCCGTCCGGCTGGAGCTTGCCCTTCAATTCGCCGCCTGCGGCCAGGACCAGGATGCCGAGTTCGCCGTCCTCGACCTTCACACCGGTCGCCGGCATCGAGATGCCCTGGTCGAGGCTTGCGAGCTCGCCCTTGGTCTGGCCGTCCTCGGTCTTGAGGTGAAGTTCCAGCCGCAGGTTCTGCGGACCCGCGTGCAACACGCCTTCCCAGTCGCCGTCATAGGCTTGCGGAGAGGTCTGGGCCACGGCCGGCGCGGCAACGGCGAGCACGAGGGCCAGCGCGATGGCGCGGCAGAAATCAGGAAGCTTCATGGATGATCCTCTGCTGATATCCCCAGGCTACGCCCACGCCGCCACGCCGTGAACCTGTCCTCGCCAAGCCGTCCGCGTCCCTGGGGGCCGGATTGTCGGGAGCCGTCGCGGGAGAGTCGCATTGACCTGCGTTAAGGCTGCGACAGAGTCGTATTCCGGGCTCTGTCGGCTTCGAGTTATATGTGGCAGCATCCTGGGGTCGGGGGAGGATGCATGAACTGGGCGTTGAGGAAGTCGGGCGCGCGGCTGGTTGCCGAGCCGTCAGGGCGTGTCGATGAGACGACCTGGGAGCAGTTCTCCGAGTGCCTGATCTCCGCTGTGCGCGACGCGAGCGCGGCCGGCGTGCCCCTGGTGGTCGACCTGGCGGGGCTGGACTACATGTCGTCGCGGGGCCTAAGGGCGCTGACCATGGCCAAGCGCGAGGCGGGTGACGCCGTGAAGATTTCTTTGGCGGCGCCGAACGACCGGATGCGCGAAATCCTGGCCATCAGCCGCTATGACAAGCTGTTCGAGATCGTCGACGACGTCGGCCCGGACGTCTGAACGGCGACCAGGGGGATATCCATGCTCGTACGTTTCTGGGGCACACGCGGCTCGCTTCCGGTTGCACAGCAGGCGGATCAGATTTCCGGAAAGGTCGCCCGCGCGCTGGTGGCTGCGGACGGACGCAAGTTCGCCAATGAAGCCGAGGCCCTGGCGTTCGTGAAGTCGGACCTCGAATTCTCCACCGGGGCGACCTTCGGCGGCGCCACGTCCTGCGTGGAAATCGAGGGCGCCGACGAGGCATTCATTGTCTGCGACATGGGCTCGGGCCTGCGCGAGTTCGGCCTGAACGCCGGCCGGCGCTGCGCCGCGGGCCACGCCAGACTCTACCACGTCTTCCTGTCCCACCTGCACTGGGACCACATCATGGGCATGCCGTTCTTCGGCCCGGGCTTCGATCCCGGCGCGACCATCGTCATCCATTCTGGCCACCCGGACGCCGAGCAGGCGCTGCGCCGCCAGCAGGAAGAGATCTCGTTCCCTGTGCCGTTCGACTGGCTGAGGGCCAAGTTCGAGTTCATCACCCACGAGCTCGGCAAGCCGTTCCTCGCGGACGGCGTGACGGTCACTCTCATCCGGCAGCACCACAGCCACGATTCCTACGGCTACCGCTTCGAGCGTGACGGCCGCTCGGTGATCTATTCCACCGACAGCGAGCACAAGCTGGACGACATGGAGTCCGAGGGCGCCTTCGAGGCCTTCTTCGCCAACGCCGACCTGGTGATCTGCGACACCATGTATTCGCTCGGCGACAGTGTCAGCCTGAAGCAGGACTGGGGCCATTCCTCGAACATCGTGGCCGTCGACCTCTGCCGGGCGGGCGGCGCCAAGCGGCTGGCGCTGTTCCATCACGAGCCGACCTATTCGGACCGCGATATCGCGCGCATGCACGCCGAAACCGTCCGCTACGAGGAGCTGGTGCGTGAAGATCGTCCACCGCTTGAGGTGATCTGCGCCTATGACGGCCTCGAAGTCGCGATCTAACATCCTGATCGAGCTGGACCGCGGGGCCCAGCTGCGCGTGCGCGTCTGCGGGCTCGCGGGCGCGCTGGTCGCCGCCGTGCTGGTGCTGCTGGCCGGCAGCGGGATCCGCCAACCGCTGTTCGACCTTTTCCAGAAGATCACGTCCTCGCCGGCGATGTCGCCGCGGGTACAGGTGGTGCTGATCGACGCGCCCAGCCTGGCTGCGGTCGGCGGCTGGCCCTGGTCGCGCTACACGCTCGCCCGGCTCACCGAGGCGATCGCCGGGCGCGGCGCCGTCGCGATCGGCTTCGACTTTCTGTTCCCAGAGGCCGACCGGTTGACGCCCACGCTGTTCGCCGGCCTCTATCCGGAACTGTCGGCCTCGACCTCGGCGGAAATCCGCGCGCTTCCTTCGTT
>JBBREC010000121.1:0-11625 GCA_038203295.1 Caulobacterales bacterium
CAGTGGCCCGGGAATCTGCGCCAGTTGCGCAACAATGTGGAGCGGATGCTGATCCTGGCGTCCGGCGATCCCTCCGACCCGATCACCGCCGACATGCTGCCGGCCGAGGCGACGGTCAGCGACCAGGTGGTCAGCCTGGGCGCTGAGCGGATGATCGCGCTGCCGCTGCGCGAGGCCCGGGAGGTGTTCGAGCGTGAGTACCTGAACGCCCAGATGCTGCGCTTCTCCGGCAACATCTCGCGCACTGCCGCCTTTATCGGCATGGAGCGCTCTGCACTGCATCGAAAGCTCAAGTCGCTGGGCCTGTCCGGCGCCCGCGCCCTGGACGAAGAGGTCGCCTGATGGGGCGCATCGCCTACGTCAACGGCCGCTTCACGCTCCAGGCGGAAGCCTTCGTGCATATCGAAGACCGCGGATACCAGCTGGCCGATGCAGTTTATGAGGTCTGGGCGGTGTTCGGCGGCAAACTGGCCGACGCCGACGGCCACTTCGCACGACTGGAACGGTCGCTGGGCGAACTGCGCATCGAGATGCCGATGAGCCGCAGGGCGCTGACCATGGTGCTGCGCGAGACCGTGCGCCGGAACCGGGTGCGCGAGGGCCTTCTCTACCTGCAGGTCAGCCGAGGCGTAGCCAGACGCGACCATGCGTTTCCCACCGATCCCGTCCGCCCGGCCGTGGTCATGACGGTAAGCGCGGTGGACCGTGTCGCCTCAGAAGCCCGCGCCGCCAAGGGCGTCTCGGTCGTCACCACACCGGAGAACCGATGGGGCCGCTGCGACATCAAGACCGTCGGCCTGCTGCCCAACGCGCTCGCCAAGCAGAAGGCCCGCGAGGCCGGTGCGGCGGAAGCCTGGTTCGTGGACGAACTGGGCTTCGTCACCGAGGGCGCGTCGTCAAACGCCTGGATCGTCGACGCCGGTGGCCGCCTGCGCACCCGCGACACCAACGCCAATATCCTGCGCGGCGTCACCCGCTCGACCCTGCTCAGCGTGATCCAGCACGAGGGGATGGAGGTCGACGAGCGGCCGTTTACCCCGGCCGAGGCGGTGGCCGCGAAGGAGGCCTTCATCACTGGCGCGGGTACGCTGGTGCTGCCGGTCGTGGCCGTGGACGGCAAGAAGGTGGGCGGCGGAACGCCCGGACCGGTGGCGATGAGGCTCCGGCGTCTCTATATCGAGCAGGCAAAGGCTACGGCGATCTGAACCGCCTGGGATGATTGCGCCTGTCGCAAATTCGGGTCTAGCTCAACTGGTGTGTGGGTGACGCTTTGGTCGCCCGATCAAAAAGAAAAGGCGAAAAGCCATGAGTGAGAAAAAACAAAACCTTCAGGACACGTTCCTGAACAGCGTGCGCAAGTCGAAGACGCCGCTCACAATCTTCCTGGTCAATGGCGTGAAGCTTCAAGGCGTGGTGAGCTGGTTCGACAATTTCTGCGTCCTGCTCCGCCGGGACGGGCAATCCCAGCTCGTGTACAAGCACGCTATTTCCACAATCATGCCCGCGCAGCCGGTCCAGCTGTATGAGCCGGGCGAAGACGAGACAGATTGAGCTCCAGCAAACTCGTAGACCACACGGCGCCCGTACAGGGCGCCGTGGTCATCCATCCCGACCGTGACAGCCAGGCTTCCCGGGGCGCCGAAGCGCGCCTCGAGGAAGCCGTCGGCCTGGCGCTGGCCCTCGACCTCGAGGTCCGCGAACGCCTGGTCGCGCCCCTGCGCCGGCTGACGCCCGCCACCCTGTTCGGCAGCGGCAAGGTCGAGGAAATCCGTCTGATCATCGAGCTGGCCGACGCCTCCGTCGCCGTGATCGACGACGCCCTGACGCCCGTGCAGCAGCGCAACCTCGAAAAGGCCTGGGGCGTGAAGGTCATCGATCGGACCGGCCTGATCCTGGAGATCTTCGCCCGCCGCGCTCGCACCCGCGAAGGCCGCCTGCAGGTCGAACTGGCGCGGCTGTCCTACGAAAAGTCGCGCCTGGTGCGCACCTGGACTCACCTTGAGCGCCAGCGCGGCGGCTTCGGAGTCATGGGTGGCCCCGGCGAAACCCAGATCGAGACCGACCGCCGGCTGATCGCCGAGAAGATCAAGAAGCTGAAAGACGAGCTGAAAGAAGTGCGGCGCACCCGCACCCTGCAGCGCTCGGCCCGCAAGCGCGTGCCGTATCCGACGGTGGCCCTGGTCGGCTACACCAACGCCGGCAAGTCGACGCTCTTCAACCGCCTGACCCAGTCGGACGTGGTAGCGGAGGATATGCTGTTCGCCACCCTCGACCCGACCTTGCGCGCCCTGAAACTGCCCGACGGCCGCCCGGCGATTCTGTCCGACACCGTGGGCTTTATCTCCGACCTGCCACATGAGCTGGTCGAGGCGTTCCGCGCCACACTGGAAGAGGTCAAGGAAGCCGAAGTCGTCCTGCATGTGCGCGACATCGCCAGCGAGGAGACTCAGGCCCAGGCCGGCGACGTCCGCAAGGTTCTGGAACGACTGGGCGTCGACATGGACGAGCGGCGCATCCTGGAGGTCTGGAACAAGATCGACCTGCTGCCCGCCGACGATCGCCCGATCGTGGCCGGCGACGCGAAACGGGCCCATCCGCCCGCTATCCCGGTCTCCGCGGTGACGGGCGAGGGCTGTCCGGAGCTCCTCAGCGTGGTCGCGTCCCTGGTCGACGAGGCGCCGCCGGTCGACGTCTACGCGCCGGCCGGGGAGGGCAAGGCGATCGCCTGGCTCTACCGCAATGGCCGGGTGATCAATCGCAACGACGGCAAGGACGGCTCCGTCCGCCTGGCTGTCAGCCTCTCACCCCAGGCGCTGGGCCAGTTCGAGCAGCTGTTCCCGACCAGCGAGGTGCGGGCGCCCTAGGCCTCAGCCTTCTCCGCCGCCTTGGCCTCGTCCCACAGGGCGTCCATCTCGGCGAGGTCGGACTGGTCCGGGGTCTTGCCGCGCTCGGCCAGGCGCGCCTCAATGTACTGGAAGCGGCGCGCGAACTTGGCGTTGGTGAAGCGCAGCGAGTCTTCGGGATCGACCTCCAGGGTGCGGGCGATGTTGGCGACCACGAACAACACGTCGCCCATCTCCTGGCGGGCTTTCTCCAGGTCGCCGGCGACGATCTCGGCCTTCAGCTCGGCGACCTCCTCGTCGAGCTTTGCGACCACCTCGTGCACGGTGGGCCAGACGAAGCCGACACTGGCTGCGCGCTTCGAGAGCTTCACGGCGCGGGTGAGGGCAGGCAGGCCCACCGGCACGTCATCCAGCAGCGAGGCCGCGCGGCCCTTGCCCTGTCGCTCGGCCGCCTTCAGCGCCTCCCAGCCCTCTTTCTGGTGGGCCAGAGAGGCGTAGGTTTCATCGGCGAACACGTGCGGGTGGCGGCGGATCATCTTGTCGTTGATGGCCCGGGCGACATCCTCGAAGGCGAACGCGCCCTGCTCCTCGGCCATGCGCGCGTGGAACACCACCTGCAGAAGCAGGTCGCCCAGCTCGTCGCGCAGATCGGTCAGATCGTTCCGCTCGATGGCGTCGGCGACCTCGTAGGCCTCCTCGACGGTGTAGGGCGCGACGGTGGTGAAGGTCTGTTCCAGGTCCCACGGACAGCCGTCGGCGGGGTCGCGCAGCCGGGCCATGATCGCCAGCAGCCGGTCGATGGGACGCAGGTCGGCGGGCGGCGCGGGGCGGGTCATTGCTTGTCCTGGAGCGCGCCCGAAAACGGCGCACGACCGATCAGAACGTGCGCCGCGCCTTGGTGCAATACGCGCGCGCCGATCAGCGGCTGGCCAACGCCTTGCCGCTGGCGAGACGGTAGGCGAACCGGTCCATCGTCCACTGGGCGTCGGACCAGGTGGAGTGGGCCCAGGCTTGGCGGATATCGGTCTCGTAGTAGCTGTATTTGATCGGGGTCACGCCGCCGCCGGGCGCGATCGCCTGACCCTCGATCTTGGCGCCGCCGATCCCGTAGCTCTCGTAGGACAGGCCGGGCTTGTCGGAGAGCTGCTTGAAGGTCGGCCGGTTGGGCACGGCGTCGACCAGGATCAGTTCGATCCGCGCGCCGTCGTAGGCGCCGGTCCGGGCCAGCTCCCGCGCGACGTGCTTGCTGAGCTCGGCGGCCAGCCGGTCGACGTCGCGAACGCCGTATGTCTCCACGGCCTTTTTCTGGAGCTCCGGGCCGACGGTCACGGTGACCGAGGCGGGGGCCGCGAAGGCGGCGGTTGCGCTGGAGAGCAGCGCGATGGCGGCAAGTGCAATAGTGCGCATGTTCGACTCTCGGTTAGCGCCCCTCGAAGCTTAAGGTAGGCGCGCGGATGGCGGGCCGCTAGGCTGGAATTTCAGTGGCCACATCAAGGATACGCGATGCCCCGTTCTCCGGACTTCCTCGGCGCCACCGGCATCGGGGTCAGCGACCTCAGAGCCTCGGCCGAGTTCTACAAGGCCGCGCTCGGCATGACCGAGACCCGCACGATCAAGATCGACCACATGGACGAGATCATCCTGGTCCACGAGGCGCGCAGCGCGCTGGTGCTGATGCACTGGACCGACGGCTCGGCGCGCAACTACCGGGACGCGCCGGTGAAGCTGGTCTTCTACGTCACCGACCCGAAGGCGACGGCGGAGCGCATCCGGCAGGCCGGCGGATCGGTCACCCGCGAGCCGGCCCCGTTCGGGGATGACGGCATGATCGTCGGCATGTGCAAGGACCTCGACGGCTACGTCGTCGAACTGCTGCAGGCGCCGACGCCGAAGGGCTGAGCCGTCAGCCGGCCGGCCACTCCGACATGATCGTCGCCAGGTCGAAATAGTCGCGCCACAGAGTGATCAGGCCATCGTGCACCTCGTAGATGCCGGTCACCGGCAGTTCGACCCACTTGTCCGCCAGGCGGCGCCGGTCGAGCCGCTCCAGGAACACGATCGATCCCGTCGCTGACGCCCGCAGCACCTTGAATTCGTTCTCAAGGGTCGGCGAGAAGAAGGACTCCAGCACGCCCCGGATGCCCGCCGGTCCCCGAACGGCGCCCAGTGGCGGTGGGTTGGTGTATTCGCAGTCATCGGAGACGAGCTTCAGCGCGGTGTCGTACTCGAGCTGTTCCATGGCCTTCATGAACCGCTGAACGACGTCGGTCGGGGATGGGGCTGTCACGAGATCCTTCTCGGCTGGCGTGGCGATGGTCCCGAACTGTCCGCAGGGTCGCAATTACCTCGCAGGTCATGTGTCAGGACCGGCGAGGGCTACGTCTGGCTACATCGGTTTTGCGCCTAAGGAAGATTATCGGAAATATTGCCTAGGGGAGGTTGAGGTCGCCGTGGGCGATCCCCCGTAGCGCCTGCACGAAAAACGCCGGTTCCAGCGCCGTCACGCGCGCCTCGAGGGTTGCGGCGGTCTCGCCCGGCTGCACGCCGACGCTGCGGCGCGCGATCACGGGACCACGATCGTATTCCGCGTCGACCAGGTGGATACAGATGCCGCTCTCCGCCGCGCCGGCGGCGATCACCGCCTCGTGGACGCGCCGGCCGTACATCCCGTGACCGCCGAATTGCGGCAGCGGCCCCGGATGGATGTTGAGGATCCGGCCGGCGTACCGGCCAAGGGTCTGCGGCCCGAGCTGTCGCAGATAGCCCGACAGGACGATCAGTTCGACCCCGTGGGCGGTCATCGCCTCGCCGAGCCGGGCGTCGGCGTCCTCGGGATCGGCCTGGGTCGAGATGCACAGCGCAGGCACGCCCTGCTGGGCGGCGAACGCCAGCGCCGGGGCGCTGCGGTTGTTGCTGACCAGCAGACGCGGCTCGGCCGCCAGGTCGCCGGCCCGGATCGCGGCCACGATCGCCCGGGCGCTGCTGCCATTTCCTGACGCAAGGAAACCCAGCTTAAGTGGCTGAGAAATCACAGCAAATCACTGCTGAATTCATGTTCGAGCCGCAGGCCGTCGAAGGCCGGCTCGACGCCGGGCGGCAGCTCCGCCTTGAGGGTCTCGTAGTCGAGGTCGATGTGCAGGTTGGTCAGGATCGCCCGCTTTGGCTTCAGGCGCTCGATCCAGCCCAGCGTCCGCTCCAGGTGCGAATGCGTCGGGTGCGGCCGATAGCGCAGCGCATCCACGATCCACACGTCGAGGCCTTCCATCGCCTCGAAGGCGGCGTCATCCAGGTTAACCACGTCGCTGGAGTAGGCCACCCCGCCGAACCGGTAGCCCACCGAGCGCACGCCGCCATGGTCCTGGTCGAAGGTCTTGACCGGGATGGCGCCGGACGGTCCGGCCACGTGCCAGGTGCGGCCGTGCTGTGGGATCGCGCGAGGTTCGCAAATGGCCGCGTAGCCGCCCTCGGGCTCGAAGATGTAGCCGAAACGGCGGTGCAGGGTCGCCGTCGTGGCGGCGTCCATGTGGCAGGGTATCACCGCCCGCTGGCGCAGGAAGAAGGCGCGGACGTCATCGATGCCATGCACCTGGTCGGCGTGGTCGTGGGTCAGGAGGATGGCGTCCAGGCGCTTGACCCCCGCCCGCCAGGTCTGCAGGCGAAGGTCCGGCGAGGTGTCGACGATGACGGTGGTCTCCTCCTCCGACCCCTCCCTCTTGCGCCGAACGAGCAGGGAACATCGCGAGCGCAGGTTCTTCGGATTGGCCGGATCACAGGCGCCCCACTCGCCGTCCGCCCGCGGCACGCCGCCGGACGAGCCGGAGCCCAGGATGGTGCACTCCAGAACGCCGGTCATGGCCGCGGTATCCGATCGAAAAGGGCGAAAAAGGCGTCCTCGGTGCGCTGCTCGGCCTCGTCCATCGACCAGCCGCGGATCTCCGCCAGCTTCGCCAGGACATGGCCGACATAGGCCGGTTCGTTGCGGCGGCCCCTGTAGGGGACGGGCGCTAGGTAGGGACAGTCGGTCTCCACGATGATGCGCTCGGCGGGCATGTCGCGGATCACGGCGCGGACGTCCTCGGCCGCCTTGAACGTGGCGATCCCCGAGACCGAGAACCAGGCGCCCAGGGCCGCGGCCCGCTGCGCCAGCTGCGCGCCGGAGGTGTAGCAGTGCATCAGGATGCGGAACGGCCCGGTGGCGTATTCCTCTTCCAGGATGTCGCCCATCACCCCGTCCGCCTCGCGGGTATGCACCACCAGCGGCAGGCCGGACGCCCGCGCCGCCGCCACATGGGCGCGGAACACCCGGGCCTGGATGTCGCGCGGGCTGAGGTCATAGTGGAAGTCGAGCCCGGTCTCGCCGATGCCCACGACGCGCGGGTCGGCGGCCAGCCGGATGAGAACCTCGGCCGAGAGGTCCGGGTCTTCCTTCGCCTCGTGGGGATGGGTGCCGACGGTGCACCAGATGTCGGCGGCGTCGGCCACCGCGCGCACCTTGTCGAAGTGCGAGACCCGGTCGGAGATATTGACCATGAGCTTCACGCCGGCCTCGCGGGCCCGGGCGATGACCGCCTCGCGATCCTCGTCGAACTGGGGCGCGTGCAGGTTGACGTGGCTGTCGATCAGCATGGGTCAGGCCGCGCGGGCCGCGTGGCGAAGGTCTTCCAGCGCGGCGAAGAAGGCGTCGGCCCGGTCGAGGTTCAACGCCTCCACCTCGCGCGGCAGCCGGGTCAGGGTCTCCCAGGCCTGGGCCCAGCGGTCGGGCGCGCCCAGGCCCTGCCCGGCGCGGTCCACGGCGAAACCGTGCACACGCTCGGCCAGTCGATCGAACAGCAGGTTGAACTGGGCCTGACCCTCGCCGCCCCGGAACCTGTCGGCCAGCGAAAGCGCCATGGCCTCATCGACCCTGGGCAGGTCGGACAGCAGGGCGCGGGCGGCGTCGTCCATGTCGAGCGCCTTGCCCGCGGCCAGGGCCCAGGTGCGGCCCGGCGCGCCCCCGGCCATCCGGGCGAGGCGCAGGGCGGCTTCCTCGCTGATGTCTTCGCGGGCGCGCACGAAGTCGGCGGCGTCTTCGACCGCGAGCGGCTGGAAGGCCAGGCGGCGGCATCGCGAGCGGATGGTCGGAAGCAGGCGGCCCGGCGAGTGGGAGATCATAAACAGGATGCCCCGCTCAGGCGGCTCCTCAAGAGTCTTCAGCAAGGCATTGGCAGCGTTGGCATTCAGGTCGTCAGCGGCATCGATGATCGCCACCCGATGCGGCGCGCTGGCCGGCGACTTGGAGAAAAATTCAGACACCCGCCGCGCCTCGTCCACGGGGATCACCTTGCGCGGCTTGCCATCCTCGCCGGCCCGCTCGATGACCAGGATGTCGGGGTGCGAGCGGGCAATGATCTGGCGGCTGACCGGATGATCGGGGCTGGCGCCAAGCACGCCGTGGGCTGGATCGTGCGGCGCGCCCAGCAGGCGGCGCGCGGCGCGGTAGGCGAAGGTCGCCTTGCCGACGCCCTCTAGCCCCGTCAGCAGCCAGGCATGATGCAGCCGTCCGCGCCGCCGGCTGGCCTCGAACGCGTCTTCGGCCTGGTCGTGGCCGGTGAGATCGAACACCTCGCGGGGATGCGGGATCTCAGCCATTCAGCCGGCCCGTCACGGTGGCCCAGACCTCCGCCTCGACCTCGTCGAGCGTGCCCCGGGCGTCAATGATGACGCAGCGCTCCGGCTCGGCGCGGGCGATGGCGAGGAAGGCCGCGCGAAGCCGCTCGTGGAAGGCGGCGCCCTTGGATTCGAAGCGCATCTCCGAGCCGGCGCGCGCGTGCGCCCGCTGCAGCCCGACATCGACCGGCAGGTCGAAGAGCAGGGTCAGATCGGGCCGGGTCGCCTCGAGCACATGGGCCTCCATCGCCGCGATCAGGCCCGGGGCCACGCCGCCCGCGCCGCCCTGATACGCCCGCGTCGAGTCCGCGAAGCGGTCGCAGACGACCCAGGCGCCCCGCGCCAGCCCCGGACGGATCACGCGCTCGATATGGTCACGGCGCGCGGCATACATCAAAAGGGTCTCGGTCACCGGCGACCAGCGGTCGGCGGCGCCCTTCAGCACCAGGTCGCGGATGCTTTCGGCGCCTGTCGAGCCGCCGGGTTCGCGGGTGGCCACCACCTCACGGCCGCCGGTCTGAAGGCGCGCGACGAGGCGCTTGAGCTGGGTCGACTTGCCCGCGCCCTCGCCGCCTTCGAACGTAATGAATTTGCCCTTCGCCACCGGCTCAAATTGGCCAGTTCGGGGCCGATGTCTAGAAGGCCTGCATCACCCTGGCGTCGACGAAGCCGATCGAGGCCACCTTGTCACGGAGCGCATAGGCTTCCGCCTCGTCGGACGGCCCCGGCAGCATGACCCGGTAGAGGGTCGTCCCGCCGCGCTGGATGGGCTCGATGACGGCAGTTCCGGTCGACGACAACTGGGCGGCGGCCCGTTGGGCGTTGTCGGCGTTGCTGAAGGCGCCGGCCTGGATTCGGAAAGCCTGGGTCGTCTGCATCGCTGGCACGCCCGCCGCGGGCGGGCCGAGCGCGGCGCCGGTCAGCGGCGCCAGGGGCGCAGATGCGATCGGGGCCGGCGGCGCGAGGCTGGCCACCACGACCGGCTCGGCGGACGCCAGGGCCAAAGGCGCCGTAGAAATTGCCAGCGGCGCGGCAGGGGTGATCGACCTGGCCTCGGCGTAGCGCATCCCGGCGTCCGGGCCGGCCAGCGGCGCGGGCCCGATGTACTTTACCCGCACGCGGGCCAGGCCCTTGCGGTCATAGCCGAGCTCGGCGGCGGCGGCGCGGCTAAGGTCGATGATGCGGTTGTCCACGAACGGCCCGCGGTCGTTGACGCGCACCTTCAGCTTGCGGCCATTGTCCAGGTTGGTGACCTCTACGATCGAGGGCAGCGGCAGGGTCGTATGCGCCGCGCTGAACCGGTTCATGTCGAAGATCTCGCCGTCGGCGGTGGCCTTCATATGGAAGGCGTCGCCGTACCAGGAGGCAATGCCCTCCCTGTCGTAGTTGGGCTCGTCCTTGGGCACGTACCAGATGCCCGCCACCTGATAGGGCTGGCCGGTCTTGTAGCCCTTCGGCCCGCTAGCAGCCGGACCCGCGCCGGGTCCGCGGGTCGCGTACTGGGGGGTGGCGCAGGCGGCCAGCGACGCCACCGCGATGACCACCAGGGCGATTCGGCTGGCGCTGGCGAAACTCTTGCTTTGCATGGCGAAAATCCCTTCGACGCCCCCGCGGTCGGAAGCCAGCTTGCCTCAAGGACCTTTACATCAGGGTTAACCGGAGATTGCTGTGGTGGGCGCGCGCGAAGACGCGCCACGGGAGACAAGCATGCGGTTCGGGATCTTCTATGAGCATCAGCTGCCGAAGCCCTGGAACGAGGGCGACGAGGCGCGGCTGTTCCATGAGGCGCTGGAGCAGGTCGTGCTCGCCGACCGGCTTGGCTATGACTACGCCTGGGAAGTGGAACACCACTTCCTGGAGGAATATTCCCACTCCTCGGCGCCGGAGGTGTTCCTGGCGGCCTGCGCTGCCCTGACCAAGACCATCCGCGTCGGCCACGGGATCCGCCAGGTGATCCCCAACTACAATCACCCGGCCCGCACGGCGGAGGGTCTGGCGACGCTGGACATAATCTCCAACGGTCGGCTGGAATTCGGGATCGGCGAGGGCGCGACGCGGCTCGAACTGGGCGGCTTCGGTATTCCGGCCCGCGAGAAACGCGCGCTGGCGCTAGAGGCCGGCGAGCAGATCGCCAACATGCTGGTCATGGACCCCTACCCCGGCTTCGAGGGCCAGGGCTTCTCCTTCCCGTGCCGCAACGTGGTGCCCAAGCCGATCCAGAAGCCGCACCCGCCGATGTGGATGGCCTGCACCAACCGCGACACCATCAAGGTCGCAGCGTCGAAGGGCCTCGGCGCTCTGGCGTTCTCGTTCGTCGATCCGGACGAGGCCAGGACCTGGGCGGAAATCTACTACGGGATCATCAGGTCCGAAGCGTGCGTCCCCATCGGCCACGCGGTGAACGCCAACCTCGCCATGGTCTCCAACTTCTCGGTCCATCACGACCGCGCCGAGGCGATCCGGCGCGGCCAGGAGGGCTTCGAGTTCTTCAGCTATGCGGTCAACGCGCTGGTGGCCCACGACGCCCTTCCCGGCCGCTCCACCCTGTTCGAGGATTTCCAGAAGTCCCGCGCCCGCAGCGATGACGAGATCATCGCCGCCACCAAGGCCGCCGCGCGTAACGCCAGCGGCATCGGCACGCCCGCCGACATCCGCGAACATGTTCACGCGTTTGAGGACGCCGGGGTCGATCAGGTGATCTTCCTGCAGCAGGCCGGCCGCAACAGGCACGAGCACATCTGCCAGTCGCTCGAACTGTTCGCCGACGAGGTGATGGGCAAGTTCAAGTCCGAGGTCGCCGAGCGCGAGGCGAAAAAGGCCGCGGACCTCGCGCCCTTCCTCGAAGCCGCCATGGCCCGCAAGGTCTGGATGAAACCTCTGGCCGACCACGAGATCCCGGTCGTGCCGGCCTCTCGCGCGAAAGCTCAGATCAATACGTCCGCCGGCTGAACCGGACAGTGGAGCCCGCGCCCCACCCCTGCTAGACACCGCTTCCCGGACGGGTGGCCGAGTGGTTTAAGGCAGCGGTCTTGAAAACCGCCGTAGGTGAGAGCCTACCGTGAGTTCGAATCTCACCCCGTCCGCCATCCGGCTTCGCGCTACCTGCCAGCGCCATGACGCGAGGTCACGCTCGCCA